>JBOHZJ010000097.1:0-5609 GCA_050738395.1 Steroidobacter sp.
CGAGTGAATGCACGAATGCACGACCCGGCACCGGGGGGCGGCACCGCGAACGGTCAGAGGTCGATCGCGTCCGATTGTGGCCAGCGCGTGTCGAAGGAACACCGTAGATTCACCGATATCCCAGTCAAACGGAAACTTCTCCATGCACAAGAACATGGCGCTCGGAGTGTTTGCGGTGGTCGGCGCCGCCACAGGCGGCCCAGCTCATTCCTCACCCGAAGAGGATCGCCGGACCGTTGCGGAGTTGGATACGCAGTATCAAACGGCCGTCAAGCAGAACGATGCACAAACGATGGAACGTATCCTGCACGAGGACATGGTTCTTATATTGGGAGACGGCAGAACGGTTACGAGATCTGAGCTTCTTCAGTCTGCGCGGGACCAAACGATCCAGTATGAACGGCAGGATGAAGACGCTGGCACGCAGGTGGTTCGTGTGTGGGGTGATACGGCGGTTGTGACGGCGCGCCTGTGGATCAAGGGTGTCAGCAAGGCAGGTTCATTCGATCGGCGTCTCTGGTTCAGCGATACGTACGTGCGAACGCGAGATGGCTGGAGGTATGCCTTTGGGCAGGCCTCCCTGAGGTTGGCCGAAAGCTCAGCAGCTGAGCAACTGCGCGTTGGCGATCGCAAAGATGAGTAGCCACACCGCTCTTGAGCACACAACGAATCCCGTGCATCTATCCCGAAACGAGTTCAGCCGGCCGGAACCGCGCACCCTCAGCGCGAGCATCAAGGAGTTTCATCCGGGCCGCAAGGAGATGGAGCCGCAACCCTACACCGTCGTGTGCATGCATCTCGGTCCATCGGTCGAAGTGTCCTGCATACGTGGAGGAAAGGTTCGGCACGGCCGCGAAGTCGCTGGCGATCTCGACATCATCCCCGCGCATACGCCTTCGGCGTGGGAGATGAAACAGTCGGGAACGACGCTGGTGATGCGTGTGCCCGATGCGTTGCTGCGTTCGGTTGCACAGGATCTCGATCTCAATCCCGCCTGCATCGGCGTCGCCGACCGGTTTCAGCTGCGTGATCCTGTGATCGAGCATCTCGGCTGGGCCCTCAAGGCTGAGATCGAATCGGGCGAAGCGACCGGTCCGCTGTTCCGCGACAGCATCGGAACCGCCCTCGCCGCACGACTCCTTCAGCGACACAATTGCCGCTCCTTGCCGATGCGCGAAGTGCACGGCGGCATGAGCGCGGCGAAGCTCAAGCAGATCGTCACGCACATCGAGGACAATCTGGAGAGCGAGCTGTCGCTGGCCGGGATCGCCTCCGTTGCGAGCATCAGCGTGTCGCATCTGAAAACGCTCTTCCGCCAATCCACGGGCACGCCAGTGCATCAATACGTGCTGCGCCGAAGGGTTGAGCGAGCGAAGGCGCTCCTGCGCAATCCGGAGCTGTCGATTGCACAGATCGCGTTTGCAACCGGCTTCGCCCACCAGAGCCACCTCGCGCGCCACATGCGCAGAATCTGCGGCACGACGCCGGCGGCCGCGCGCAAGGAGCTGGCGGAGCGCTGAGGCGGCAGGAGTCGAGACTCGAGACTGAAGATATGGGCAGTGAGAGAGGATTCTTGAGTACCTGTGGCAACATCGATCGCCGGCGATAGAGCCACAGCAGCAGAGCGATGAACGTGCCGCCAGGCAGCAGGATTTCAATCGCGGCGTAGGGTCCTACATTCCGAAGTATCACGATGACGCGGGCGAGCAAGGTTGCGAAACGCGTGCGGCTTTGCATGCGCGTATGCACGGCGCCTGAAGCAACTTCGGCGATGGCAGTCATCGATCGTCTCCCGATTCGTCCGTCTCTGCTTCAAGGACGAACCCGCCGCCGAAATCCGATATCAATGCAACATCAATCTCTGTCGGTCGTCGCCATCGATCAACCGTAGACGAATCGTCGGATTTCCTTGCGTGCCAGCCGCAGACATCTGGGGTCAGGTCTTGCAATCAAGCATCTCTGATCGACTCGAACAGCGCTGCGTGAGCGCAAGACCTGACCCCAGTTCAATGCGTTCAGCCAGATAAACCGAAGTACTGAAACTCGGCGCGGTGTCGATGCGGCACGCATCCGCGCATGGCCTCGGAGCACGATGGTCCGCGTCAAACCTATCTGCTCGAACCGCCCGGCTTCTTCGGGCTCAACTACGGACGCGCACGCCTATCACCACGTTGCTGGGTCAGACCGTTTACGGCGCAACGCTCGGCGGCGTCTTCCATGCTGGCGCCGTGTGAGTCGTGCATGGTTCCCGCCATTGCATTTTCGCGTATTGACCCGCCCGCTACGTCGCCAGATTATTCGTCGCTTACGCTCTCGCTTCTCTAACCGGAGACAGCAACATGAAGCGATCCCTGGCGCTCGCAGCTACTGCTGCTCTCGTTGCCGCCGCCTTGCCGGCGTTCACCACCCAGGATCATGACCATGAGGATCGGGGGCGCGCACGGTTCGAATTGGTGGAGACGACGATTCCGCAGATCCGCAGGGCGCTGCAATCCAACGTGATCTCCGCCGAGCGCCTGACTCGAATGTACCTGAAACGCATCAAGGCCTACGAAGAGGCGGGCCCTGCGATCAACGCATATCAGCATGTCAACGCCCACGCGTTGCGAGATGCACGTGCGCTCGACGCGCTTGACCATCGCAAGCGTTCGAGAAAGCCGCTCTACGGCGTGCCCGTGCTCCTCAAGGACAACGTCGACACCGCTGACATGCCGACCACTGCCGGCAGCGTTGCGCTGAAAGGCTCCATCCCACCCGACGACGCGTTCATCACGAAGAAATTGCGCGAAGCCGGCGCCATCATCCTCGGCAAAGGCACGCTGACGGAGTACGCGAACTTCATCGCGATCGGCATGCCGACCGGCTACAGCTCGCTCGGAGGCTTCGGCTTCAATCCCTACGATCCGCGCGTCGATCCGCGCACGACGCCTCCGTTCAACGACGGGCGTCCGGTGCTGCAAACCGGCGGATCGAGCTCAGGCCCCGCTATCGGTGTGAATGCAAACCTCGTGGCGGTCGCGGTTGGCACCGAGACGTCAGGATCGATCCTGAGCCCTGCGAGCGCGAACGGCATCGTCGGCATCAAGCCCACGGTGGGATTGGTAAGCCGCGACGGCATCATCCCGATAACGGCAGACCAGGATACAGCTGGCCCCCTCACGCGCACGGTGACAGACGCGGCCATCCTGCTCGGCGTGCTCGCCGGCTATGACCCCAATGATCAAGCCACGGCAGCATGCCTCACGCCCGGCAACTGCTTCGATGACTACACGAAGTTCCTGAAGAAGAAGGCGCTTCGGAATGCGCGTCTCGCAGTGCCGCCGGTTCCGGAGAACCGAACCGCGATCATGGATGCAGCGATCGAGGTCATGCGCGCGCAGGGCGCGTATGTCGAGCGAATCGAAACGTACGAAGCGCGAATCGGCATGCCGCAGCTCGGCACGTGCCTCACCAGGCCGGAGCCGACCGACCTGACCTGCTCGACGGTATTGTTGTACGGCTTCAAACGCGATTTGAACGCGTATCTCGCAGCCACGCCCGGGGCGCCGTTGCAAACACTCACTCAAATCATCGCGTTCAACGAGGCTCACGTCCCGCCGATGAAGTACGGACAGGCGATCGCGATAGGGGCGGAGGCGCTCGATACAGCGCCGGGCAGCGCTGATACAGCTCGTTACCTGGCTGATCGCGCTGAGGACCTGCGGCGCTCGAAGCTGGCGCTCGATGGCGTCTTCAAGGGACCCGATGGCCTCAAGGGAACGGACGACGACTTCGACGCGGTGCTGCACCTCGGCAATGCCAACGCCAACGTGCCAGCGAAGGCGGGCTACCCGAGCGTCGCCGTGCCGGGCGGCTTCAATGCCCTGTCGACGCTGACTCCGGGCGACCCGCCGATTGGCGTTCCCTTCCCATCCGACGTGACATTCGCCGGGCCGGCGTTCTCGGAGCCGAAGCTGATCGCGTTAGCGTATGCGTTCGAACAAGCGACGCGGCATCGCGTTCCGCCCGCGAGCACGCCTCCGCTGCCGAGCGATACAGTTCGCGAGCGGCGGCGCTAGATCGACTGCGAATCAGAGCGAGGCTCGCGCTCGGTTCCCCGTTTCGCGCAGGAGGCGCTTCGGCGCTGGACGTGAGTTGGCAATTACTAAGAACGCGGTCTTCGGCTGCGGAAGGCATGCCTGCGCGGGGCGACGAAACGTCCAATACACCCGCGCGCCTATTGGGACAGATCGATTTCGCGCGTTACATCAACAGCCGCACTCATAGGCAGGGCTTTCGCGGTCTCAGTGGAAAATAGATCCGTCCCCTTTTGCTCGCGGAGCGGCCTTCCGGAGCCGGCGCCGGTACGCCAGGAGGGCATGGCGAGTCATCGACTCGCCATGCCGCCGACATCGATCGAGGCTTATCGCGCAGTCTTCTTCAAAACGAACGTCACGCGCAGATTGACGCCGCCTGTTGAGTTGAATCCGAGGAATTCCTGGCGTTGCTCGCCGACGTAGCCACTATATTTGCCCGTCCCGCCCGTGATCGTACGCACAACCGTGCCATTGCCTTCGACTCCTTCGGTCGCGATCGAACGCGTATCGTCCGGAAGCAGAAAAGCCTGCGCGGTCTGGACCCAGAACGCCGCATCCGGAATCGCAGAGGCAGGCACCAGGTGAGTGCCTCGGCAGAACCAGCGTCCGAGCGAGCCTGTAGTGGTGGGATCGAAGCTAGCGCCGTCGCCTTTGATCGTGCCCGCCGGATAGATATTGCCTTCGGTCACGAAAAACGAGCCGCGCTCGGGCTGGGTGTCCGTCGGTTTCACGAGTGTCGGATTGAAAAGCGTGAAATCTTCCGCGACATCGACGCTGAAAACGATCTTATCTTTGTGCGAGGAATGATGCGAACCGTGCGCGAGCGCGAGCGAGCTCCCACCCGTTGCAGTGAGTGCAAGTGCCGCAATGGCAATGGTTTTCGCGACGAGCTTCAGTTGATTAGAAAACATGTAAATCTCCTTTCCGATGTTTAGCGCCGAAGTGCTGTTGATGGTCGGCGCATGGACTGCGCCAGCGCCGACCGTGTGAAGCGTGAAGCAGCGCCATAAGCACATCGCGCTCCTCACTCGAGGAGGCGCATTTGTATCCAGGCATCGTGAGGAGGCAGTGAAGCGAAGCGTGAAGAAGGCGTGAATGAGGACCGGCCTCGACATATGTGGAGGGCTCCTCACCGTAAGCGATGAAGGCGAACGGAAGCGGTGCGCGGACATACACTCGGCGTTCTACAAACTCCTTGTAGCGCCGCTGACGCTGCTCGAGTGTGTCGCCCAACGCGAGAAAGCACGGGCCAGGGTCCAGCCACTCACACTCTGTGAGTCCATGCGGGCACGATAGCTTGGGATCTTTGGGGTCAGGTCTTGCAATCACGCATGCTCGCGCAAACAGGTGTCGAATGTTGTATTGCAAGACCTGACCCCACGCTCACACGCTCAGACCCTGAAATGTCTGAATGAGTATCTCGCTCGTCGCGCGAACGCCGAGGACAACTGCACGGGCACATTCTGAGAAAGGTCGCTTTAAGTCCCAGCCATTGCTCGACGAAGCCGGACTGCTCATGGCGATGGCCTACGT
>JBOHZJ010000098.1:0-2626 GCA_050738395.1 Steroidobacter sp.
GCCGAACGCAGGCCATGCAACAAATCCTTTCCAGCCCGGACTCGTCTGGTAGGCGCCGACATCGCCGGAGAACGCATAGGCGCCCTTTCTGTCAATGCCGTCCCCCGTGCGGACCGCGAGGATGGACGCGGCTGATCGTCGACCGAGGTCCTGACCTGCTTGCTTGTCCGGGCCTTCTGGAATCGATGCGAGCTGCTGCGCAAGCAGCGCACGAATGGCCTGCCGATCGTTCGGGTACTGCGACAGCAATACATCGTGCGCCGCCTGCGCGGCGGCTGCGCTGGCGTCGGCGTACGGCTCGAGCAGGGAAGAGCGTCGCTTTGCGGTGAGGTAGCGATCGAAGCGTCGATCGACGCCGTTCAGTGCATCGTGCTGCGCGAGGTGCATCATCGCGTGTGCACGCTGGCCCTTGAACGTCTGGAACTGATCTTCAGCAAACGCGCTTTCATAGGCGCGCTCATTCCAGTCGATGACGATCTGCGCGGCGCTGCCGTTGGCAGTACATATTTCGATCGTCGAGATCCACAAACCGGTCGCCAGAAGCATCATGCGCAGCGCGTTCATTGCGATCTCCTCGAGCCTCCCGCTTCCGGCAGGCATCCGCAGTACGGTCGTCGGGGCGAAAATCCAGCAACGATTCCCCGCAGGGAAGACAAACCGTAGCTATGGCGGCGGTGCAGGTCCGATATTCGGATTGAGCCGGAAAACGTTGCCCGGGTCGTATGCCGATTTCACTTCGACAAGCCGTTCGTAGTTCACGCCGAGCGCACTGCGCACCAGGGCGTCGCCCTCGGCAGGCTCCTCTCCGAGGTAATTCAGGTAGACGGTCGAGCTTGCATGCGCCGCAAGCCGTCGCCATGCATCGCGCACCCATGCAATGTGGTATCCACCTTCGTCGCGGTTGCGCCAGGTTCCCATCACGTTGATGAGAAACGGCGCGCTGCGCTCGGCGAATGCGCTCGCGGCCGATGGGACCTCATGCACGGCGCCGCCCATGTGCTGCACAACGAGCATCGTTTCCGGTGAGCTGCGGTGATGAGCGAGATCGATCAGCACATCCAGCAACGGCTCCGTCAATTCGGGCGCGTACAGCGACTTCCAGTAGCCGCACAGTTCTCCTGTGTTTGGAAACGATGCATCGAAGGCAGCTTGCACAGCAACGTACGGCATCGTTCCTGAAATCTCGCCGAGCGGTACGTCGAACGTCCCCAGCGGATCCAGAATCCGGTTGCCGGCCTCGGGCGCTCCTGCGTAAACGGCGCTTGGAATGATGACCGGCTGACCACGCGCGGCAGCGGGGAGCATCTCGAACGTCGGCAGGGTCCACAATACGACTTCTGAACTCACCTCGTTCGGCGCCTCGCGCAGCCATGCGCGCCACCGCGCGAGGATGTCGCGCCCCTGCGCAAGCGGATACATCGGAAACGCAGCCGCAACCTCAGGGCCGAGCGAATGCAACTGGAACTCGAACGAGGTTACGACTCCGAAATTGCCGCCGCCGCCGCGCAGCGCCCAGAACAGATCGCTGCTGCGTTCGGCGCTCGCTTCGATGATTTCGCCATCCGCGGTCACCAGTTCGACGCGCAGCAGGTTGTCGCAACTCAATCCAAGCTTGTTGCGCAGCCAACCGACGCCGCCGTTCAGGGTGAGTCCCGCGACCCCGGTATGCGAGACGACCCCGCCTGGCGCAGCGAGCCCGAAATGTTGTGTTTCGCGATCGACGTCGGCCCAGGTCGCCCCGCCCGCGACGCGTACGCGTCGATGCGCGGGATCTACGCTGACGCTGCGCATCAGCGACAGATCGATCGTCACGCCGTTCTCGCAGCTTGAATATCCGGCGATGCTGTGACCGCCGCCGCGCACGCTCAGCAGCAACTCCCGGCGGCGGACGAACTCCACGATCCGCCGCACATCCGTGCTGTCGCCGCACCTTGCGATGAGGGCGGGCCGGCGATTGAACATTCCGTTGAAGACGATGCGTGCCGCGTCATAGCCCTCATCGCCACGTTGCAGCAGTACGCCGCCGAAACCCCTGCGCAGCGCCCTGACATCTTCGGATTTGATGTGGATCGTCGCGCCATTGAGTGTTGCAGCACGCATCAACGCTCCCGCCCGCGGAGCTCCGGAGCCTCTGCGCCGCTGTCGTCGGCAAGAAATTCCAGCAGCCCTGCGAGATTCGAAAACCGCGCCGCCCGTCGCGAAGCGACGTGTTCAACGCGCCCGGAATAGCGTCCCTGGCCGGCGCCTGCATGCAACTGCACGACGAATGTGCGATGCACCGTGAACGCTTTTGATTCCTGAGGAGTGCCCGCCATAAGATGAGCCGCGCTGACGTTTTGATTGCCGATCGCCGTACCGGTTGAGAGCATAGGCGCGCGCCGCCGCGACAGTCCCGCGAAAGTTCTGAGGAATTTCTGAGGATTTACGCAGGCCCCCTGGCGATTGGCGCACCACTACGCATCATTGCAGGCATGAGCACCCCGCGACATCTGGTGTTTGGCGCATACCGACTGGATCGGCTCGACGGTCGTCTGTGGCGCGGCGCGACCGCCATACACCTGAGTCACAAAGCGCATGGCGTGCTCACACACCTGGCGCAACATCCGGGGGAACTGATAAGCAAGGA
>JBOHZJ010000099.1:0-7900 GCA_050738395.1 Steroidobacter sp.
GAAGAATACCGGCGGCGGCCTTCTGCCCTACCGCCAACCCGGGATCGTTCGTCAGACCCTTGTCGGCGAGGTAGTTGAAGTAGATCGCATCGAGAGACGCGACCTTCGCAGGATCGGGGTAGATGCCTGCGAGCACGTCGCGCGCGGCCGCGGCCGTTGCTGCCGAGCGCGAGCCCCTCGCGCCCTTGATCTCCACATGATAGGGCTCGAACCGTTTATCGAAGGCCTGCACGGCGTCGTGCACGGCGACCTGCACGAGCGCCACGTCGAGCATGCCCTGCGGGCCCGGGCGCGAGGCGGTGACAGCCGCCATCGTGATCTCGTTCCAATCTGTCACCGCATCGGCGCAGACAGATCCCGCCCAGAGCAGGGATCCGCACAGAATCAGGCCCGCGCGAAACTGCGGTCTTGTCTTCGTCGTCATCGTCTTCTCCTCGCAAAAATTGCTTTCAGAATCCAATCGGCGTTGTTCGAGCGTTACTCGCCGCGTCCTTCGCCATTGCGCTGAACGAGAGCGGTCTGGTGGGCGCCGGCGTCGTTCCGCCCGACGTGGTAGCGCGTAAGCGAAGGGGCATTCACATCTGCAATGGCCCGCGCAGCGGCCTGCTCTGCGCACTGCCGTCTTTCGGCGGCCATGAACAGGCCCAGCACGCCCGGAGTCGCACAAACCTCCCGGGCTGCGGTCCTGATCCGCCAATAGAGCTTCTCGGCGCCTGCGTCCTGCTGCAGATCCAGATCCGCGAAGGTCACAACCCGCTGGCGAATCTCGTCGGCGCGCGTCGCGGCCTGGGCTACGCCGACCAGCGAGCTGGCCAGCACTGTTGTCAATACAATTAGAGTCTTCATCGCATTTCTCCGTCAGGTGTAGAAAACAGGTTTCGAGCGCACGCAAGCGGCGATGCGCGTAGGTGGGAACTCGAGGACAGCAGATCCGGGTTTAGAGCGCTTCCATGAACGCGACGAGATCGCTGCGTTCCTGAGGCGTGAACTGAAAACCGAGCGCCGTTTCGTAGTGCATCACCACGTCGTTCAGCGTCGACGCGATGCCGTTGTGAAAGTAGGGCGCACGCGCGACAAGGCCGCGCAGTGAAGGTGTCTTGAATCGGTCGACATCGACCCACAGTCCGCTGCGCAGCGCCCGACCGGGATCGGTCGTCTGCCGTTCTTCGGACGTGCTCTTGTTGCGCATTGTGTAGAGCGGCATCCCGGCTTTGCGGAACTCGGGTCGCGAGGTGCGGATGTCGAAGAGCGCGCCGTTGATGTTGCTGCCGTTGTTCGCAGCGCTGTGGCAACCACGGCAGCTTCTGCCGCCCGGATTCGTCGCGTTGAAAAGCTCCTGACCGCGCGCGATCTGTGCGCGCTTCCTGTCCGCGCTCTTGCTGGTGCACGAGCCCGGCGGAAGATCGATCCACGCGTCGTACAAGTTGAAGCGACCGTTTACTGACGGCTGCGCCGACAGATTCTCGGGACCTCCTTGCGCGCCGCAGGCGGTCAGCAAGCCGACGCCGAAGATGGACTGCTGAGCGAAGCGCAGACTCTCTTCGTAGACCGCAAGCGATTCGACAGCTTCCGGCGCGGCCGGCGGACCTCCCAATGCGCCCACGATGGCGCCGGCAGCCTGGTTCACGAGGCCAGCATGGACATCTCCCGAGCCATTGGCGTTCTGATCGTGCCAGCCGACGTTTTTCGCGATATGGAAGTTCGCGGTGGCGAGCGGGCGCCGAAAGAACGCGAAGCGCGTGAGACTTCCGCCCGCGCCGAGCGGATCGTCGACAGCGATGATTTCGAATTCCGCGTCGGCCGGAACGGCGCCGCCGCGGCGGAACAGGCCTTTGCGCAGCATGCTGTACGCGGCGTAGCGCGCCCGTACCGACGATACGTCGGGGCTCGGGCTATTCGCATCGAGCGCGTTGAAGAGAGGATCCTTGCCGCCGGAAAGAAAAAATCTGAGCTCGACGTCGACCGGACGGATGCTCCATCCGGCGTGCGGCAGATGGCACGACTCGCACGTGCGTCCGTTCATTCCCTCGGAAACGTGGAATGGATCGTTCAGATCGACGAAGCCTGCCGTGCTGAACGTTGCCGCGGTTCCCGCCTTGTTCAGAAACGGAAAGTTGTTCGGGAGGCCGCCGTTGTGAAGCGATGGCTCGGCGGCGGCGCTGTGTGCAGTGAGCCCGCTCGCGAAGAGGGCGGAAAGAAAAACAATTGAAACCCGACGCTGCAGTAATCCGATCATGGAACCTCCCATTCGTAGCGCGAAGGCGCTCTATGGGAGATAACGGAAACGCGTGACGAGAGCCGCCAGGCTGACAGGAACGAAAGCGGTTTGCGGTTAGCGGTTGGCGGTTAGTCCGGAGACGCTCTTGCGCCTTCGTTTTCCTGAGGATCGGCCGCAGGCCGATGAAAAACTTCGTATGAGAGTTGACAGTTGACGGTCGGAAACAAGCCCTTCCCATTCGCGCTGCGCGCGACCTGAGAAATGAAAGACTCGAGTTCTGACGGGCAACGGTCAACGTCAGCTTTCGCGCCCTGCGCGCTCGCGAGGGATGAAAGCGCACCAGCGCCTCTGACTAACCGCCAACCGCTAAGCGCCAACCACTTCCATAGCTCTAGTGAAACAGCAACGCAGCCCGCGTTTCGGAGTGAGCAGGCCCCAATCCATTCGAGAGTGCAGCTGAGGCGCGTTTGGCGGCAGCTCGTGCACTTGCTCCGTCATCGGCCCGCTGAGCTGCAGCGATTGTCATCAATGCGGCGCCCACAATTGCGCTGCGATCCGGCTGCGGCGCGTTCGCTTCCGCAATCGCGAGAGCATCGCGCGCTGTCGTAAGCGCCGCGGAATTGCGCCCGAGCGACAACTGAGCACGCGCTTTCAGTATCAGCATGGGAGCAAGCTGGTTCGCCACGCGCTTGCCGGGATAGCCGATCTCCGCGAGGACGGCATCGAGCTCACCGATCGCGGCTGCCGGCTTACCGCGTGCAACGAGCAGTTGCGAGCGGATAAAGCGCGCATCGCGCAGCGCCGCACGATGCTCGTCCGGATTACCCTCGGCGAGACGTTCGGCCGCCTCGATGTCGGCGAGCACGCCTTCGAGTCGACCCAGCAGAAGATGAGCCTGGGCGCGGTTGATCAGGGCGCCGATCTGCACGCGCCGCTCGTTTCGCGCGGCTGACGCCGCGACCGCGCGATCGAGCCAGACGAGTCCGGCATCCGTTTCCTCGATACGGATTTGATAAAGCCCAAGTCGATGCGCGAATGAGGCCGGCACGCTGTCGACGCCCTGTTGAGAAGCGATCCGCTCGACCACCGCCCGCTGCACGTTCAGTGCGGCCCGGATCTCACCGGCATCGTGAAGATGGGAGGCCTCATGGGTCCGCGCGTTGCTCATGGACAGGCTCGATCCGCCTTCCGAACGCTCGATCACGGCCAGCAGCCGCCGGTTCCATTCGCGCGCCTCGCGCCGGCGGCCTTCCGCGCCGAGCATCACTTGCAGCATCGTGGTGAGCGTTCCATAGGCCAGATCGTCGGTCTCATTCCGCGCCTCGATGAGCCTGGCGATCTTCGTTGCGCTTTCGATTGCCTCGGGCAGCCTGCCTTCAGACCAGAGCAGCCGCGCCTGCGCCGTGCCGCACTCGGTCTGTCGATCCAGCGGTGGGTCGGGCAGTCTCGCGAGATTGGCGAGGCCGTCGCGCATGCGCTCGCGCGCCTGCTTCGGCCGGCCCGCGGCCAGTTCGGTCTCGACGGTATTGCACTGGACGTAGGCGATGCGTTCAGGATCGCCGAGCTGGCGCGCAAGGCGCTCCGCCCTGACGAGCGCGGCGTACTCGCCGTTCGTGTCGCCCATGTTCATGTAGCGCCCCGAGATGTTGACCAGCATGCCGATCACGAACCGCGGGTCGTCACGGTAGCTTTTCTCGAGAACCTCGACGCCCTTCTCCATGAGCTGCCGGATCGTGACGGGCCCGCCGTCGCCGCCCACCTCCGACATGATCTGGTAGGCGAAGCGAGCCTGGAATTCCGCGCGTTTGGACTGGTAGAGCGCGGCATCGCGCTGCCGGCGTGCTTCGATCATCTGCAACGTTGTCAACAGCGTTGCGCCGATCAACACCAGAGCGATGATGGCGCTCGCGATGACGCCGCCGCGGTGTCTGCGTATGAACTTGCTCGCGCGGTAAGCGATCGAGTCCGGCTGGGCCGATACCGGCTTGGACGCAAGAAAGCATCGCAGATCCTGTGCGAGCGCCTCGGCAGTGTTGTAGCGCTCGCTGGGATCCCTCTTGAGCGCCTTGCCGATAATGTTGTCGAGGTCGCCGCGCAGCATGCGCCCGAGCGCCGGGTCGGCGGCGAGCTGAGAGGGGCGAGGTATGTCGCGATCGAGCGTGGCGCGTGCAAGCTCGTGGCTCGCTGTTCCGTCCGGATTGAGCGGATGTTTGCCGGTGAGCAACAGGAAGAGCACGACGCCGAGTGCATACACGTCGGTGGCTGTCGTGACCGGCTGCTTGAGGAGCTGCTCCGGCGCCGCGTACTCGGGAGTGAGCCCCGGTTCGACCTCTCGCGTCAGCTCCGCATCATCCGGACCGAGGAGCGCGGCGATGCCGAAGTCGAGGAGCTTCACCAGGCCGTCCGGGGTCACCAGAATATTGGAAGGCTTGATATCGCGGTGCACGATCAGATGGCTGTGCGCGTGAGACACGGCGGCAATCACGTCCAGGAATAGCCGCACGCGCGCCTCGATGTCGAGATTGCGCTGCTCCGCGTGGCGATCGATGCGTTCGCCCTCGACGTACTCGAGCACCAGGTACGGTTGCCCACTCGGCGCGACGCCGGCGTCGATCAGCTGCGCGATGTTCGGATGACGCAGTTTCGCGAGCACCGAACCCTCGCGTACGAAGCGCTGCTCCGTGGGCCGGCCGAGCAGCGCGGCGTTGAGCAGCTTCATCGCGGCGCGGCCCTCGTACCGTCCGTCGCTCCTGCGCGCGAGCCACACTGTGCCCATACCGCCAGTTCCAAGCACGCACTCGAGGGTGTACGCGCCCACTTGCTGGCCAGCCAGGCCCGGGCGCGGCAGAGCAACCGTGCGCTGCTCGTTCAGCAGCGGCTGCTCCGGGAGTCGCTCCTTTTCGGCGATCAGCGAACGTACGGCCGCCGAAATCGTTGGAGCCCGATCGTCGAGGGCGCGCAGCCAGCTCGCGCGAGCCTGGTCGTCGAGATCGAGCGCCTCGTCGAGATGCCGACTGATTTCACGCCATCTTTTTTGCTCGTTGGTCGCCATCGTCATTCACGGAAACGTAAATGCGGATCGAAAAGCGACAGCGATCACTCCGGCAGGATGTCGCGGCCTTCCAGCGTGCGCTTGAGCAGGATCCGCGCCTTGTCCCAGTCGCGTTGCGCCGTGCGTTCCGAAACGCCGCGCATCGAAGCGATCTCGATGAGGGAATAGCCGCAGAAGAACTTGAGGTCCACGAGTTGCGCGAGCGCTGGATCGAGTTCCGCGAGCGTATCGATAGCGGCGCCCATGCGCTCGAGCTCGGCGGCCTCGGTAATTTGTTCCGGCAGCTCCGTCGGCAGGCTCGTAATATCGAACGCGCCGCCGCGCTTCTGCGTCTGGCGGTTGCGTGCATGGTCGATGACGAGGCTGCGCATCGCCCGCGCCGCATACGCGAGGAAGCGCGCGCGATCCGGAAAAACCATACCTGCGCGCTGCTGCACCTTGAAATATGTCTCGTGCAGGAGCGTGGTCGCGCTCAGCGTCAGCCCGACGCCGCGCCGCAACTCGCGCTGCGCGATCTGGCGAAGCTCATCGTATAGACAGGCGAACAGCGCGTTCTGCGCTTCGGCATTTTCTGCGTGCAACATCGAAACCTCCGGTGGATTCAGGCGCGCGATCACGCCATGCAATCACACCGCCTTGGACGGTAGAGCAGCCCCGTGTGCACGAGCGTGGTAATGAGCGTGGAAACGCCGCGGGAGTGCGGCCTGGCGCGAAGCTGCTTCTGACTATGACGATGAGCAAGCCGTCTCCACGTAGTTCGGCCGGGCGCCAGTGACCCCTGCGCCGGGGCGGACCGGCGAGGTGGAGCGGGTGATGGGAATCGAACCCACGTTAGTAGCTTGGGAAGCTACAGTTCTACCATTGAACTACACCCGCGCCGCGGTCGATTCTATGCATCCGGCTGATCTGCCGGCAACCCTTGCAGGTGAGCTTTGAGATTTGATCTTCGAGATCTGGAATTATTCGCGGCCGTCGCCGACGCCGGCGGCATCGCGCGTGCGGCGGAACGCTCGCATACGGTGGCGTCCGCGGTCAGCAAGCGGATCTCGGATCTGGAGGAAGCGTTGGGCGCGGCGCTGCTGGTCCGCGGCGCAAAAGGCGTTGAACTGACGGCCGCGGGTCACGCCTTGCTCGTGCGGGCGCGCGTCCTGCTGCACCAGGCCGCGCAGCTCGACGATGAAATGCGCCGCCACGCCTCGGGCGTGCGCGGCTATGTGCGGGTGTTCGCGAATATCTCTTCGATCGTCGAATTCCTGCCCCGTGCGCTGGCGTCGTTCGCGACGAAACATCCCGATGTGCACATCCATCTGGAGGAACACGTCAGTTCCGCCATCGCTTCCGCAGTGGCGGACAACTCCGCGGACTTCGGCATCGTCAGCGAACTGCCCGCGATCGATGGGCTCAGCACCGTACCATTTCGCAATGATGAACTCGTGCTGGTCCTGCAGGCCCAACACGCTCTCGCCCGGCGCAAGTCGCTTGCATTCGTGGAGGCCGTCGCCCAACCATTCATCGGCTTGCACGCGGGCAGCTCTCTGCATCGGCTGATGACGCGGGCAGCCGCCGATGCGAATGTCGCGCTGAACTGGCGCATCCATGTGACGAGCTTCGACGCGGTATGCGCCATGGTGGCGGCCGGACTCGGCGTCGCCGTCGTACCGCGCGCTGCAACGACGCCGTACATCCGTTCGCTCAACCTGGTCTCGACGCCGCTGACCGATGCCTGGGCGCGACGCCAACTATTCCTGTGTACTCGGGCGAACGCTGTGCTGCACCCTGCGGCGAATCTGCTCTTCGAACACCTGCGCGCACAGCAGGGCGCTGCAGATGTCTGACGATCGTCCCATCGATCAGCCGTCCGTAGCACGGCGCACCGTGCGCAGCTACGTGGTTCGCGCGGGGCGGACGACGGCCGCGCAGGAGCGCGCGCTCGTCGAACTGTGGCCGCAGTACGGCGTGGAATTCTCATCCGCACCGCTGGATCTCGACCAACTCTTCGGGCGCACCGCGCCGCGAATGATCGAGATCGGATTCGGCGCCGGCGAAGCGCTGCTGGCGTTCGCGCAGGCGCATCCCGACATCGACTGTATCGGCGTCGAGGTGCACCAGGCCGGCGTCGGCCATCTATTGCTCGATGCGCACGCTGCGGGCGTTGCGAATCTGCGCATCATTTCTCATGACGTAGTCGAGGTCCTTCGACAACAGCTCGCGCCGGCGTCGATATCGACGGCGCACATTTTCTTTCCCGATCCCTGGCCCAAGAAACGTCATCACAAGCGGCGGCTGATCCAGCCCGCGTTTGTGGAGCTGCTGGCGCGAGCGATGACAGAGGCTGGAACGCTGCGTCTGGCGACGGACTGGGAGCCCTATGCATCGCAGATGCGCGAAGTCCTCGATGCATCGATCGCATTCGCGAACGTCGCGGGCGAGGAAGGCTTCGTTGCTCGATCAACGGAGCGGCCGCTCACGCGTTTCGAGCGTCGCGGACAGCGGATGGGTCATGGCGTGTGGGATCTGTGCTATCGCAGACTGGGAGCGGTTAGCGGCTTGCGGTAAACCGCTAACCGGCCGCCGCATGGTGCTCTGCGGAAAAAATCCCTCTTGAATCCCTGCGCGCACAGGACTAAAAC
>JBOHZJ010000100.1:0-6959 GCA_050738395.1 Steroidobacter sp.
AATCCGAGGGGCCCAGGTTCGGACCTAAGTCCCGATTACGGCCGATCGATCGTGATCAGCGGGGACTCCCACTTCTCTACGTGATCCGGATTCGATGGGTCGCCGAGCGCCTTGAGCGCTTCGAGCGTCACCACGTATTGACCATCCGGCACGGTGAACGTCTGACCATTGCCGGCAAAGGTCTCGCCGTCCCATGCGAACGAGAAGAACGTGCTCGGCGTGCTGTTTCTGCCGAAGTAGTCCTCGTCGAAGGCCTTTTGCCAGTTCCTTCCCTTGCGCGTCGTACCATCGCTGTTGGTCTTGATCTCTGTCACCTTCATGGTGAAGCGCCTCGCCTGATGCTCAAAGTGCACCAGGAAGTACGGCACGTTGTCACCCTCCAGGGTGTAAGTGGCGCCGTCCGGCTCATTGTTGAAGGTGTCTCCATCAAGTGTCGCAAGCCATGGGAAGCCATTCGCCGTCGGCGTCAGCACCGTGATCGACTGATAGTCGCCCACGAAACCGGCAAACGGCACGCGGAAGACTCGTCCGCCATCCGTCGGCGTGAGCACGATATAGCCGCCATATTGACCCTGACTCGGACCCGTCGCCGGATTGATCGTCGCCGTAAACGCCGCGCGGCTGTTGCCGGGCGCCGTCACGCTCGCCGAACTGAACGCGACCGTCGCATCCGATGCAAAGAACGAAGGAGTGATAACGCCGCCGGTCGACAGCGCATTCACGTATGAGAGGTCGTAAGTTACCGGAGAGTTCAGGTAGTTACGAATCTCAAGTCGCTGCACTGAAGGTCCGGTCTGGCTCTCGCCAAGCGACAACTTGCCTGGCAGAACGTACCCCGTGTCAGTCGCCTCGATGGCGTCGTCGATGTCGAGCATGCCGGCGCCCTGCCGGTGCACGTTGTCGAGGAAGCCCAACGCCGGATTACCCCACCATGCTTTCGGATCCGCGCTGTTCTGCAACAGGTCGCGAACTCGGGTCGCCAGGGTTTGCGGCTTTGCCTGCAGGAGCAGTGCTACGGCGCCGGCGACGTGAGGCGAGGACATCGAAGTACCGCTGATGTTGGCGTTGCCGCCGAGCTCAAGCGGGTAGGTCGAATTGATGCTGCCGCCAGGGGCTCCGATATCCGGTTTCAACGCCAGATCAGGCGAGAGACCATAGGAGCTGAACGACGAGATCAGGTTGCCGGTCGGGTTAACGATAGTGACTGTCTGCGAGGTCCACGTCATCGTGACCGGACCACCGGCCAGACGTGAGTCGATCAATGCACCTTCCGCAGCGGTGATCGCTACGACGGGGATGTTGATCTCAACCGGACCTACGACCGTCGGGTTGACGAAACCCGCTGCGTTGTTATAGAGCACGACGCCAGCCGCGCCGGCCGCCTGCGCGTTGGCCGCTTTCTCGTGGAAGCTGCATGTGCCGCGCCGGATCAGCGCGACTGTGCCAGTCAGGCTGCCAGGAGCAGGCGCACCCGTCGCCGTACATGCATCGCCCGCAGAGGCGACCGTGCCAGTCCTCGACATCGGGAACGAACCACTCGTCGGAGCTGCCGGAGCGCCGGTCGCGCCGGTGTGGCCGATCTTCGTGTCGTCAGGTGAGATCGTGAACGCCGGCAAAAGCACGTGCGTATTGTCGAACGACGCAACGCCGATGACCTCTTTGCCGAGGCCAGGTGCGCCCGCTGCATAGAGGCCGCTCGTGCCGCTGTTGCCGATCGAGGCGACAACGACCATGCCTTGCTTCACGAGCCGCGATGCGGCGACTGCGGTCGGATATTCCGGCCACTGGAAGGCTGAACCGATGCTCATATTGAGCACATCCATGCCGTCCGCGTACGCGCGTTCCATGGCGGCGATCATGATTTCGGCGGTGGTTGAACCATCGCAGCCGAAAACACGGTAGGCGCCGAAGGTGACGTCGGGTGCTACGCCGCGAATCGCGCCGTTGGCGCCGACGATGCCCGCAACGTGCGTGCCGTGACCGTTGCAATCATCTGGAAACGGATCCGGAGTCGCGATCGGATTGTAAGAGGGGGAAGTGTCGTCGGCGTTGAAATCATCGCCCACGAAGTCCCAGCCCGTGAACACTCTGCAGCCAGCGCCGAAACAACCGCCCAGATCAGGATGATCGTAGTCGACGCCGGTGTCCATGACGGCGACTTTGACGCCGGCGCCAGTGAAGCCGAGCGTGTTCTGTGCGAGGTCAGCGCCGGTCTGCTGAATGGCGGTCGCAAGGTCCATACCGGCGTTCAGCGAGGGCTTCGGCGGTGTGAAATTGATAACCGGATAGACTGCCTTCACGCCGGGCAGGCGAGCGAGTTTGGCGACGTGATCGGGATTGATCTGAACGGACATGCCGTTCCACAACGTACCGAACGAATAGCGCTCCTGATACTGCAGGCGCGCACGCGCGGCGGCGCTGCGGAACGAGCGCTTATCCTCTGCAAGCGCAGCGGCGCTCGCCCCCTCTACCGCGGGTGCACTGTCGAATTCAACGAACCAGATCCGCGCAGTTTCATCGACAGCGACATCTTCAACGTCGCTGACTACATCGGCGTTCTGGGCTGGTAGCGAAGTCGGCGCGAGCACGGCCGACAGCAATAACGCCGCGATGGGCCATCGCGGCTTCAATGCATCATGATCCATTGGATGATCCCCGAAATTATTTGTATGCGCCTGACGCGGGTGATCGCTGGGATCAGATGCTCAAAAATTCCGCAGCATCCGCTCCATCGAACACCACACATCTCCCTGCGACTTCAGACTGCGGAGCCTGAAGCGCACAAAGCACGAGCCTCGCTGCGGTTTCTGCACAGCTGATCAGTTCACCGTGAGGAAACCGATTGCGCGGCTCGCGCAATCGACGCGACCGACGCTACTCCTGCGTCGGTGTGAATTCAATTGCGCAAAAAAGCAAGCGACATGCGTCACGGTACGCACGCAAGTCTCGTTGTGTTTGTATACACACAATCGACACGACATAAGTTGACGTGCACGAAAACGTGCGCGTGAACTCACGTGGCGAGTTCGCGCAGCCAGTCGCGCGGACGAAGAAATTCGTCGTAAAGACGTGCTTCGGGAGAGTGAGGCTCGGGCCGCCAGTCGTATTCCCAGCGAGCCAGCGGCGGCAGCGACATCAGAATCGATTCAGTGCGGCCGCCTGATTGAAGCCCGAACGATGTGCCCCGATCGTATACGAGATTGAATTCGACATAACGTCCACGACGATAAAGCTGGAACTGTCGCTCGCGTTCTCCATACGAAATGTCCCTGCGACGCGCAACGATCGGCAGATAGGCAGAAAGAAAATGATCGCCAATGCTGCGCTGGTAGGCGAAAGAACGCTCGAATCCCCACTCGTTGAGATCATCAAAAAACAATCCGCCGACGCCGCGCGTCTCATTGCGGTGCTTGAGGAAGAAGTATCGATCGCACCAGTCTTTATGCTTCGAATAGACATCAGGGCCGAACTCCGCACAGGCTTGCTGTGCGGTTCGATGCCAGTGCAGCACGTCCTCGTCGAACGGGTAGTACGGCGTCAGGTCGAATCCGCCCCCGAACCACCACGCGGCTGAATCTCCCTTCGTTGCGGAAAAAAACCGCACGTTGGCGTGTGCCGTCGGGACATATGGATTCAGCGGATGGATGACAAGCGATACGCCGGTCGCGATCCAGCCGGCGCCGGCGAGCTCCGGGCGTTGCGCAGTCGCGCTCGATGGCAACTGCGCGCCAGTGACGTGTGAGAAATTGACGCCCGCTTGCTCGAAGACTGCGCCGTTTCGCAGCACGCGGCTGTCGCCGCCGCCGCCTTCGCTGCGAGTCCATCGATCTGATGCGAACGCCGCGGCGCCATCCGTTTCCCCAAGTGCGCCGCAAATGCGATCTTGAAGCCCCCGCAGGTACGTAAGTACAGCGTCGACATCAGGAACGGCGGTAGACATAGACTACTTCTGGGCGGACGCGCGCTTTGCTGCAACCTTTTTTCTAACCGGCGCCTTGGCTGTCGTGCTCGCTTTTTTTGCCGCGACTTTCTTTGGCTTCTCGGCGGGAACTGCAGGGGGCGCAGGGTCGGCGCTTTTCTTCTTGGCGAATCTGCCGAAGCGGCCCTTGCCACGCGCCGGTGCAGCAGCGATGAGCGCCTTGCATTCATCCAGCGTCAATGACTTTGGGTCGCGATCCTTCGGAATCTTTGCATTCTTCACGCGATCCGTGATGTACGGTCCGTAGCGGCCGTTCAGCACCTGAATGCCTGCTTCCTCGAAATCCAGGATGATGCGGTTGGCGTCGAGCTCTTCTTTCGCTCGAATCAGTTCGAGTGCGCGCGGCAGTTCCAGGGCGTACGGATCATCGTCCTTGATCGATACAAATTTCTTCGCCCCGTATTGCACGTAGGGTCCGAAGCGGCCGATCGCCACCTTGATCGGTTCGCCACTGATCGTTTCACCGAGCGTACGCGGCAACTTGAACAATTCGAAGGCTTCGGCGAGCGTGAGCGAATCCATGCGCTGATGTGGTCGCAGGCTCGCGAACTTCGGCTTCTCTTCGTCGTCCTTCGTGCCGAGCTGCACGAAAGGTCCGTACTTCCCATAGCGAACCGAAATCGGTTTCCCGGTCGCCGGATCGATCCCGAGTTCGCGCGCCTCCGACACATCTTCGCGGGTTACTGACCTGTCGACGAAGTCGACGCGTTCCTTGAACTCGCTCCAGAAGCGCTCGAGCACCGGCACCCATTCTTCCTTGCCGTCTGCAATCTCATCGAGATCGTCCTCCATCTTCGCGGTGAAACCGTATTCGATGTAGTGATGGAAGTTGCGCGTCAGAAAGCGATTGATGATCTTGCCGAGATCGGACGGGACGAAGCGACGATTGAGCAGCTCCGTGTATTTCTTGCCGATGAGCGTCTGAATGATGCTCGCGTAGGTCGACGGGCGCCCGATGCCATGTTCTTCCAGCGCCTTCACCAGACTCGCTTCCGAGTAGCGCGGCGGCGGCTCAGTGAAATGTTGCTCTGGGCGAATCGCCAGGAGTTTTAGCTGATCGCCCACATCCATCGCCGGGAGAATGCGGTCGTTGTCGTCGTCGCTGACGTCGTCGTGTCCTTCCTTATATACGGCGATGTAGCCCGGCTTGACCAGCGTGGAGCCATTCGCACGCAGGACCGCGGCAGCGCCGTCGCGCTTCGCGCTTGCGCCCGGCACAAGGTCGACTGCGACGGTGTCGTAGACCGCGGGCTCCATCTGGCTCGCGACGGCGCGCTTCCAGATCAGACCGTAGAGCTTGAACTGATCGGGATCGATCTTGCCTTCGAGTCGCTCCGGGGTGATCGAAGCGGACGTAGGTCGCACCGCTTCGTGCGCTTCCTGTGCATTCTTGGATTTCGTCTTGTACATGCGCGGCGAATCCGGCAGCGAATCGGCGCCGTAAAGGCTCGTGATCACCTGCCGGATTTCCTGCACCGCTTCGTTTGCAAGGTTCACTGAATCCGTTCTCATATAGGTGATGAGACCGACCGCGCCTTCGCCGAAATCGACGCCTTCATATAACTGTTGCGCCAAACGCATGGTGCGTTGTGCGCCGTAACCAAGTTTGCGCGCGGCTTCCTGTTGCAGCGTCGAGGTAGTGAACGGCGGCGCCGGGTTGCGTCGGCGTTGCTTGCGCTCGATCGACGCGACGCTCAACTTGCCGCTTGCAGCGCTCTCGATCGCGCTGCGCACATCGTTCGCCTGCACGTCGTGGGTGACGGTGAACTGCTCGACCTTGCCGCCCTGGAATTCGATGAGCCGCGCTGGAACCGTCTGACCCGCTTTCTCGGCGTCGGCGTCGATCGTCCAGTACTCGCGCGGCTTGAAACGCGCGATCTCTTCCTCGCGCTCGCAAATCATGCGCAACGCGGGGCTTTGTACGCGCCCGGCCGACGCGCCCGGCAATCCGGCTTTCTTCCATAGAAGCGGCGACAGGTTGAACCCGACGAGATAATCGAGAGCACGGCGCGCCTGCTGCGCGTTCACCAGATCCTGCGAGATATCGCGCGGCTGTTCGATCGCCTCGCGGACCGCGTTGCGTGTGATCTCGTAGAACACCACGCGATATACAGTTTTGCCGTCGAGCGCGCCGAGTTCTTTCAGAAGTTCGGCGAGATGCCACGAAATCGCCTCGCCCTCGCGGTCCGGGTCCGTCGCAAGGTAGAGCGCATCGGATTTCTTCAGTGCGCGCGCAATCGCCTGCACGTGCTTTTCGTTCTTCTCCAGGATCTGATAGCGCATCGCGAAATTGTTCTTGGGGTCGACTGCACCTTCTTTCGGAACCAGATCGCGGACGTGGCCATACGACGCCAGCACCTCGAAATCCTTGCCGAGGTACTTCTTGAGCGACTTCACCTTTCCAGGCGATTCGACTATGACGAGATTCTTGTGCTCCATAAAAAAAGAAACCGCGGTAGCCGCGGTGCTTCAGTTAGCGTTGGTGATTTCCCGCTTCAGTGAACAGCATCCAGATGGTCCTCGAACACCAGATCTTCCATGCGCAGATACGCGCTCTCCTGACCGGGCTGGCTGAACAGCACCATCAACACGACCCACTTGACCTGCTCGATTTCGATCTGGCGAGCATCGAGTGCAAGCAAACGATCGATGACGAGTTCACGCTGTGCAGCGTTGAGAATGCCGATGTTCTCAAGATACAGAATGTATCCACGGCATTCAGTGTCAAGACGGGCCTGCTCGCCCGGATCGAAGATGCGGATCGCGCGCGACGCCGGAATCGCACCTGCGCGCAGCGGATCTGCAGACAGCTGCTCGAGCCATTCCAGCGCGCGGCCGACTTCGCGTTCCGAAAATCCAGCGCGTTCCAGTTCGTCCTTCAACGTGTCGCGGTCGGGTTCGGGCGCAGACTCCAGCTCTGTGTCAAAGTAATTCTCGAAGAGGTAGATGAGAATATCGAGAACACTTTCCTTCATTTCGC
>JBOHZJ010000101.1:0-6490 GCA_050738395.1 Steroidobacter sp.
ATCAGCGCTACGCGGATGTTCATGCGTTCACTTGTGATTCGGCCGCGTCCGATGCGAAGAATGCATCGAGATCGGACAGCCGTCTCGCCCATTTCCGAAATCGGACAAGGGACAAATGTGCATCTAACCCGTCTTCGCGGATTCGGGGGGTAGAGCGCAGCCAAGTGGCTGATTGATCAAGGGCGCCCCCCGAAGGTCTGCACTACACGGGCGTGGCCCGAGCGGCGTGGGCGGTGGTGATTTTCGGCGGCGGCTGCGGCGGTAGAACGATCTTCAGTCGCTCCAACAGCAGCTTCAGTTCGGCTTCGGGCTGCGTGTAACGGGTGAGCATCAGCTCGCGTCCGTCGGTGGTCGGGATGTGCACGTCGATCATCTGCACGGCGCAGAATTTCTCCAGCACGCTGCGCGGGGTGAGCCCCGCGGCCAGGTACTTCAATCGATGGCCGAGCGTGACGTGCAAGCAGTAGGCGAGGAACGCGATGAAGATGTGCGCCTCGATGCGGTTTTCCTTCTGGTGGAAGATCGGCCGGATCGACAGATCGCCTTTGAGCGTTTTGAACGCTTCTTCGACCGCAACGAGCTGGATGTAGTACTCCCAGAGTTTGGCCGGATCGGACTCGGTCAGATTGGTTCGCAGCAGATAGCGGCCTTCGCGCCGACGCACTTCACGCAGCTTCTTGCGATTGAGCCAGTAGCCGAAGCAGGCTCCCTGTATCGCCATCTCGACGCTCACCAGGCGCCAGGCGGCGGGTGCTTTGCTCTGCGCTGCCCCAAGCTTCATCAGCAGTGCTTCACGGGTGATCTTGGACATCGTGGATAGTTGCTTCAGTCTTCGCCACAGCCACTTCAATTGCCGACGGCGCATGCTGCGCTCCTTGGCGATGCGATCACGGCTCTCAGCGAACACGTACAGCTCCTGATCCTGCGCGAGTAATTTGACGCGCACGTCTGAGCGCGCCTGCGCCCACGGCTTCTCCAGCAACGCACGCTCCAGCGCCGTGAGCCGGCCCTTGGGCGTGCCCACCACGTACTGCACCGGCGGATCGCTGGTGCGCATCTGCTGCAACACCTCTTCGGTGGGAACCCCTCTGTCCATGCACCAGCAGCGCCGCGCCTTGCCGTATTGCCGCTCGATGCGCGCCAGAAAATCCTTCAGCGTGGTGTTGTCCGCCGTGTTCCCGGCGAGCACTTCGTAGGCCAGCGGAAAGCCCTGTGGCGTAACGATCAGCGCGATCACCACCTGCACACAGTCGGAGCGTTTATCGCGCGAGTAACCAAATTGCCGCTTGTCCTCATCGGACAGCGGCGGGTCGATCTCAAAATAGGTGGATGTGAGGTCATACAACAGCACATCGAAGCTCACGTTGAACAAATCGCGCCAGCGTCCCACCAGATGATCAAACAGCGCCGTCTTGTGTTCGAGCAGCAGGTCGTGACAGTCATAGAGCGCATGCTCGTTGATGACGCAGTCCATCCCCAACAGATCCGGCAGCGCGCTGCGTCCATACCATTCGCGATGCAAGCGCCACTCGCTGCCGGGCGAGAGCAGCCGATACACCACCAAGATCAGCAGCACTTCGCTCCAGCGCGTGCCTTTGCGTGAAGGCAGCAAACGCTGCACCCAGAACTCATCCAGTTCCAACTCGCGCCATAACTGCAGCGCCAGCCAGCACCCGCCCCACTGCCGTGGCCGCTCCAGCCGCATCTGCGACAGCCGCAGGCGCACCGTCGACTCATCGGCAATCACGCTCTCGCAACGATCTTCGGGAAACAGTGCGAGCGTGCGTGGCCTCTCGTGTGCTTCGTCCAGCACCTCAATCGACTTACGCCACGCCAGCTCCTGCGAGGAGTTGATCTCGCCCAGGTACAACACGTGCCGCTGGACTACGCGTCCATCCTGCACGCGCTTGTTCTCCACGACGCTGAAGTAGCGATGGAGCTTGCCGTCTTTCTTGCGAGTCGTGGCGCGCAGAAACATGACAGCACCGGATTATCCGCATCGTCGCGGCGCTGACCAGAACCAAGGTCTTCACTACAGCGACTTTCGCACCCAACGCGCCCGCAAGTGCTTGACCGGCCGTCACCGACCGGGCCGTCACGAGTCAAAATCGATGGCGAATCCGCGAAGTCGGGTTAAGTGTCCTCGAAAAGGCATCCGCGTGAACCCATCCCTGGCCACAACGAGACGCCGCGGACGGCGTCGAGTATTTGATGGAAGAGTCAGAGTTCGCACCGGAGCGCGCGCGGCGCTCACATCGCAAATACCAAAACGGGCGAAGCGCCATAGGTGGAGGGATCGCCGTGCAACTATCGGTCGGCTGATCAACCCCACCGAAGCCGGACCCACCGAGACCAGGCCAAGGGATTAATGCACTGGCGCGGAAACGTGTTGCAGTAATCAAAGACTCCGATTCCGCGTTGATCCGGCCATGAGTCCGGCCACGACTGTGGGCGTTGTGCTACCAACTTGATGATTCTGGTAGTATTGTTCCGGCCATCGAAGCGGCCACAGAGAGCCGTCTCAGGGGACTCATGACGCCAAGCTCCGCCGAGCCCTTCATGCCTGCCGAAGGCACGGAAGTACTCGAAAACCTGGCGTTCGATCTCGCCCGGGAAGCGAGTGAGCTCTCGGGGCAGCTGCACCCGATCGTCCGCCTTTCCGTTGCCGAACTCGTCCGATCGATGAACTGCTACTACTCGAATCTTATTGAGGGGCATAACACGCACCCTCGAGATATCGATCGCGCTTTGGCTGAAGACTACTCGGCTGATCCGTATAAACGGGATCTGCAGCTCGAAGCGCGCGCGCACGTCGAGGTGCAGCGGATGATCGATGCGCGCGCAGATTTTCCCAAGCCGCCCGCATCGCGCGCATTCATCGAATGGACGCATCGTGAGTTCTGCGCGCGGCTGCCTGAAAGCCTGCTCATCGTTGAGAACCCAGACACGCGTGAACGACTGCGAGTGGTTCCAGGCGAGCTACGAACGCGCGGAGTTGCGGTTGGGCGGCATGTCCCCCCGCCCGCGGAAAATCTGCCGGCGTTCATGGATCGGTTCGAGCAGGCATATGCCTCGGATCGACTTACGAAGCCGCGGCAGGCCATTGCCGCTGCCGCCGCTCACCACCGACTGCTGTGGATCCACCCGTTCCTCGATGGCAATGGTCGTGTCACGCGATTGATGTCGCATACGATGCTGCTCGATCTTGGCGTGGGTTCAGCTCTCTGGTCGATCTCAAGAGGTCTTGCTCGCCGCTCGGCGGATTACAGGCGATTGTTGATGGCAGCCGATGACCCGCGTAAAGGCGATCTCGATGGGCGCGGTGCTCTATCGCAGAGCGCGTTGATCGAGTTTTGCGCCTTTTTCCTGGAGTGCTGCCTCGACCAGGTTCGCTATATGCGCGAATTGCTCGAGCCTTCTGAATTACAGCGCCGCATGGAATTGTATGTACGCGATGAAGAAGATGCGAAGCGACTACCGAAGCGAAGCTTCGTGGTGCTCCGTGAGGCACTATTGTCGGGTGATCTAAAGCGCGCTCGCGTGCCCGGATTGATTGATGCGAGTGAGCGCACGGCCCGTCGTGTGATTTCCGCGCTCGTGGAAAGGCGACTTCTTGTCGCAGAGTCGCACAAAGCACCTCTGCGTTTGGGATTTCCATTCGAAGCCGTTGAACGTTGGTTTCCGGAGATGTACTCGATTGGGATTTAGATGAGCCACACGGAATTTGGGATGGAATATGACTGCTGAAAATCACACACAGCTCGCGAACTTCATCTGGAGCATCTGCAATCTTCTGCGTGGGCCGTACAAGCGCAATGAGTATCGAAAGGTCATTCTGCCCTTGACGGTATTGCGTCGCTTCGACTGCCTGCTAGGGCCGACGAAGGCTCGCGTGCTCGCCGAACATCCAAAGATCAAAACCAAGCCGGAAACGGTCATCCGCAGCCTGCTGGAGAAGATCACCGCTCGACCCTTTTATAACTTGTCGAAAATGGATCTGCCGAAACTGCTCGACGATCCGAATCAGCTCGCGCCCAATCTCAATTCGTACATCAATGGATTCTCGAAGAACGTCCGCGAGATCATGGATCGGTTCGCCTTCGATCAGCAGATCGCGCGCATGGCGGAAAAGAATCTTCTGTTCGAGGTGATCAAGAAATTTGCGACCGTCGATCTGTCGCCGGATCAGGTGGACAACGTGCAGATGGGCTATGTCTTTGAGGAGCTCATCCGGATTGGCGCCGAGCAGTCGAACGAGGAGGCCGGAGAGCACTTCACGCCGCGTGAAGTGATCAAGCTGATGGTCAATCTGCTGTTGTCTCCTGAGAAAGACCTCCGAAAGAGTCATGTGGTCAAGACCATTTACGACCCCGCCTGCGGCACCGGCGGCATGCTTTCCGTGGCAGAGCGCTACATTCGCGGTCTCAACTCAGAGGCCAATCCGCACCTGTTCGGCCAAGACTGGAATGATGAGTCTTGGGCGATTTGCAAGGCGGACATGCTCATCAAGGGCGAAGACGCCGATAACATCGTGCTCGGCGATTCCTTCACGAAAGACGGCTTCGACCGTGATGTGGAGGGAAAGAAGCGAACGTTCGACTACATGCTGGCGAATCCGCCCTTCGGCGTGGAATGGAAGCAGCAACAAAAGTACATCGATGATGAAGCGGCGACGCTGGGGTACGAAGGCCGCTTCGGTGCTGGCTTGCCGCGCATCAATGACGGTTCGCTGCTCTTCCTGCAGCACATGATTGCGAAAATGCGCGCGCCCAAGGAGGGCGGAAGCCGAATCGGGATCGTCTTCAATGGATCGCCGCTTTTCACAGGCGACGCTGGCAGCGGCGAAAGCAACATCCGCCAGTGGATCATCGAGAACGACTGGCTCGAGGCGGTCGTCGCACTGCCGGACCAACTCTTTTACAACACCGGCATTTCGACCTACATCTGGATTCTCACAAATCGAAAGGAGTCGCGGCGCAGGGGTAGAGTGCAACTCATCGATGCTCGGCGATTCTTTGTGAAGATGCCGAAGAGCCTCGGCAACAAACGAAACAAGATTGGAGACCCGGCTGACCGCGCGAGCGAGCCGGATCAGATCGCTGACGTCAGCCGGCTGTTCGGGAACTTTACCGACGGTGAGACGCGAACCTTTGTCGAGGAGGATCCGATCACGAAGGCGCCTGTCGACAAAGTGCGCGTAGTGAGCAAGCTGTTCGATAACGCCGATTTCGGCTTTCACAAGATCACTGTGGAGCGACCTCTGCGGCTCAACTTTCAAGCCACCGCGGAGCGCATCGCGCGACTGGAGGCGGAGAGCGGCTTCGCAAAGCTCGCAACGAGCAATAAGAAGAATGAGAAGGCCCGCCTCGAAGAAATCGAAGCTGGAGAGCGACGACAGGAGGTGATCAGAAAGCTGCTCGCGAAGTTCGCCAAGAAGCACGGTGCGACTTTATACATGGACCGCATCGCCTTCCTTACCGATCTGCGTGAGGTTGACAGCATCGCTGGCGTGCGTCTATCAGCAGCCGAGATCAAGGCAGTGCTGGCGGCGCTTGGCGAGCGCGATGAAAATGCGGAAATCTGTCGAGATCGAGATGGGGAGCCTGAGCCCGATGCGGATCTGCGCGACAGCGAAAGCGTTCCGCTCAAGGAAAGCATTGGCGAGTACTTTAAGCGTGAGGTCCTTCCACACGTCCCGGATGCATGGATCGACGAGACCAAGACCAAAGTCGGTTACGAGATCCCGCTCAACCGTCATTTCTACACATATGAACCCCCGCGGCCCCTTGAGGTGATTGAGGCGGACATCAAGGCGCTCGAAGGCGACATTCTTAAGCTGCTTGCCGATGTGACTGGCAGCAACGAGGTCGCTGAATGACGACGCAGAACAGGCCGCCACGCCAGGTTGTGAGCACAGCATCGGTGCGCCTGGCGCAGGAAATTGCATCGTGAGATTTCAGTCATATCCGAAGTACAAACCTAGCGGCGTCGAGTGGTTAGGCGATGTGCCGGAGCATTGGATTACCTGGAAATCAACTCACGGGTTCGGTCTGATTGGAAGCGGCACCACGCCCAAGAGTGACGATGCTGAGTACTACGATGGCACGATTCCATGGGTAACTACGTCTGAGTTGCGCGAGACGGTCATTCGAGATACATCGGCGAAAGTGACCGAATCTGCGATCCGTGATTATCAAGCGTTGCGCTTGTATGCGAAGGGAACGCTCCTGTTTGCCATGTACGGAGCCACGATCGGACGGCTGGGTATTCTGGGGATTGCGGCGACGGTGAATCAAGCCTGCGCAGCACTCGCAAAGCCGATTCACCTCGAGACATATTTCGTTTACTACTGGCTCCAAATGCGACGTCGCACATTGGTCGTCCTATCTGCGGGCGGCGGCCAACCTAACCTGAGCCAACAGGACATCCGTCAGCTTCGAATTCCAGCACCTCAACTGAGCGAGCAACGCGCCATCGCCGACTTTCTCGA
>JBOHZJ010000102.1:0-2679 GCA_050738395.1 Steroidobacter sp.
GAATACGCCAGTCCGCGCACGAACCGATTCGGCAGGATCTTCGTCATGACTGCTTCCCCCTCTCCTGGCGCGCCGCGATGAAGTGAGTGGCCGTGCGGCGTCGCTATGTGGCTAATACTAATATAGCAACGACACAAACAATTCAAGCTCGGGTTTTTTCCGGCAACGGTTGCGCACGCCTTGGGCTGGTTGTCGAAATGCCTACGTTTATCGATCATAAAAGCAAGGCGTCGCACACGTACGCCGACCTGTTGGCCATTGACATCCACTCTTCCGAAGGAGACGCTTACACATATAGCAACAAAATGGCAGCCCGATGAGCCGAGACATGAGATTCGCAGCATGGGAACGTTGAGCGGCGTCCTGCCGATCCTGCCCACCATCTTTACGGGGTCGGGAGCGATCGATGAGGCAGGGACTCGGCGGGTCGTCGAGTACATCATCGCCGCGGGCGCTCGCGGAATCGTCTTTCCCGGGCTCGCCAGCGAGTACGAGACGCTGGCTCGCGACGAGCGACTGCACATGACGCGATTGATCGGCGAGTGGATCGGCGCGCGCGCGCCGTTCATCGTCGGCGCGAGCGCCGCCGCAACGGACGATGCAGTGGCGTTCGCTGCGGCGGGTGCGGAAGTGGGCGCTGCGGCGACGATGATCCTGACGCCCAAGGTGTTCGCCGACGACATGGCGGCGATGCGCGATTTCTACCGCGCCGTGCACTCCGGATCCGGTATCGACATCATGCTCCAGAACGCGCCCGCGCCGATGGGCATCGGATTGTCGCTTGAAAGGGTGGCCGAACTTGCGCGCGCGGTGGATGGCGTCCGCTACGTCAAGGAAGAAGCTCCGCCCTCGGGCCAGCGCATCACGCGGCTCACGGAGCTGGCCGGCGATTCCCTGCTCGCCGTATTCGGCGGCGCAGGCGCGCGCTACGTCATCGACGAGCTGTCGCGCGGCGCCAAAGGCACGATGCCCGCCTGCGAGATCACCGAATTGCACGTCGCGATGGTCGATCGATTCCAGCGCAGAGACGAAGCCGGCGCGCGCGATCTGTTCGAGCGGACCCTTCCGCTCCTCAACATGCAGGCGATCTTTCGTTGGCGGCTCACCAAGGCGGTGCTCCAGCGCCGCGGACTGATCGAGAGCGCGGTCGTGCGCGCACCAGGTCCCGAGCTTGATCGTTACGACCGTTTGGAGCTCGACGCTCTGCTCGCGCGACTGGCGGACCTGCTTCCGCTCGAGGCGGTCGCCGCGTGAGCCGCGTTGCTTCGGTCGAGACGTTCATCGTCACCATCCCGCGGGATAGCCCGTATCTGGGGCCCCTCGGTCCCGGCGAGCGGGTCAATGCGCGCGGTTACGTCGTTCGGCGCGGCAACGGCGCGATCTATCCGATCGTCGATCGTTCAATCATCGTGCGCATCACGACGGAGGATGGCGACGTAGGTTGGGGCGAGACCTACGGCATCTGCGCTCCCCGCGCGACCTGCGAAATCATCAACGACCTGCTCGCGCCGGTGACGATCGGGCTCGATCCGGCTGACGTCGAGCGAATCTGGGACGAACTGTACGGACTGATGCGGGTTCGCGGATGCAGCAGCGGCTTCCACGTTGACGCGATCGCGGCGATTGATATCGCACTATGGGATCTACACGGGAAGCTGCGCGGCGTTCCGATTCGCGACTTGCTGGGGCCGACGGTGAATGCAAGCGTGCCCGGCTATTTGTCGGGTCTGCCCGCCGCGACGCTGGAGGAACGCGTAGCGCTCGCCGCCGAAAAATATCGAGCGGGGCATCGCGCGCTCAAGTTCGCGGCAGTGGTGAGCCACGAGGGCGTCGTCGCGGAAATGGCCGCATTGCGCCGCGCGCTCGGACCCGATGCGCAGATCATGGTCGATCTCCACTGGAAGTTCATCGCCGCGGAGGCGCTGGAGCTGATCGCCGCGCTCGCACCGTATCGGCCCTTTTTCGTCGAGGCGCCGGTAAAGCCCGAGGACCTCGCGGGTCTGGCTCGCGTCGCACGCGATAGTCCGACGCCGATCGCTGCGGGCGAGGAATGGTATACGGCGTACGAGGTCAGCAACCGCCTCGCGATGGGGCCGATCGCCTTCTTTCAGCCTGAGATGGGCCACACTGGCATCACTCAATTCCGCCGCATTGCCGGGCTGGCAGCGGAGCATGGAGCAGCGATCGCTCCGCATGCGACGATCGGCACGGGCCTGTTTCTTGCGGCAAGCCTGCAGGTCTCGGCAACATTGCAGCACCTATGGAAGCATGAATGGCAGCATTCGGTGTTCGAGCGAAATCTGGGACTCCTCGACACCGACATGGGTTATGCCGACGGAGCGTACCTGCTTCCCACCGCACCCGGCCTCGGCGCCGCGCCCAATTCGCGGCTGTGGGAATTTGCGGAGCGGATCGCGTGAAGGAAGCGGTTAGCGGTTCGCGGTTAGCGGTTGGTCGGAAAGCCGGGCGCGACCCGCAAGGCAGGAAAGCGCGACAGCGCCTTCGGACCAACCGCTAACCGCGAACCGCTAACCGCTTCTTTTCGTAACACGCCATGCGACCCAAACTCAACGCGCAACCCAACAAGAGCCTCATCGATGGCATCACGACGTTGCAGGCTCTGGCGACCTCGCCTTATCCGGTCGGCTGCCGCGAACTGGCGCGACGGCTGAACATCGA
>JBOHZJ010000103.1:0-2360 GCA_050738395.1 Steroidobacter sp.
TCGAAAATTTCGAGAGCGGGGCACATGCTCCGTACCTTGACGAATTCGTGAGCCTTGCCGACGCGTTTCGTATTCGGCCTTGGCGTCTCTCTAAGCGCATTTCGGATGCGATGGACAACGCCCTTCCACCATCACGCCGCAGACGAAAGGCGGTGCGATCATGACCGGCGAGAAGCAGCAGGCATCGAAGCCGGATGCATCTGCTTCGCGAACACCAGTCGGCGAGCGCATGCAGACACAGCGCGAGCGTCTGTTCAAAGCCATGGCGATCATTGATTGCTGCCGATATGGCAGCGACTCCATGATCGGAGATGACGATGATGCAAGACCGGACATCGTGACGGCGCCAGGAGCCGCTTACGATCTGATCATTGATGTCGCGGAGGCTTTGGAAGCCCTGACAAAACGATAGCGGCCTCATTTCCGGACGCGCGCAAGATGTGTGTTGTACTACAACACCCTCTTGCCAAAGGGCAGCGTGCCGCCCCCTGTTGGATACCCCCTGCGCAACGTGTGTCGGGTTTGAACCGGGCGTGTACGGTCCGAACGTAGCCGTCGCTACTCGACCGGCGGGATCGCGTTTCCCTTTAGTTTCTATTCTTGCAATCCAAGACGCCCTGTTTGACGTCTTCAATGAGGAGTTCCAATCGGATGCGCTTTTGTCTATGACCGTAAAATTCGAAACTCATGAAAGATCGACGGCCGCTTCCGCAGGGGTATCACGCGCACAACCTGATACTGGCGCCCGCGAGGGGGCCAGCCGCCTGAACGGCGAGAGCACGTTGCGCCTGAAGGCCCGTGAGGCAATCCAATACCGAAGAATGCCCACGCGAGGTGCAAACAGCATGTGGGGCGGCCCGGGCTGCGGCAATTGCTGCGCGGTTTGTGGTAAGCCTGTGAAATCGGGCGAGATTGGTTATGAGCTCGAGTTCGATCGAGACCCCAAGGCTTCGGGCATGGATAGCTACGATGTCCACATCCGGTGCTTCGTCGCGTGGGATTTCGAACGCAGGAACCTAGCGGCGGCCACGACTTCCCCGGCCGACCAGTCGCGGTCGGCTCCCGCTTCCTTCCTGGCCACTGCGGCGTGCGGAGCGTCCGAGTCAAGCTCAAACGCCGCCGAAGGCGCTCGCCTCTTGCCAGCGGCGAGCGATGAAGTCACGATTTTCGGTCATGAGTGTGACACCCGAAATGGACGAGGACCGGCGTGATGCCGCGACTGGAACTCTCGGTGATCTGCTCTATGCCGACAGCGCGAAGGTTCGCGTATCGGAGAACGAGTGGGTCGGGCTCGTCCGGGCAATCGCCGCGGGCGATCAGCTGGCCCTGCACGCGTTGTACCAACGGACGCATCGGATCGCGTTTACATTGATCATGCGCATCACCCATAGCCGGGAGACCGCCGAGGAACTGACGCTGGACGTGTTCCATGATGTGTGGCGGCGGGCGTCCAACTACGATGCTGTGGGCGGATCGGTCCTGGGTTGGATCATGAATCAGGCGCGGTCCCGCGCGATTGACCGATTGCGGTTCGAACAGCGCAAGAAGCGCGTCAATCCTCATGCGGACGGCCCGCTTCCGACAGGTGATTCCGAAGACGCTTTTGACCTGGCGGAGCAGAGTCGCCTGTTGCGAGACGCTTTGATGGTCCTGACGCCAGACGAGCGGCAGGCGATCGAGATCGCGTTCTTTTCCGAGCTGACGTATGCCGAAGCTGCGGCACGGCTGAATCAGCCGCTCGGAACCGTCAAGACACGAATTCGATCCGGCCTGGGAAAGCTTCGGCAGGCGTTTGCCGCGGGAGTGAAGGAGCTATGAGTTCGCCGCCGGTGAAGAGCCGATGTGAACACGCGGAACGGGTTGCCGAGTACGCGCTCCGCGTTCTTCGTGCGGACGAAGCGACGATTGTCGAAGCGCATATCTCCACGTGTTCGGACTGCCGGCAGGACATGGAGGCGCTTCGGCCGATCATCGATTCGTTCGTCGCCTGGCCGACCGACGTGCTGCGCCCATCGGCGTCGCTATGGGGACGCCTCGCGCGCCGCATCGCGGAGGAGACCGGTAGAGAAACGGTGACGCCGGCAACGCAGCAATGGTCGGAACCGGAATGGGAGGAAGTGGCGTCCGGCATCTCCTGCAAACTGCTCGCAACTGATACGGAGAAGGCGCGCGTCAGCATGCTGGTGCGGCTCGCGCCGGGAGTCGACTATCCGCCGCACAGTCATGCGGGAGTCGAAGAATTGCATCTGCTTCACGGCGAGCTGTGGATAGACGACAGGAAACTCCATCCTGGGGATTACAACCGGGCGGAGCCCGGCACTGCTGATAACCGTGTGTGGAGCGAGACCGGCTGCACGTGC
>JBOHZJ010000104.1:0-9506 GCA_050738395.1 Steroidobacter sp.
TCCTCACCGTCCGCCGTCCGCCGTCCGCTGCTCACCGCCGTCGTAGACGGCTCCGCTCGTACACGTCTCGTGGATTACGACTTTGCTGAGCAGTGGAAGCTTCGGCTTCGCCTCATTCCATACCCAACGCGCGAGGTTCTCGCTCGTCGGGTTTTCGAGCCCGGGAATCTCGTTGAGATAGTGATGATCCAGTCGATCGTAAATCGGCTGGAACGCCGCGCGTACATCGGCGAAGTCCATCAGCCATCCGCTGTGAGGATCGACCTCTCCACTCAGATGCAACTCGATGCGGAACGAGTGCCCGTGCAGTCGCGCGCACTTATGTCCGGCGGGCACGTTGGGCAGCCGATGCGCTGCTTCGATCGTGAATGCGCGAAAGATGTCCATTTCTGGTTGACAGTTGACGGTTGAAGTTGACGGCCAGAACAGAGATGCAGCGCGACGACGCGACGTCCGAGGCGCTATTATCAACCCAAGAGTTGAGTGACGGCGGCGTTCGTTCTGATCTTGCCGTCAAGGGTCAACGGTCAACCGTCAAACCGTCCTACGCAGCTTTGCGCCGACGTGAACTCGATGCGCAACTACAGGTTCCGCAGGTGCAGCGGATGGCGCTGCAGTCGCTGCATACCGTGAAATCGACCGAGCCGAAGTGACGGCGACACTGCTCGCAATAGGGCTTGCGACGCACAGTGCGCGCGGTGCGATATGCGTCGACGGCCGCGGCATTTTCATTCGCCTGATCTTCCGCGCACGCGGCAAGGTCCCTGCTGACGATGCTGCGCAGAAAAGTGCTGGCTCCCATCGAGCCGACCTTGAACAGACGCATCTGCTCGCGAGCCAATCCCATCTGCGCGACGGGGTCGTAAATCACCACGCCCAACTTGGGATGAAAATGCACCTGGAACGAATCGCCGGTCATGACACGCTGCTTTGAAAAGTGGGAAATCTGGCTCTGAAGTGTGGGGTCATTCTGCTGCAACGCAAGAGCCAGATCAATCCGGGACACTGCTTATTTCACGGTTTTCCACGGCGAGAGCCGCGACGGAGACGTCTGACCACGAGTGCTCAATGTCTCACTGCTGCGCTTGCACAGCATCGATCGGCTGACGCTGTGATCGTGGTCGCAGAACGAAACAGGAGTGGATCTTCGGATTGCGTTGAAAGTCATGCGGCAAGGTCCGACGCGTGATGTCCTCGATTTCAAATTCACTCAGTGCAGCAGTATCGAGCTTGAAGCGCGTGTAATTGTTGGAAAACACGATGACTCCCGCCGGTGCAAGCAGCACCGCCGCAAGGATGAGCAGTTGCGCGTGATCGCGCTGCACATCGAAATCCTCGCTCATGCGCTTCGATCGCGAATGCGTCGGCGGATCGATGAACATGAGATCCCAACGATGTTCCTGGTCTCTTGCCTCGGTCAGCCACGCCATGCAATCCGCCTGTATGAATTCGTGCTGGGGACCGGCAAGGTTGTTCAACGCGAGATTGCGCCTCGCCCACTCAATATAAGTGCGCGACATATCGACAGTGCTCGAAGAGACGGCGCCGCCGCCCACTGCGTAGACCGTCGCCGTTCCGGTGTACGCGAACAGGTTCAGGAAGCGCCGCCCGCGCGCGAGCTCGCCCACGTAACGACGCGTCAGTCGATGATCGAGAAACAGACCGGTGTCGAGGTAATCGCTGAAGTTCACGGCGAAGCGCCAGGGCTGCTCGCGCACGATTTCGAACTCGCGCTCCTGCGCGACCTTTTCGTACTGCGTCCCTTCCTTTTGTTGCCGACGTTCGCGCACGCGCATGCGGTCTGCCGGAATCTCCAGAACATGCGGGATGACGGCGAGCGCTTCATGGCGGCGCTGGCGCGCCGCTTGCGGCTGAATCGTTCTCGGCGGAGCGTACTCTTGCACCACGATCCAGCGCTCGCCAGCGCCGTCGCCGTACTGATCGATCGCAAACGCGTATTCGGGCATGTCGGCGTCGTAGATCCGGTAGCATTCCACCGATTCACGTTTCGCCCAGTCCCGCGCGGCCTTCACATTTTTGCGCAGACGATTGGCAAACATCTGCGCGCCCGGCCGTGCGCGCTGCTCAGCTTCATCGACTCTCGGTCGATCACGGCTGCGGAAGTCTTCCGGCGTCACTTCAAAGCGCAGCAAGCGGCATTCGATCCGCCCGTTGAAGAGCGTATGAGTACGTCGCGCGTTGATTCCAACCGCCTTCGCCAGCGAGGGATTGCCAGTCAATACGGCGGCCTTCCAGCCCTCGAAGTGTTCGCGCAATCGCTGGCCGAGCGTTTCGTAGAGCCCCTCCAGTCGCTCCTGATCGCCAATGCGCTCGCCGTAGGGCGGATTGGTTGCGACCAGTCCAGTCGGCGCCTCGCTGACCCGTGTCAGTTCAGCAAGTTCGCCGCGTTCGACGTGTATGAAATTGCGTAGCCGCGCGCGTTCGATGTTCTCAAGCGCAGCTCGCACGGCGCTCGCGTCGCTGTCGTAGCCTCGTAGCGTGATGCGCTTTGATGCGCCCGTTTCACGGCGAGCGCGGGCTTCTTCGATCAGCTCGCTCCACAGCGCGCGATCATGGCCGCGCCAGCCGATGAAACCGAAATAACTGCGCATCGATCCTGGTGCGATGTCGAGCGCCATCAGTGCAGCTTCAATCGCCAGCGTTCCGGAGCCGCACATCGGATCGACGAAGTCGCCGCCGCCTGCGGCGATTGCGGGCCAGCCGCTTCGCAGCAGCACCGCTGCCGCGAGATTTTCCTTGAGCGGCGCGGCCACGCCGCGCGCCCGGTACGCGCGACGATGCAGGCTGTCCCCCGACAGATCCAGGCTGAGCGTGGCGTGGTCGCGATCGAGCCGCACGTCGATGCGCACGTCCGGCTGATCGAGTTGAACCGACGGCCGCTCGCCTGTGCGTGCGCGCAGCTGGTCAACGATTGCGTCCTTGGTCTTCAACGCACCGAAATGCGTATGCGTGATGCCGCTCGAGGCTCCGCCGAAGTCAATCGCAATGGTTCCCGTCGAACCGACGTGCTCGCTCCAATCGACCGTGGAAACGCCCTTGTACAAGTCCTCCGGCGTCGCCGCATTGAAGGTGGCCAGCGGCATCAGAACGCGGCTTGCGGTTCTCGACCACAGACAGGCGCGATACGCGGTTTGCAGTGAACCTTCGAATTGCACGCCGAGCTTGAACTCACGCGCGTTCGAAGCGCCGCAATCACGCAGTTCGGCGGCCGTGAGATCAGCAACGCCGGGGGGACAGGAAGCGAAGAATTGCATTGTGAGGAGGCGGTTAGCGGGTGGCGGAGCGGTTGGTCAGAAAGCAAAGGTCGCAAAGGTCGCAACTGTGTTCGCGGCGGGTCCGCGCCCTGTGCATTCTGAACTCACCGCGAACCGCTGACCGCTTCCCCGTCGTCTCACGCAGGCGGTCGCCCGTCCAGCGTCAGCAGCGGCTTGTACAGCTCCGGGCGGCGGTCGCGAAAGACGCCCCAGGCGTCTCGATAACTGCGGATCGCGTTAAGGTCGAAGCTCGCAGTGATCACGGATTCGCTGGTGCGATCCGCCTGTTTGAGAAGCGCGCCGGTGTGATCGGTGATGAACGAGGATCCGTAATACGTGACCTCCCACCGTTCGCCCTGCTCTGTCCCGATCCGATTCGATGCGACGAGCGGCATGATGTTCGATGCGGAGTGTCCCTGCATTGCGCGCTGCCAATGATCCTTTGAATCGATCGTCGGATCCTGCGGCTCCGAGCCTATGGCTGTCGGATAGAACAGAATTTCGGCGCCCATCAACGCCATTGCGCGTGCGGACTCGGGAAACCACTGGTCCCAGCAGATCGCGACGCCGATCGTTCCAAAGCGCGTGCGCCACACCTTGAAACCGGTGTCGCCGGGCGAGAAGAAGAACTTTTCGTGGTAGCCGGGGCTTTCCGGGATATGCGCCTTGCGATATGTGCCGAGCACGGAGCCGTCGGCATCGACGATCGCAACGGTGTTGTAGAAGGCGTTGCCGGCGCGTTCGTAGACACTCGCTGGCAGAACGACTTTTAGTTCGCGCGCGAGTTGGCTGAAGCGCTGCACGGCGGGATTCTGTTCGATCGGTGCGGCGATCCCGAAATAGTCAGGGCAATGTTCCTTGCAGAAGTAGGGCGTCTCGAACAGCTCCTGTATCAGGATGATGTTCGCGCCCTGCTTCGCGGCTTCGCGTATCAGACGTTCCGCCGTGGCGAGATTCGCAACACGATCCGCACTGCACGCAAATTGAGTGGCCGCGACGGTGGTCTTCATGAGGTTGTGAGTTGCCGGTTGTCCGTTGTCCGCAGAAGTTTATCTCAAAAGAAGTTTGGGCCTCTGAGAGAACGCACTTACGCAGGGAAACCTGCCTCTTGCAAACGCACAGCGCGAACGCACAACGCAGAACGGACAACTCACAACGCGTAGCGCGCAGGCTAGAACGTAGGCGGTGTGTTTGCACTGATGAGTTCGCAGGCCTGATCGCCGAGGTTGCGAAAGCGATGCGGCACAGCGCTCGCAAAGTAGTACGCATCACCGGGTCCGAGCACACGACTTTGCCCGCCGACGGTCAGCTCGATGCGGCCGCTCACGACGATCCCGCCTTCCTCGCCTTTGTGACTCAGCATATCCGCGCCAGTGTCGGCCTTCGGCCGATAGCGTTCGTGCAGGATCGCCATCGCGCGGTTCGGCCGCCTGGCGGCGACGAGTCGCAACGACACGTCGCGATCACCGATATCCGTCAAATCGTCACGTGAATAGAAGACTTGCGGATTGACCTGCAAATCGAGCGTGAAAAACTCCGCAAGCGACATCGGTATGCCGTCCAGCACTTTTTTGAGTGAACTGACGGAGGGGCTCACGCGATTCTGTTCAATGAGCGAAATCGTTCCGTTGGTTACGCCGGCGCGCTTGGCGAGCTCACGCTGCGATAGCCCATACATCAGGCGCACGGCCTTCAGATGCCCTCCCACGTCGATATTCATATCTCTCCCTTCGACTGCAAAGTGTTTAGGATAATCGACGCCTGGATCATACGACTAGGTTGAATCTGCAGAAATTTGAGGCTCATGTCGATTTTTCTTATCATCCTGTCCACCTGATTCACCACAGCCGCAGGTCCCGATCATGTCCGCCACGCGCGTCGATCTCGAAGCTCTCTGGATGCCGTTCACGGCGAATCGTCAATTCAAGGCCAATCCGCGCCTGCTGGCGCGCGCCGAAGGCATGCACTACTGGACGCCGGAAGGTCGCAAGATTCTCGACGGCGTCGCCGGCCTGTGGTGCGTGAACGCCGGGCACGGCCGCAAGGAGATCACGGACGCCGTCAGTCGGCAGCTCGCAACCATGGAATATGCACCGCCATTCCAGATGGGACACCCGCCCGGGTTCGAACTCGCCAGTCGACTCGTCAAACTGACGCCAGGCGATCTCAATCATGTGTTCTTTACCAACTCCGGCTCGGAAGCCGTCGATACCGCTCTCAAGATCGCGATCGCGTACCACCGCGTGCGTGGCGACGCGGCGCGCCAACGATTGATCGGCCGCGAGAAGGGATATCACGGCGTTGGATTCGGCGGCATCTCGGTCGGCGGCATGGTGAACAACCGGAAGTTTTTCGGGAGCATGCTGCCTGGGGTCGATCATCTGCGACATACGCTCGACATCGAGCACAACGCGTTTTCGCGCGGCGTGCCCGAGTGGGGCGCTCATCTGGCGGATGATCTCGAGCGACTCGTTGCGCTTCACGACGCGTCCACCATCGCGGCGGTAATCGTTGAACCCGTTTCCGGTTCTGCGGGCGTCGTGTTGCCGCCCAGAGGCTACCTGCAGCGGCTGCGTTCCATCTGCGACAAGCACGGAATTCTGTTGATCTTCGACGAGGTGATCACCGGCTTCGGGCGCCTCGGCGCACCGTTCGGCGCGCAATTCTTCGATGTCGCGCCCGACATGATCACGTCCGCCAAGGGCCTCACGAACGGTGCGATCCCTATGGGCGCGGTATTCGTGCGCAAACACATTTATGACGCTTTCATGAACGGGCCCGAAGGCGCGATTGAACTCTTCCATGGCTACACGTATTCGGCGCACCCGGTCTCATGCGCCGCCGCGATAGCCACTCAGGACGTCTACGAGCGCGAAGGTCTGCTGACGCGCGCCGCGTCGCTGTCGAAGACGTGGGAAGACGCTGTGCACTCCCTGCGCGACCTGCCAAACGTGATCGACGTTCGCAACCTGGGCCTGGTCGCCGGCATCGAGCTTGCGCCGCGCGCGGGCGCGAATCCCGGTACTCGTGGATTCGAGGTGTTCGTCAAAGCGTTTGAGAAAGGAATCCTGATTCGAACCACGGGCGACGTCGTTGCGCTTTCGCCGCCGCTGATCATCGAGCCGGCGCAGATCGATCAGCTCGTCACGACGCTCGCGGACATCCTTCGCACCACTGCTTGACAACCCAGAAAAGAAAAAAGCCCCGGACGGCCCGGGGCCTTGAGTTGTCGGCAGACGGATCAGATCAATCTTCGCCCCACGGGAAGGTGGTTGAGACCGTGAACACGACGCGACCTTCGTTATTGAAGACATCGTCAGTCACTTCTACGTCGCTATCCGTGTCGACGTACTTCAGTGCGAGATCGAAGTTTCCGGCGGTATAACCGACGCCGACTGAATAATCGATCTGGTCGTCGCCATTCACGTCATCCCAGTAATCGCCTGTGCTCAAACCGGCATGCAGCAGGATCGAAAAGTCCTGCGGCAGGGGGAACGCAGCGTTCCCTTCGAGATAAATTGCCGACGTATCGCCATCGGTAGCGTCGCCGCCGAAGTCGTTCGAGTACCAGAGTTTGCCTTCAAACCAGCTGTAGCCGAGGCTGCCGTAGGCCTCTAAGAAGTTGAAGTCCGACTCATCCGGATAGGCGTAGTAGACGACGCCGACGTCCCAGAGCATTCCGTCGTCTTCGCCACCCGAAAATCCGGTGTAAAGGTCGACTTCGATGTCGACATCTGCATCGCCGAAATCGACGTTGCTCGCCCACGCGCCGACGTACCAGCCGTTGTCCATGGCGAAATCCAGGCTTCCCTGGAGCGCTGGATCCGTGGCCGACTGGCTGAAGCCGCGGAAGTCATAGTCGTTCGTAACCGTCCAGGTGGACGACAGCTCCGCGTTCGCCGCGCCCGCAGCGGTCAGCAGGCCCAGTGCAGCCACAATCCTCAGATTTCGCATAGGTCTCCCCTTTGTGGTGAGAAAAGAACACGCCACCGAACAGCGTGCGTATTGAGTTTACTTGATACTGTCGTGCGCACTTTTTATTGCAGCCGAAAAGCCACAGCGACAACGCGCACGAGCAGATGCACCAAGCATGCCATGGGTCGTGGGCCAGGTTCGATCGAGACGCGTACTCACAGCGACTTTTTCTTGAATGCAGGATCAGGCAAGCGGCGGAACAGGCGAACAAACCCCGCCGTGCGTCGCGCGGCGCCTATTCACATCGGCGTTCAGCCCACTGAGCCGCGGTGCTTATCGCTCCAATCAAGAGCACGCGCAAGCGGAGCTGCACTATCGTGAGGCGGCTTCGAAGATCACGTACAGCTTGCTCGTCGGCTCCTGCACTTCCCAAACGCCGCTGAAGCCGGCGGGAATCACAAACGAATCGCCCGCTGCGAAAACCCACTGCTGACCGGCAGCATCCGCGATGCGGACGCGACCGCGAGTGATATGGCAGAACTCGTTTTCTGAATACCGCACCCGCCAGCGTCCCGGTGTGCTTTCCCAGACACCCGCGAAGAACTGGCCAGTGCTGTCAGAGAAGTAATTGCGGACGATCTGTTCGGGATCGCCTTTGAGCAGACGATCCGCCGGCGGCCGCGAGGTCGTCGTCTCCGATGGCGCGGACGCGAAGTGCACGATCGCGGTCGAGGCTGCTTCAGTCATGACGATGCTCGCAAGACACATGGGATTGCTCGACTTTAGCTGGGCTGCTGGGCCGTTGGGTATTGCAGACGGCCGACTGGCCAACGGGTTCATTGGCCGAAAGAGAGCCGGCGCATTCGCGCCGGCCCTGCCCGGTCACTGCGATTGCGCGACCGCAGTCGTCGTCGTGGGACGGATAGACAAGCTGACGCGGCGCTCCCAGGCGTACGCCTCGAGATCGTCCTTCGGCGCTGTCGTGAGATCCTCGCCATGCGCGGACACCTGAATCTGCTCCGGTGCGGCCCCGCCGTTGATCAGCGCCTCGCGCACTGCGCTGGCGCGCTGCAAGGACAGCTCCAGATTCTCCGCCGACTTGCCGCGCGGGTCGGCGAAGCCGTGCAACTGCACTTCCAGTTGCGAGTGTGCGGCGAGCAGCTTGCCGAGATCCTGAAGCTTGCCGGCGACCTCCATATCGAGTTCGGCGCCGCCGGTGCGAAACATCACATCGGCATGCAGGCGCTGCGCAAGCGCATCGAGCATCTCGTCGCCGCCCGTGCGCTCGCTCGCCTTCGCAAGCGCCACACGCGTGTCGATGAGGTCCTGCTCGAGCTGCTGCGCGTACACCTCTGCGCGTCTGGCGGTTCCGATGTTGTCGCCGAGAATGCCGCCGAGTATGAGTCCGACCGCCGCGCCGATCGGGCCGCCCACGATCGCGCCTGTCGCTGCGCCGCTGAACATGCCGACGCCCTCTTCCTTCGTGAGTTTATTTTCACCGGCGTGCGCCGCACCGGAACTCAACGCAATCACTGTCGCCGCAATCAATGCTCGCTTCATCATGGCCGTGCTCCTCATCTGCTTCTCGTCGTTGCTCCTCTCTTCGAGGGCGGGTGACGACTTGCCCGTGAGAGCTATTCAAGGCCCGGATGGCGACCCAATGAGGTGCGAGGTGTGGCGAGCAAGCGAAGGATCGTGGCGGATTGTGGCGTCGGAGGAAGCGGTTGGCGGTTGGCAAAGAATGAAGAGCGAGCAAGCGCGCCTCTTACTGACCGTCAACCGCTAACCGCTAACCGCCAACCGCTAACCGCTTCTGGTCAGGTCATCTTCCGATCGTCCAGCGCGATGCCGCGGGCCAGGGTGGGTGCGCGCTCGCGTGCCTGGTGCGCGCTCGCGTGCCGGGCCGCAGGTTCGTAGGTTTCTGGCAGAACGCCGACTTTATTGAGCATCCGCACGCCAGCGATCCTATGCTGGAGCAGTCCCACGATGCTCCCGGAGGCACGGATGCCACGGCCCCTTCGACTTCACGTTCCCGGCGCGTTCTATCACGTCACGCTGCGCGGCAACCACCGGCAGGACATCTTCTTCACACCTGCGGACCGGCGCCTCTTCAAAGACATCACTGCCGGAGTCCTCGAGCGCTTCATCGCGCGCTTGCACGCCTACTGCTGGATGACGAATCACGTCCACAGAAGTGGTCCCGCCTTTTGATACAGCCCGTTAAGTGACGGCCCTGCTCTTGTCGGCGAAGATATCGCCATGATTCAGGAGCAGCAATGACGAAGAGATCCCGACGTAATCATTCACCGGCGTTCA
>JBOHZJ010000105.1:0-8815 GCA_050738395.1 Steroidobacter sp.
CGACGCGAGGTCCGAGCCGGCGCCGGGTTCCGAGTACCCCTGACACCACCAGTCCTCGCCGCTGATGATCCGCGGCAGAAAGCGCTGCTGTTGCGCCGGGTTGCCGAACGCCATGATCACCGGCGCGACCATCTTCAGCCCGAAGGGAATGGAACGCGGCGCACCGGCCACGGCGGCCTCTTCGTCATAGATGTGCATCTGCACGGGGTTCCAGCCTGGGCCTCCAAATTGCGTCGGCCAGCCGGGCGCACCCCAACCCTTGTTATGCAGGATCTTCTGCCAGCGAACGTAATCTTCCGCGGTGATCGACAGGCCAGCTCTGATTTTCTGACTGATGCCGACTGGGAGTTGCTCCCGCATGAACGCACGCACTTCTTCGCGGAATGCCTGTTCCTGGGGGGTGAAATTCAAATCCATACGCAGCGGACCTTCCGGTGATTTGTACTTGTGAGCGACGCCGCTATGCAGAATCAGACGGCGCTATACGGATCGAGATCATAGGTTCGAAGATCGCCCGTCGCAACGGTTGTATGCTGCAGATTCGCTGGAAGTTGCGGCAGATCTCAGGCGTTACCGTCGAGCCACGGCCCACGACCCATGATTTGCATACAAGCACTTGGTTGCGCCCTGCAAGATATGCTAGGTTCACAGCAGAACGAGAGCCCGCAGCGTGGAATCTCACGCTCGCCAGCTCGATCTCTTCGACGTCAAGGGGGTCACGGGAGCATGTCCCGCAAACACTACGAATTCTGGCCGATTGGCTTGCCGCACGATGTTACTTCACCGGCGACGAATCTGTTCTACAACGCAGAGGTTTCGGCTGCCCGATATCCGGATAAGCCTTTCATTATTTTCTTCGAAACGCCGATCACTTTCGCGCAGTTCAAGGATGAAGCGGAACGTCTCGCCGGATTTCTGCGACAGGACTGCGGCGTCGCGAAGGGCGACCGCGTACTGCTGGTCATGCAGAACAGTCCGCAGTTCATCATTTCCTATTACGCAATCCTGCGCGCCAACGCGATCGTCGTACCCGTAAACCCGATGAGCGTGAGCGCCGAACTCGAGCACTATCTCGAGGACAGCGGGGCTCGCACGGCCATCGTCGCCCAGGAGGTGTATCCACAGCTCAGGCCCCTGGTGGAGTCGCGACTCGATCACGTTGTGGTTGCCGCGTATGGCGACTATGTGAGGCGTCCAACGACGCTGCGCATGCCTGATGTGGTGACAACGCCGCGCCAGGCGATCAGCGATGCCGGCGTCACATCGTGGGCGGATGCTCTGGCGCGCCAGCGCACACCGGGTCCACTGACCATGGGTCCGGACGATCTTTGCGTCATTCCATACAGCTCGGGCACGACCGGCAGACCGAAGGGTTGCATGCTCTCGCATCGCAACGTCATGCACACGCTGGTCTCGAATACGGTGTGGTTCGGGTCGAATCAGGATGTGAGTCAGCTCGTCGTCCTCCCGTTCTTCCATGTGACCAGCATGCAGGGCGGCATGAACGCGCCGCTCTATCAGGGCAGCACGATCGTACTGATGTGTCGGTGGGATCGCGAGATTGCGGCCGAGCTGATTCAGCGACACAGGATTCTGGCCTGGACCGCCATTTCGACGATGGTCATCGACTTTCTGGCTAATCCGAAGCTGCAGGAGTACGACCTTTCATCATTGCAGCGCGTTTCCGGCGGCGGCGCTGCGATGCCTGCTGCAGTTGGAGAGCGACTCCAGCAGATGATCGGTTCGCCGTACGTGGAAGGCTATGGACTCACGGAGACTATCGCACCGACGCACATCAACCCGATCGACCGGCCGAAGCGGCAGTGTCTGGGCGTGCCGATCTTCAATACCGATTCACGAGTAGTCGACCCGGCGACGTTCCAGCCATTGCCGATCGGGCAAGTGGGCGAGATCGTCACTCACGGTCCGCAGGTCTTTCAGGGCTACTGGCGCAATGAAGAGGCGACTCGGGCAGCATTCATCGAACTCGACGGCAAACGCTTTTTCCGCACCGGCGATCTCGGTTATGTCGACGAAGACGGCTATTTCTTTCTGGTCGATCGATTGAAGCGAATGATCAACGCCTCGGGCTTCAAGGTGTGGCCGGCGGAGATCGAGGCGCAGATGTATCAGCATCCGGCGATCCAGGAAGCGTGCGTGATTGCCGCCAGGGATGCGCATCGCGGCGAGACCGTCAAGGCGGTGGTCGTGCTGCGCGCGACGCACAAGGGCCAGATCAGCGAAACCGACATCATCGAGTGGACGCGCCAGAATATGGCGACATACAAGCACCCTCGCATCATCGAGTTCGTCGATGCACTGCCGAAGTCGGCGACCGGCAAGGTGCAGTGGCGCACGCTGCAGGAAGCTGAGATGGCCCGCGGCTGATCGCGGCGTCGATGGACAGGGACGAATCTTTCACCAGGACACAAGAGGAGGCGAGACTCTCATGGCGACCCCAGCATCAGAAGCGACGCGCGTGATCGAGGCCAGCGCAGCGCCGCGGCCAAAAGTCGGTAAGCAGGATCGGCACTTCGTCACCGCGCTGTCGCGCGGACTCGATGTTCTATCCTGTTTCCGCAGCGGCAGCAGACTGCTCGGCAATCAGGATATTTCCGAGCGGTGCCGACTGCCGAAATCGACGGTGTCGCGGCTGACGTACACGCTCACCAAGCTCGGCTATCTGCACTATGTGAAAGAGTCGGGCAAGTATCGCCTCGGCACCGCGACGCTGGCGCTTGGCAGCGCCGTGCTCGGCCGCTTCGAAGTGCGCGATCTCGCGCGGCCGCTGATGCAGGAGCTCGCCGATGCGACCGGAACTTCAGTCGCGCTTGGCGCGCGGCAGCGCCTCAGCATGGTGTGCGTCGAAGTCTGCAAGGGCAATGCTGTGCTGTCGCTCAATATGGAAGTGGGTATGCGTCTGCCGCTTGGCATATCTGCGATCGGCCGGAGTTACCTGGCCGTATGCAGCGAAGCGGAGCGCGCCGACCTGCTTGACCAGCTCAAGGAGCTCGACCACATCGCATGGCCGACGCTCAAGCAGGCGGTCGACAAGTCGCTCGTGATGTACCAGCAGATCGGCGTCACCAGTTCGTTCGGCGAATGGCAGCCCGACGTCAACGGCATCGCCGTCGGATTCCGGCCGGGCAACGGTCTGCCGCCAATGGCGATCAATTGTGGCGCGCCGGCGTTCAAGGTATCCGCGGACTACCTGCTCAACGAAGTGCGTCCGCGACTGATCGGACTGGTGCGGCGCATTGAGGAAGGCCTGGGGCAGGCTCGCGTGTAGCAGCTGAGCGAATGTCGACGGGTCGCGAGCGCGGCGCGACTCGAGGACTCAGACTGGATCGACGGTGCATATCCCCCGATGTGCGCCGTTTTTTTTTGCGCCGTTTCGGTCGGCCCGTGCGACTTCCGTCGCTTCAGTTGTCGGCGACGCGCAACGCCGATCCGCATTCCTGAATTGCTGACGTATCTCGAAAGCGACGACTCGCTGTCGGTGGAACCTTTTCAAGCGCGTGTCAGTTACGCCCGTGTCATACACGATCGGCGACGATGAGCATGCGCGAATCGGTACAAGCTCGAGGCCTTCGCGCTACGGAATACTCCGCCGAAACGGCTCAGTATCGAGCGCCGCGCAGGCGTCGCAACGATAAGGTCCAACTCGGTACGGCCGAGCCTCCAGCCATCGCCTTGCTCCGGCACGTCCTGAATCCATCGATCATCGTCGGCACGTTGTTCGTCTCGCTACTTGCATACGGCCAGACGCTTACGCCGCCGTATCTCGCTCTCGCCGCGCTCGCATTTCTGATTGCAGCGCAGGTGGTCAGCGATCCAGTGATGGATTGCTCGGATCGCGCGGGCATGCTCACGGTGCTGCATCACCGGATCTTCGCCGAGTGGTTGCTCGTATCCGCGGGACTGCTGCTGCTGGCGTTTGCCTTCAAGGTGACCGAACTGTTCTCGCGTCGCGTAATTCTTACCTGGTTCGCGTTGACTCCATTCGTCGTGGTCGCAGCCCAGGCGGCGTTCCGCCGCTACGCGGCGTTTTCGGCGATGCGCGGCAAGATTGTGCAGAGTCACATCATCATCGGTGCAAACGAAGCGGGCGCGCGCCTCGCAAGACGCCTGCAGGCGAATCCGCATCTCGGCGCCTTCAAGGGCTACTTTGACGATCGCCAGGGTGATCGCCTGCCGGAGTTGCCCCAGGAGCAGGTGCTGGGCGGCATGGCCGACATTGCCGACTACGTCCGTCTGAACAACGTCAGCAGCATCTATATATGTCTGCCGATGCGCCCTGACGAACGCGTGTTGAAGCTCATGGATGAACTGAAGGATACGACCGCCTCGGTTTATTTCGTGCCCGACATTTTCGTGTTCGATCTGATGCAGGCGCAGGTTTGCAATCTCGACGGCATTCCTCTGCTCGCCGTTTGTGAGACTCCTTTCTCCGGCATGAACGGGGTGCTCAAACGCGCGAGCGACATCGTGTTCTCGAGCGTGCTGCTGTTGTTGATATGGCCGCTGATGGCGGCGATCGCGATCGGTGTGCGTCTGTCCTCGCCAGGGGCGGTCCTGTTTCGCCAGCGTCGCTACGGCCTGTATGGCGAACCCATCATGGTCTACAAATTTCGCAGTATGACCGTCAGCGAAGCAGACGGCGCCATCGTTCAGGCGAAGCGCAACGATGCGCGTGTGACTGCCTTCGGCAAGTTCATCAGACGCACCTCGCTCGACGAACTGCCGCAGCTATTCAACGTCTTCCTCGGATCGATGAGCCTGGTCGGCCCGCGGCCGCACGTGGTCAGCCAGAACGAGGAGTACCGCAAAGTCATCGATGGGTACATGCGTCGACACAAGGTGCGTCCCGGCATCACCGGGTGGGCGCAGGTGAACGGCTTCCGCGGCGAAACCGAGACAGTCGACAAGATGCAGCGCCGCGTTGAGTACGATCTCGACTATCTGCGCAACTGGTCTCTTCGCCTCGACGTGGCGATCCTGTTGAGGACGGCGCGCCTCGTCCTGCGCGATCGCAATGCTTATTAGACGAGTGACCGGTTGAATCAGGAATCGCGAGATATAAGAACCATGCGTAAGACTACGTTGCATGTCTGGATCACAATGTTCTTCTGCGTGCTCGCTGTGGCGGCGGAGGCAGTCACGAACGGATCGCTTCCGCCGTTGTTCTGAAGGCGGGTTCCATGCAGGGTCTCCCGGCGGTTGCGGCGGGACTGTTCCGCTATCTTGACGAGGAAGCAATCGAATATTGCGCACTCGGCGATGTGCGCGGCTATCCAGCATCGATTGTCGAGTGTGTCGAACTGGTCGTGGAACGCCCGGTCCTGCGCACGCTGCCCGCGCTTCTCAAATCATTCTGCGATCGCAATCAACTGCAGTTCATTCAGCAGCCCGCGCGGCCGCAACAGGCCTCTTGCTGTCTGCTCAGTTGGCTCAATCGCGAGCGTCGCCCTGAGTTCCTGCAACTTCTGGTGCGAGGAGACTACTTTCGGTGTGGTCGCAGGCTGTGGACGGCCGCCGAGCTGCTCAAGGATCGTGCACGCGCCCTGGACCTTTCCCAGGCGCGCGAGATTTTCGTGGCGCCGCCTGCAAAAGAATTTGTGCGCAGCCTGCTTCAGTGCATCGATAGCGGCGTGCTGACCGACGCCGACGGCGAGCACCTCACGCTGCAATGGCGACTCGATCCGGAAGGTGCGGCGATGCAGGTCGCGCGTTTCTGGGACGCTGGCCGCGAAGGCGGAATCATTCTGCGCGCTGCAGTGGCGGATAGCTGGGAGCCGGTGCGCGCCTCGCGAAACGCTCTGTATTCCGCGCTCGCCTTTCATAATCTGCCGTCGCCCGCTAGCTGGGGCCCAGATCTGCACCGCCGGATCACACGATGGCGGCGCCCTCATGGAATGCTGGTCGCGTGCCTGGGGCCGGATGCAACCGGCAAAGCCGAGGTGATCCAGGCGTTGACGACGAATCCGCCGGCGCCTTTCGCACGTGGACAGTCGATGAAACTGCGTCCGCAGGTTATGCGTCCGGCGCGCCCCAAACCAAAACCGCAGCCGCCGCGCAAGGCGCGCGGTCGGCTGGGCACGATGGCGAAGCTGATGATGTTTGTCGCCGATTATTGGCTCGGCTACTGGCTGCGTGTCCGACCGAGCCTCGTGCGCTCGACCATCGTGGTGTCCGATCGATACTTCGATGATGTGCTGGTCGACCCGCGGCGCTATGGAATGCACCGGCCGCGTGCGCTCGCACGGCTGTTGTCGCCATGGATTCCACAACCTGGCCTGTGGCTGGTGTTCGATGCGCCTCCGGACGTTCTGCGGGCGCGCCCGGGCGAACACCAGACCGACGATCTCGAACGATTGCGCGGCGAGTATCGGCGTGTGCTGCGCGGGCGCAGGAACGTGGTCGTGCTCGATGCGAGCCAGACGCCGGAACGCGTGATTGCTGACGCGGAGCGCGCGATCGTTGCGCAGACGGCGCGGCGCACTGCACGTCGTCTGGGTCTGCCGCTGGACGCGATCGATAATCCGCGCTCAACGCGCATCCTGTTGTTCTTTTGCCGGCGCAATGTGCCCGTGCTCAGCCGACTTGTGCGGATACTCTTCAACAGCGACATTCATTGCCGCACGCCGTCCGACATCCATCTGCCGCATCCGTACGGCATCGTCATACATTCGCAGACCGCGATCGGCCATCGCGTCACAATAATGCAGCAGGTGACGATCGGCGGGAAGGATCAGTCGCAGAGCTGGGCGCCTATCATTGGCGATGATGTTTACATCGGCGCCGGCGCCCGCGTTCTCGGCGACGTGCGGATCGGAGACCGCGTCGTGATCGGCGCCAATGCGGTCGTGACTCGGGATGTACCACCGGGGTCAACTGTGGTCGGCGCCAATCGCATCATTGCCGGGCGTCTTGCCCTCGCGACCATGCGATCGGCAGATGGATCTGTCGCCCACTTTCCCGTGAACTCACAGCGCGGCGCCAACCGTTGATTCCTGTGGGTGGATCGGCCACGCACGCCGATCCGCGACCTGCTGAAGAGACGCACATGTGATCCAGGTCGCTCGCGTTTCTCAAGCGCACAGCGGTTCGGCTACACTACGGCCCCTCCAAAAACCCGTCACTCCGTTTTCCTTTTTTCCCTCGTTTCGAACAGGACCTGCCGCGCGCGATGAGCGACTCTCTGCGAGCTTTGCTCGACTCCACACCTCTTGGGGCGGGAAACGCCCCCTACGTTGAATCCCTCTACGAACAATTCCTCGCCGATCCGGCTTCGGTTGAGCCGCAATGGCGCGAGTATTTCAATGCGCTGATTGGCGGCGCGCGCAATGAAACGGCGCATGGGCCCATTCGCGAGGCGTTGGCGAAGCGCGCGCGCGCGCAGCGATTCACGGCAGCTGCGCCCCTGACGCAAGCGACGCCGAGCGATGCCTCGGCCAAGCAGGGCGCCGTATCGCGGCTGGTGCAGGTCTACGCGAACCGCGGCCATCTGATTGCAGACATCGATCCGCTCGGCCTGATGCGCCGTCCGGTTCCTGAGGTCCTCGAGCTGCAATATTTTGGACTGAGCGATGCGGATCTGGATCTGGAGTTTCATACGGGCAGCCGCACCGACGCGATTCCGAAGCGGATGAAGTTGCGCGACATGATCGCGCAATTGCGACATATCTACTGCGGCCCGATTGGCGCGGAGTTCGCACACGTGTCCGATTCGAAGGAGCGGCTCTGGTTACAGAATCGTTTCCAGGACGGTCGCGTGCAGCATCGCTTCTCGGCGGAGGAGCGCAAAACCTTTCTGCGTCATCTGACTTCTACGGAAGGCCTCGAGCTCTATCTGGCCACGAAGTATCCCGCTCAAAAGCGCTTCTCGCTCGAAGGCGGAGACAGTCTGATTCCGATGCTCGACGATCTGATTCAGCAAGGCGGTCAGCGCGGCGTCGAGGAAATCGTCATCGGCATGGCGCATCGGGGGCGGCTGAACGTGCTCGTCAATGTGGTCGGAAAATCGCCGCAGGCGTTGTTCTCCGAGTTCGAAGGCGCCTACGACGCGAACCATCTGCAGGGATCAGGCGACGTCAAATATCACAAGGGCTTCTCGACCGACATCCGCACGCCGGCCGGCAACGTACACGTCGCACTTGCATTCAATCCGTCGCACCTCGAAGTCGTCAACCCGGTGGTGGAAGGCTCGGTGCGGGCGCGTCAGCAGCGTCGCAACGATGCGCAGGGCGACCAGGTCGCGCCGATCCTGATCCACGGCGATGCGGCGTTCGCCGGACAGGGCGTCGTCATGGAGACGCTCCAGTTATCGCAGGCGCGCGGCTTCTATACCGGCGGCACGATTCACATCATCATCAACAACCAGGTCGGCTTTACGATTTCCGATCCGCGCGATGCTCGCTCGACGCTGTACTGCAGCGATGTAGCGAAGATCATCGAAGCGCCGATCTTCCACGTAAACGGCGATGATCCGGAAGCCGTGCTGTTCGTGACGCGACTCGCGCTCGACTACCGCATGACATTCCACAAGGATGTGGTGATCGATCTGGTGTGCTATCGCCGGCGCGGACACAACGAAGCCGACGAGCCTGCTGCAACTCAGCCGGTGATGTATCAGACCATTCGCAAGCAACCGACGACGCGGCAGAAGTATGCGGAGAAACTTGCCGCAGAAGGCGTGCTGACGATGGCCGACGCCGATGCGATGGTCGAGCAGTATCGCCGCACGCTCGATGAAGGCCGCTCGACCGTGCGACACGCGCTCGGCATGATCGGCAACAAGCACACGGTTGACTGG
>JBOHZJ010000106.1:0-7757 GCA_050738395.1 Steroidobacter sp.
AAACGTTACCGCGCAACCCGGCGGGGAAAATCCTCAAATCTGAATTGAAGAAGGCGTTTGTTTCTCCCACAGCGTGATCGCGCTGCGTTCGGTCGCGACTGATAGTCGTCAGAAAAAAAGGCGAGACTTTCGTCTCGCCTTATCTAATTCAACGCGCCCGACGTCCAATCAGAAGATTTCGAACAGACCCGCGCCGCCCATGCCGCCGCCGATACACATCGTCACGACGCCATACTTCGCGCCGCGGCGCTTGCCTTCGATCAGCAGGTGGCCGGTCATACGCGCGCCCGACATGCCGTACGGATGTCCGATCGAGATCGCGCCGCCTGACACATTCAGCTTGTCGTCCGGGATGCCGAGTTTGTCGCGGATATAGAGCACCTGGCTGGCGAACGCTTCGTTCAGCTCCCAGAGGCCGATGTCCTCCATTCTGAGGCCTTGCTTTTTGAGCAGCTTTGGCACGGCGAACACCGGGCCGATGCCCATCTCATCCGGATCGCAGCCGGCCACCATCATTCCGCGATACGCACCGAGCGGCTTGAGATTGCGCTTCTCGGCGTCCTTCGCTTCCATCAGCACGAGCGCGCAGGCGCCGTCGGAGAGCTGCGATGCATTGCCGGCGGTGATGAACTTGCCTTCCTTGATGCGCTGGCCGCCTTTGAACACCGGCTGCAAGGCCTGCAGATCCGCAAGCGCGGTCTTGGGACGATTGCCTTCGTCGAGCTTGAGCGTCACTTCCTTCTCGGAGGTCGCTCCCGTTTCCTTGTCGGTGACGACCATCGTCGAGGTCAGCGGCGCGATCTCGGCGTCGTAACGACCTTCCGCCTGCGCTTGCGCAGTGCGCTGCTGTGACTGCAGCGAGTACGCATCCTGCGCTTCGCGGCTCACGCCGTAACGTTCGGCGACGATCTCCGCGGTCTCGATCATAGACATGTAGATCTGCGGGAGATTCTTCACGAGCCACGGATCGGCGCCGCGAAAGCGATTCATCTTGTCGTTCTGCACCAGCGAGATTGATTCGACGCCGCCGCCGACGGCGATCTGCATCCCGTCATCGATGATCTGCTTCGCAGCGGTCGCGATGCCCATGAGACCCGATGAACACTGACGATCGATCGTCATGCCCGGCACGGTGACAGGCAGGCCCGCACGCAACAGCGCCTGACGCGCCACGTTGCCGCCCGTCGAGCCCTGCTGCAGCGCGCAGCCAATCACGACGTCCTCGATTTCCGCCGGATCGATGCCGGCGCGCCTGACAGCCTGCGCGATTGCGTGCGCGGCGAGTTCCTGGCCCTGAGTGTTGTTGAATGCGCCGCGATAGGCCTTGCCGACCGGGGTGCGCGCGGTAGAGACGATGACTGCTTCACGCATGGGAAATACCTGAGAAAGTTGACCGTTGACCGTTGACCGTTGACGGCCGGAAGGGAGCGGCGGTTTCTCTGACCGTCAACTGCCAACCGTCAACCTACTTGAGATCCTGGAAACGCTTGCCTTCGGCGGCGAGCTTCTCCAGCAGCGGAGAGATGGCGAAATCCGCGCCCATCTTCGGGCCATACTCCCTGAGTTTCGCTACGACATTCTTCAGGCCGACGGTATCGCCGTAGAACATCGGGCCGCCGCGATAAACCGGCCAGCCGTAGCCGTTGATCCAGACAATGTCGATGTCGGAGGGACGGATCGCAATGCCCTCCTCGAGGATCTTCGCGCCTTCGTTGATCTGCGCGTACACACAACGCTCGAGAATCTCCTGGTCGGAAATCCTGCGCTGCGCATTGCCGGACTTCGCCGCAAAATCCTTGATGATCTGTTCAGTGACAGGCGAGGGCTTTGCATTGCGCTGCTCGTCGTAGTCATAGAAGCCGGCGCCGGTTTTCTGGCCGCGACGATCTTTCTCGCACAGCACTTCGCGAATGGTGGAGCTGGCGGATTTCTCTTTGATCCAGCCAATGTCGAGGCCGGCGAGATCCGACATCGCAAATGGCCCCATCGGCAGGCCGAAATCATAGAGCACCCGGTCCACATCCCACGGCATCGCGCCTTCCATCAGCATTGCGTTCGCCTGCAGAGAGCGTGCGTAGAGAATGCGATTGCCGACGAAGCCTGGACACACTCCGACCAGCGCTGCGATTTTGCCGATCTTCTTCGCCAGCTGCATCGATGTCGCGATCACGGGCTTCGACGTCTTCGCCGCGCGCACAACCTCGAGAAGGCGCATCACGTTCGCGGGCGAGAAGAAGTGCAGGCCGATGACGGCCTCGGGGCGTTTCACGGCGGTCGCGATCTCATTGATGTCGAGCGCCGAGGTGTTGGTCGCGAGTATCGCGCCCTGCTTCACGATGCGATCGAGCTTGCCGAATACCTCTTTCTTTACATCCATGTTCTCGAAGATCGCTTCGATGACGAGATCGCAGTCCGCGAGCTCTTCGAGATTCAGCGTGCCCTTGAGGAGCGACATGCGCTTGTCCACGTCGCCCATCGTGAGCCGCCCGCTTCTGGTGCTGCGCTCGTAGTTCTTGCGGATCACGCCCAGGCCGCGATCGAGCGCGTCCTGTTTCGTTTCGACGAGAGTGACGGGAATTCCGACGTTGGCGAAGTTCATCGAGATGCCGCCGCCCATCGTACCGGCGCCCACGATGCCGACTTTCCTGATCGGAATGGTCGGCGTGTCTTCCGGCACATCCGGAATCTTCCATACCTGTCGTTCGGCGAAGAACACGTAGCGCTGTGCGGCGGACTGAGCGCCCGTCATCAACTCCATGAACAGCTTGCGTTCAACGGCAAGCCCTTCCTCGAAGGGCAGATTCACCGCGGCTTCGATGCAGCGGATGTTGTATTCGGGCGCGAGAAAGCCGCGGAATTTGCGTGCGTTGGCCTTGCGAAAGTTTTCGAAGAGCTCCGGTTTACCGCGCGCGGCCAATACCTTGTCGTTCAGGTCGCGCACTTTCTTCAGCGGCCGCTTCTCCGCGATGATCTTCTGCGCGAGCGCAATCGCCGATGCGCGCAACTGACCTTCCGGCGCCATTTCATCGATAAGTCCGGCGGCGTGGGCCGATTTGGCGTCGACATGCTTACCTGAGGTGACCATCTCGAGCGCCTGCTCGGGCCCCACGATGCGCGGCAGACGCTGAGTGCCGCCGGCGCCGGGCAGCAAACCGAGATGCACTTCGGGCAGGCCGCACCTCGCCGACGGAACGGCGACCCGATAATGACAGCACAGCGCCACTTCGAGACCGCCTCCAAGCGCCGTGCCGTGAATCGCGGCGATCACGGGCTTCGGCGAATTCTCGATTGAGTCTTCCACATCGAACAGGCTGGGACTCTGCGGCGGCTTGCCGAACTCGGTGATATCCGCACCGGCGATGAACGTCTTGCCCTCGCAAATCAGGACGACCGCTTTGGCCGCGCTGTTCTCGATCGCCTGTTGCATTCCCTTCACGATGCCTTCGCGCACACTCTGCGATAACGCGTTCACAGGGGGTGAATTCAGCGTCAGAACGGCGATATCGCCCTCGACGGTCAGATCGGCGACGGCATTGATTGCCCCCATCGGTGCATCTCCCAGGTACGAAGAAGACTGAAAAAACTATCCGCGGCGCCGATCGGAAGCTAAACGCCTGCAAGCAGGATTCCAACGACCGTGTGCTCGACGGGGCAGGCATTATGGCGCAACTTTCCGCCGATTACCGCACTGCAAAGATTTCCGCAGTGCGGGCTTTTGATAGGCGTGTGCGATCCATCGGCCCAGCCTACGCGTGATTACGTGTGCTGGTTTGGAAAGAGAGAAGAGCCGCGAAAGACCGCAAAAAAAATCGAAAGGTAAGGAGGATATACATCTCGCGGGAACCGAGCGGTCGATTCACCTTTGCATCATGCCTGCGAACTGCGAACTGCGAACTGTGGCGGGAGCGAGAGCCGCCAAAGACCAAAGCAGGAATACCGACGTAAGGAAGTACTTCCGGCAACCGTAGTCGGAATCGATAACGACCGGATCGCGTACCGATCGCTTTTCATTCATTCCTTTGTGCGGTCTTTCGCGGCTCTTCTCTGTTGGCTTCTCTCCCGGCCTTACATCCATACGTGGCTGGTTCGCGGGCGCAGATATCTGGGGCGCCGTGTTCCTGCCAGAAGGCGGGTAGGCCGGCCGTGCTGATGATGTCCTCGAAGCGCGCGTGCTGGCGCAGGAAGCCCGTCTCAGGCAGCCACAGAATGCGCAGCGGCGCGTGTACGCGCTGTCGTTGCAGGCGCGTCATGCGGTTGAAAACGAACTCCGATTGTCTGAGCGCCGCGCCGCAGAGAACTTCCGTCGATGCGCCGATGCGTTCGTCATTTGCGGAGCGCGTGACGGCGCGCAGTGCGTCCGGGATGTAGCGACGCCCACCTGCGGCGCGCAACACAGGCTGCGCCCACAACGCGAATTGGCGCGGGTGCAATGCATCGCGCAGTACGCGCTCCGCAAGCGGCAGGTCTCCCGCAAGGATCGCCTTGAGCGCGAGCACTTGCCCGTCCGCAGCGCCTTGGCCGCCGTTCTCTGCGGGCGTCGTTTCAGCGGATTCGCTCACTACGTATGCGAGGCACTCGTTGGCGCCGACGTTGCGCGGCTGCAGGGCGACTGCGCGTCTGGCGATAGGTTTCGCGGCGTTATAGAGGCCAGCGTCCGCAAGCAGGCAAGCCAGACCTTCGAGTGCGGCCACACTGTTTTGGTTGAGGGTGAGCGCCGCATCGAACTGGTCGCGTGCGGCTATCCATTCATTGCGACGAAGCGCAACCAGCCCCAATGCCGCGTGCGCCTCTGCCAGGTTCGTATCCAGGGCGACTGCGCGTTCGGCGCTGGATTCCGCGAGTTGCGTCAGCGACGCTTCATCCTCCCCGCCGAGACTCAGGTATCCGATCGCGAGCAACGCGCGGGCGCGAGCGAAACGCCGATCGCTTTTCGTCAATGATTCCAATCGCTCGATCGAGCGGACGCGCGCTGGCGATGTGGGGGGGCGAGTGAAACCGCGCCCATCGGGCCCAAGAATGTCGCTCAGTGCTCGCGTAAAGGTTTCGTATGCCTTCGCATCGCTCGTGCCCAGGAATGCGCTCCAATCCGACGCTGCATCGGGCGCGCTCAGGAACGCCGGCAACTCTCTGCCGAACGCATGCGCAACGGCGAGGCGGGTTCCTTTTGCGATCTCGAAGGTATGCTCGCGTTCGAGCACCTGATCGGGCGCGATCAGCGCGATAGAACCCTGCATCGCGTCCGCAGCGAGCGCGACTCGCAATACATATTTGTCGCCGACATGCGCACCTGTGGCGTCCTTGCTCAACGCCGCGCGTGAGGCGTGTAGGCCAACCGGCGCAATGTGCATCTTGCCGCGCGTGAGCAGGTGGTGCAGTTCATGCTCCAACCAGGCGAGCTGCGCCCGCTCGCCCTTTTTGTCCGGCGTCGCAATCAAAACGAGGCGGAGCGGCCTTCCGGCGTGGAATGCTTCGCGCGGCGATGCTGGCGGAGGCTTGACGGGTTCCGGCTCGGGCGTGCAGCCGCGCACAACCAGCCAGCTCGCGAGCAGCACTGCGATCGCCAGCGCCGCGATGCGTAATTTGTTCTTCACCTATCGAAGGTTGCCGAGGCTCAGCGGACCGCGCAAGCTTTGGAGAGAAGTGACTGGTGACTGGTGAATGGTGATTGGTCAGAGGCGCTGACGCGCTTTGGCGCTTTGGGTCAACCGCAGGCCGATGGCAAACTAGCGACTTGTTCCGGAATGCGTTGAGATTGTCGCGGACCTCGTAGGTCGGCCGATCAGTGTTCCCGACAAGATCGGCGCCTCCTGCATACATGTAGATCGGAATTCATTCCGACAATCAAGGCGTCGGGTTAAAACCGACCTACGGAGATAGAAACGGCTTCTTGCGGGACACCACACTAGCTATTAGCCAGAGTCCCGAATCCCACGCCCGACCCTCGGATCCAGTTCACCAGTCACTAGTCACTAATCACTTCTTCCAATGAACCGCCCCAACCTCTATCTCCTGCGCGCCGCCGACATCGCGGCGCGGTCCCAGACGTTCTCACATCCGTGGAATCCGAAGTCGGAAATGACCGGTTATCAGCTGGCGAAATCGACGGGACTGAAGCGGACAGGGGTGAACCTCGCCCGCATTCCGCCCGGCAAGGAGTCATTCGTCTATCACGCACACTGGCAGGAAGAGGAGTGGATCTACGTCCTTGAGGGCCGCGGCGTGGCGCGCATCGACGATGTTGATTACGAGGTGGGCGCAGGCGACTTCATGGCGTTTCCGACGCCGGGCGTCGCGCATCACCTGACCAATCCGTTCGATCAGGAGCTCGTCTACCTGATGGGCGGTGAGAATCGCGACACGGACATCGCCGACTTTCCGGATCTTGGCAAACGCATGTTCCGCCACCCGAAAGGCGTAGATATTTCCAACCTGAAGGATGTGCAGCCGTTCGGGCCGTTGCCTGAGAAGTGACTGGCGACTACCGCCGCGAAAGCAAGGGATTTACAGCAAGACTCTTCCATTCTCCGTTCGCCCTGAGCTGGTCGAAAGGCTCTTTGCCTCAGGATGCTTTCGACAAGCTCAGCACGACCGGAATGAAAAACTCCGGCTGCGGATAACCGGCTGTTCTTCCATGGAGGATTTGCGGAGACCTCACGCAGGGGCGGTCGTGAGGAGCACAGATCTGATCACGTCGCAGACGTCAACTTTTCGCTCAGCTCCCTCAGCTTCGCGCGCGCCGCTTCATCATAGGCCTGTGCGTTCGCGCGCGTTTCCTGCTTGCCGTTGAAGAAGAGGCCGGTCTTGCCTGTCAGTTGCGGCGATGTTGCGACATACATGGCGGCGTCTGCGCCTTCTGCAACCGTGCTCCGGGGCTCGACGCCGGCGCTTCGGACCATGCTGGTGTCCATGTAAGTCGCTGGATGCAGGCTGTTCGCCGTGACGTTCTTGCCTTGAAGTTCGCGGGCGAGATCGATCGTGAACATGATCTGCGCGAGCTTGCTTTGCGAATACGCGCGCGACCCGTCGTACTCGCGCTCCAGCATGACATTGTCGAAATCGATCGCGCGCTGACCGAGCGAAGCCACGTTCACGACGCGTGCAGGTGCGCTCTCGACGAGCGTCGGCAGCAACAATTTCGTGAGCAAGTAGCCGGACAGATAGTTCACGGCGAAACGCAGCTCATGACCATCTGCGCTTACTTCGCGTGCGCGGCCGCCGCTACGATCGACAGAACCGATTCCGGCGTTGTTGATGAGCAGCTCGATACGCGGGTGGTCTCGCAGCACCGCCGCCGCAAGTTTGCGCACTTCAACGAGCGAGGACAGGTCTGCCGCGTAGAACGTCGCATTCCCGTGTGCTGCCTTGATCTCGTCCACCGCCGCCGCGCCGCGCTCGCGATTACGCCCGTGAATGAGGACGTGTGCGCCCCGAGACGCGAGTTGCAGGGCCGCCTCGCGGCCAAGTCCGTCGGTGGATCCCGTCACGAGGGCGGTTTTGCCGGCGAGCGACTTATCGGTGCGTACCGCGCCAGAGGCGCCGGCCGCAGGCGAATCAGACTGCGCGGCGAGAACCATGCGGCTTACTGTGAGGCCGACGAAGGAAACGGCGCTGCCTGCAAGGAGTGTTCGGCGGGAGAAGATTCGGTGATGACTGGATTTCACGTGGTGAGCTCATTATGAATGTGAGTCGTGAGTCGTGAGTCGTGAGTCGTGAGTGGTGAGTGGTGAGTGGTGAGTCGTGAGTCGTGAGTGGTGAGT
>JBOHZJ010000107.1:0-15576 GCA_050738395.1 Steroidobacter sp.
GCAGATGCAGGAGAAGTAAGCGGCGGACAGTGCTGAAGGAAAGCAGAAATAGATTCTCACGGTCCGCCGTACGCCGTCCGGTGTTCACTGAAATCAGATTGTTTTCGAAGCGACATTCGACATCGAGCTACTGGCGCCCTGCTGGTTGACAGCCGCAAGCGCGAAGTACCAGGCGCCCGACGTAAGGTTCTCGATCACATAGGTGCTGAGCGAAGGATTTGTCAACGATACGCTCTGGTTCAGATCGTTGGCGGAGCGTCCGTACCGTATCTGATATCCGGCGAGATCTGTCAGTGCACTGCCATCTGAATTTTCTGTGGGCGGCGTCCAGGAGATCGATGCACTGCCAGTGGCGACCTCAGTTACCGAGATCGCGAACGCGCCCAGCGAAACCGATGCGGCTCCATCTGACACCTGGATCGTAATTCCGCTGTAGGTACCTACGTCGGCGCTCGCCGGTGTTCCGGTCAGGCGGCCTGTCGAGGCGTTGAACGTCGCCCAGGACGGCAGGTTCGTCACGGAGAACGTCAGCGTATCGCCATTGGCGTCGGATGCGGAAGGCGTAAAGGTGTACTGCTGACCCGCAAGCACGGATGCGCTGGGCTGACCCTGGATCGAAGGCGGGGAATTCCCCCCCGATCCCGGAGGCGATGTCTGCTCAGCGGTATCCGATCCTCCACCGCCGCAGCCAACGACCGCCATGGCGGTCAGCGCAGCCAGTGCACCCGTTCTCCAGCTCCGTGACTTAAAACAGTTCATAGCACTCCAGGCGAAATCCAAGGGCCCGTCGCCCTCGCCGGCAGAAAGGACCAAGTTCTGTGCCACGAATGCAAAAACCGAGCAGGAGCAGCGAGTTGTTTGTACGTGCTTGCAAGAAAACGACGACACGTAATCCGGCGCTGTCTCCGTTCAGGGACACCTGACGCACAGCACAAGCGAACGCACAACCGTAAGCGGCGGATTTAGCTGACGTTTTCAGCCTGTCGTGTTTTGTCGACAACATGACAAAAGGCCGTTTGCTGCTCGCTATCCGCTCGCTGAGCACATGAGCACGTTGAGGAAAGTCACAGGAGCAGAAAGCCGGCGTCTCGCTGCGGCGCCGATACGACGCCTGACTAACGCTCGGAGCGACTCCCGATCAGCGACGAGAGCCGAGCATACGCAGAGCTTTGAAGCACGGAAGCGTACATAAGCACGGTCGGCCGTTTACCGACCACCTAGTTCAGATCGTGGGCTTGTTGTCGAACGCGGCGCAGTGCGCGGTCTTCTTAGGCGATGTCGTCCCGAAGGGACTGCTCGACTCCCTGAGCCTCGCCCGCAAGGGTTGGGCCTTCCGGAGCTGGCCATTTTGCACTTGAATGCTCGTCCTGAATGGCGTCCCCACGGAGATTCGAACTCCGGTTACCGCCGTGAAAGGGCGATGTCCTAGGCCTCTAGACGATGGGGACGCACTGGCCAACGAGGGGGCTTGGTGGAGCTAGGCGGGATCGAACCGCCGACCTCTTGCATGCCATGCAAGCGCTCTCCCAGCTGAGCTATAGCCCCACGCGAGAGGCGCGCAATGTAGGGAAGCGATCCGAGCCTGTCAAGAAACGAATCGCTTGGAAACGACGAGTATCACGATGGGGCCGCCGCGGAAGTTCTGGCCTCATTGCGACGCTTCAGCGCCGCAACGCACCGCTGTGCGGTTCGTCCATCCCAACCCTGCGGCCTCGAACCTCGTGACCACCCGCCTTGAAGCACGGTGTCGATGTTTGCAGCGAGGAGCTGCGGCGCGACCAGTCGGTTGCTTCCCTGAGTAACCGTAATGGGCCGCTCGGTGTTCTCGCGCAAGGTCAGACACGGGATACCCAGATAGGTCGACTCTTCCTGCACGCCTCCGGAGTCCGTGATCGCCGCTTTCGCGGAACTCACGAGCGCCATGAATTCCACATAGCCGAGCGGTTCGGTCAGACGAATCCCGGGTGCTGACTGCAGCGACGTCCACAGACCAAACTCCTCGAGCTTCTTGCGCGTACGAGGATGCACAGCGAACACGAGCGGCAGCCGGACGGAGATGGAGAGCAGTTGCGCAGCGAGGTCTCCAAGCGTTTCGCGATGGTCGACATTCGAAGGACGGTGCAGCGTCACGACGCCATATTCGCCGCGTCGCAGGCCGAACTTTTCGGGTCCGGGGTCCGATTCGATCTGCGGCCGCATCATTTCGTACGAATCGATCATGATGTTGCCGACGCGATCGATACGATCCGGGGACACGCCTTCCTGGATCAGGTTCTCATCAGCATCCGGCGAAGGAGTCCAGAGGACGTCGGAGATAGCGTCCGTGGCCAGTCGGTTGATCTCTTCCGGCATGCGCCGATCACGACTGCGCAACCCCGCCTCCAGGTGGATCACGGGAATCCACAGCTTTGCCGCCACCATGGCGCACGCGACCGTCGAGTTCACGTCGCCCACGACGATCGTCCAATCCGGACGCTCGCGGTTACATACCTTTTCGTACGCCACCATGACGCCGGCCGTTTGCTCAGCGTGCGATCCGCTGCCGACCTCCAGATGGAATTCAGGCTCGGGCAGGCGCAGATCGCGGAAAAAGGCGTCCGACATGTTCGCGTCGTAGTGCTGGCCGGTGTGGACGATCTTCGCCGACGCCCACGTCTCCGCGGCCAGGGCGTGATACAGCGGCGCGATCTTCATGAAGTTCGGTCGAGCTGCGGCGATCAGGTGTACGTTGCAGGACATCAATGCTCCGTTCTGCCGTGGCGGGCGGAATTCTGCATCTTCTTTGTTCGCGGCCCGCGGAATCCGTGACGCCGGTCGCGTACCGGTTACTTCTGCGCCTGCGCGTACTGAATGGCGCGTTGCAGTCGACGAAGCGTGGTTTCACGGCCCAGCACCTCGAGCGTCGCATCGATCGGCGGCGACACCGACGTCCCCGACACGGCGACGCGTATTGGCTGCGCGACCTTGCCGAGACCCACACTGAGTTCAACGGCTGCGTCGTTCACCGCCGCATGCAAGGAAGCTGCCGTCCATTCCTGAATGGCCGAGAGTCTGTCCGCAACAGCTTGTAACGGCCCTGCTGCCTCGGCGGTGAGATTCTTTTTCGCAGCTTTATCATCGTAGGCCGTGATATCCGTGAAAAAGAAGACGCTGTTCTGCGCCATTTCTTTCAATGTTTTCGCGCGTTCCTGCTGCGCCCTCGCGACAGCGGCCAGCTTGCGGTCGTCATTGACCTCAACTCCGAGCATCGCAAGCTGAGGCCTCAGGTACTTTGCAAGGTGCTCCGGAGTCGATCGCATGATGTGCTGTTGATTCAACCAGAGCAGCTTGTCGGGATTGAATGCGGAAGCCGACTTGTTCACGTCGCGAATATCGAAGAGCTGCTGCATTTCCTCGATCGAGAACACTTCCTGGTCGCCGTGCGACCAGCCGAGCCGCACGAGATAGTTGAGAAGAGCCTCGGGCAGAAACCCCTCCTCCCGATACTGCAATACGCTCACCGCGCCATGACGCTTTGAAAGCTTGGCGCCATCGGCGCCGAGAATCATCGGAACGTGCCCATATACGGGCGGCGTCGCCCCGAGCGCCATCAGCATATTGATCTGCCGGGGCGTGTTGTTCAGATGGTCATCGCCGCGAATGACGTGCGTCACGGCCATGTCCATGTCGTCGACGACAACACAAAAATTGTACGTGGGCGAGCCATCCGATCGCGCAATGATCAGATCGTCAAGCTCAGTGTTCTCGAACACGACATCGCCGTGGATGACATCCGTGACGACCACGGCCCCCTCGATCGGATTCCTGAATCGCACGACCGGCTCGACGCCCTCGCGCGGCGTAGTCCGCCCACGACACGCGCCGTTGTAGCGAGGCTTCTGCTTCGCCGCGATCTGACGATTGCGCATTTCCTCGAGTTCTTCTTTGGTGCAATAGCAGTGGTAGGCCGCGCCAGCGTCAAGAAACTGGCCAATCACCTCGCGGTACCGATCCATCCGCCGCGTCTGATAGAACGGACCTTCGTCGGCCTTCAGGCCGAGCCATTCCATGCCATCGAGGATGACTTGCGTCGCTTCCTCGGTGGAGCGCTCCCGATCGGTATCCTCGACCCGCAAAATAAACGTGCCGCTATGCCTTCTCGCATAAAGCCAGGAGAACAACGCGGTGCGTACGCCGCCGATGTGCAGCATTCCCGTGGGGCTGGGAGCGAAACGAGTGCGAATGGACATGGGGAAGCGGTTAGCGGTTAGCGGTTCGTTAAGGGAATCGGACACCGGCTCGCGGCTACGAAGAAGGTCATCTTCACCAACCGCTAACCGCCAACCGCTAACCGCTTCTGTTCGATGGTGGGCGGTACAGGGATTGAACCTGTGACCCCTGCCGTGTGAAAGCAGTGCTCTACCGCTGAGCTAACCGCCCGTCTGAGCGCTCCGACCCGGCGTCGGATTCAAAGGGGGCCGTAGTGTATGGACGGCCAACGGGCCGGTCAACGAGGCGGTTCAGGCGATATGCGCCGGCGGCGGCCGATTGAGCAACACCCAGTACAGTCCGAGACTGCTTACAGCTTCCACGAACGCGCCGAACTCCACCGGCTTTCGCACATAGCTGTTGGCTCCGAGGTTGTAGCTGGCGATGACATCCGCGTCCTGACTCGAGGACGTCAGAACCACGACCGGCAAGGTGCGCGTTCGATTGTCCGCACGCAGCCGCTTCAACACGCCCAGTCCATCGAGTTTCGGCAGTTTCAGATCGAGCAGGACCACCGTCGGAGCATGTGAGAGCTCCCGTCCCGCGTACTGGCCGGTTCCAAAAAGAAAATCGAGCGCCTCGACGCCATCGCGCACCACGACGATGTCGTGGGCCAGATTGTTCTTGCGAAGACTCAGCAGCGTCAGTTCTTCGTCATCCGGATTGTCTTCCACCAGCAGAATGTAACGATCAGGCATCGATAACCCCCGGACGTCTTGAGCGCGTCTTGTCGTTTCTCAATGCAGCGAAGCGTACACCCGACGGGACGCGGCTGGCGCATCCGTCGCCGAAGCGATCGATGACGATCTTCGGGCCACGATGCCTCAATGAGCTTCCTCGCCGCCAATCATGCTCAGCAGTTCCGCAGTTCGCGAGCGCATCAGCGCGGCGTCTCCGCGACTCTCCACGTTGAGACGGATCAAAGGCTCAGTGTTGGACGATCTCAGGTTGAAGCGCCACTGGTCGAATTCGATCGACACGCCATCCGTGAAATCGACGGAACGGGCCGTGGGCTGATAATGATCCTGCACTCGCTTGATGGTCGCCCTGGCGTCAGCGACTTTGCGATTGATCTCGCCGCTGGCCGGAAACTTCGCGATGCGCTCGCCCACCAGCGCTGAAAGCGGCTTGCCGGATTCGCACATCAACTGCGCAACCAGCAACCACGGAACCTGGCCGCTGTCGCAATACCCAAAATCGCGGAAGTAGTGATGGGCGCTCATTTCGCCGCCGTAAATCGCGTCTGCCCGCCGCATCACATCCTTCATGAACGCGTGCCCGGACTTCGACATCACGGCCTTGCCGCCGAGCGACTCGACCATATCGAGCGTCGCCCAGGTCAGGCGCGGATCGTGCACGATGCGTCCACCGCGCTCTCGCTTGAGAAAAGCCGAAGCGAGCAACCCTACGATGTAGTAGCCCTCGATGAATTCGCCGCGTTCATCGAATAGAAAGCATCGATCGAAGTCACCGTCCCAGGCGACGCCGCAATCCGCCTTGTGTTTGCGAATCGCCTCGATCGTCGAGAAGCGATTCTCTTCCAGCATCGGATTGGGTACGCCGTTCGGAAAGGAGCCGTCCGGCGAGTGATTGACCTTGATGAATTCGAACGGCAGATGCGGCTCCAGCTGATCCACAACCAGCCCCGCTCCGCCATTCCCCGCGTTTACGACGATTTTCAGTTTCTTCAGGTTGGAGCGGTTCAGATACGACAGCAGGTGTTCAATGTACTTGCCGCCGACGTCGAGTTCGCGGCGGGCGCCTTGGCGCGCGGGCGCGGAGTATGAATCGCTTTCGGCGATGCGCTGAATGTCTTTCAGGCCGGTATCGCCGCTGATCGGCCGCGACTGCTCGCGTACGAACTTCATGCCGTTGTAGTCAGGCGGGTTGTGACTCGCCGTCACCATGACGCCGCCGTCCATGCGTTCGCTGAAGGTCGCAAAGTACACACCTTCTGTTCCGCATAAACCGATGTCGTAGACATCCACGCCTGAATCGATGAGGCCGCGGGTCAAGGCTTCGCATAGGTCTGCGCTAGATTGCCTGATATCGCGTCCTACGACTACGCGGCTGGGCTTCAGAAACTCCGCGTAAGCGCGGCCAATTCGATACGCAACGTCAACGTTGAGCTCGCCAGGGATACGGCCGCGATAGTCGTATGCTTTGAAGCCAGTGATGGCCGAGGCCGGTTGACGGCTGACGGTTGACGGTTGACGGTCGGAGCCGGACGGCGGTTGACCGTGGGCGGTTGGCGGTTGGCGGTCGGAACTCATGATTTTTTCACCCACTACGTTGCACGGACGGCCTAACGGCATTCAGCAGCCCATACAGCATTCTACGAACCCGGTCGACGCGCTGTTCAACGTCATTCCGCTCGGCGCTGTTCCCGGCAAAATCGGCAGCAATTATCAGCTGAGTCTCCAGCTCCGCAAGAGAGCCCAATGCGATTTCAAGATAGATGGCAAATTGTCTCCTGGATCGACGCACACTACCTTCCGCAATATTTGACGGTACAGATACGGCCGCGCGTCGCATTTGCGCCGTCAATCCGAATCGTTCGTCCGCCGGGAAGCGCCGTGTGAACAGGTAAACAGCACGGGCGAGATCGACAGCTTCGGCCCAAACCTGCAAATCTCGAAATCTTTGACCGACACGTTGCATACCGCCCTCCGTGGCCTGCACAACCGACGTTTCCACATCGGCGGATGATCCGCCTTCGGGCCGTCAACTCTCAACCGTCAACCGTCAACCCTGTTCGCTTTCGCGGCCGTAACGATCCTCGAAGCGAACGATGTCATCCTCGCCGAGATAAGTCCCCGATTGCACTTCGATCATATGCAACGGAATCTTTCCGGGATTCTCGATGCGATGCCGCGTGCCGAGCGGGATGTAGGTCGATTGATTCTCCTCGAGCAGGAATGTGTCGTCGCCGCGGGTGATTCGCGCCGTGCCGGCAACCACGATCCAATGTTCGGCGCGGTGGTGATGCAACTGCAAAGACATGCAGGCGCCCGGTTTGACCGTCAGACGCTTGACCTGGAATCGCTCGCCGGAATCGATGGAATCGTAACTGCCCCACGGGCGAAACACTTCCCGATGCAAGGAAGTTTCATTGCGGCCCTGCTTCTTGAGCTGATTCACCAGATCCTTGACGTCCTGCACGCGACTCTTCGGCGCGACGAGTACAGCGTCCTTGGTCTCAACGACGACGTGATCCTCGAGACCTACGACAGCCACCAGACGGCTCGTCGATTGCAGATAGCAGCCGTGCGAATCAGATGTGAGAACGTCTCCGGTGCAGACATTGCCATCCTTGTCGCCGGGGATGGCCTCGTGCAAGGCGGACCAGGAGCCTACGTCGCTCCAACCGGCATCGAGCGACACAACGGCGCCGTGACGCGTTTTTTCCATGACCGCGTAGTCGAATGAGTCGCTCGGAGAAGCACTGAACTCTTTGCCAGGCAAGCGCGTGAAATCCAGATCGCGTTTTGCCGCGGTAAATGCGTGCGCGCAGGCATCGTAAATGTCGGGCGCCAGTGAGCGCATTTCATCGAGCAGGACCGACGCCCTGAACAGGAACATGCCGCTGTTCCAGAAATATTCCTTGGACTCGACATACTTCTGCGCTGTCTGTCGATCCGGCTTTTCGACGAACTGTGCGATCGGAAACGCAGGGCCGGCGCCCTCGGCGCGTCGGATGTAGCCGTAACCGGTTTCCGGTTTGGTCGGCACGACCCCAAACGTCACCAGCTTGCCTTGTTCTGCCGCCTGACGAGCGGTCGCGACGGCGTTCTGAAACGCAGCAAGATCCCGGATGACGTGATCGGCCGGCAGGATCAACAGCAGCGGATCGGAGCTCGCTTTGCCATTCGGTAGATCGGCAACTGCAGCCATGGCTGCGACGGCGATAGCGGGCGCCGTATTGCGGCCCACTGGTTCAAGAAGAATAGCTTGCGGCGGTACGCCAGCCTGAAGCATCTGTTCGGCAACCAGAAAACGGTGGCTTTCGTTGCAGACGATAATGGGTGCGGCTACATCCTTGATATCCGCGACGCGCGCCAGCGTCTCCTGCAACATCGTGCCCTTGCCGACCAGCGGCAACAGCTGCTTCGGGTACAACTCACGCGACAGCGGCCACAACCGTGTACCGGAGCCGCCCGAAAGGATGACGGGAATCAGCATTGGCGGATTCGAGTGACCAGCGGACAGCGGACAGCGGACAGCGAGGAATTTCTCGATGAAGCCATAGTTAGATTACCTCTTCGGAAGCTAACGCGATGATAGTGTGAGTGCGAAGCGCCCATCAGTGGGTATATGAGACTGCGTATGTGCGCGATCATCGCGATCTGATCGTCTGGCAAAAGGGTATGACGCTTGCAGCGGATGTGTTTCAGTCCACAGCGACCTTTCCACGCAGCGAAGTGTTTGGGCTGTCTGCGCAAATGCGGCGGTCTGCGGTATCTATCGTCAGCAATATCGCGGAAGGCGCCGGCCGACGAACGACCAAGGACTTCATTGCTTTCATGCATGTCGCGCGAGGCTCCCTGGCTGAACTCGAAACGCAAATTCTCCTGGCGCAGCGGGTTGGCTTCACGATCATTGCATTCGATTGGACAGATCGGATTAACGAAATGGGAAAGCTGATCAATAGCGTCGTTCGCGGCCTCCAACACAAAATCAAAGACGGAACGCATATCCGGTACTCCTCACTGTCCGCTGTCCGCTGTCCGCTGTCCGCTCTCAACGCCAACGCTGTCGCCCCGCCCGATCGCGTAGTACTTCAAACCGAATCGCCTGACGAAGTTGGGGTCATACAGGTTGCGGCCGTCGAAGATCACGGCGGACTTGAGGTCCGATTTGAGGCGATCGAAGTCGGGGCTGCGAAATTCCTGCCACTCCGTAACGATGGCAAGCGCGTCGGCGCCGCCGAGCACCTCGGAGGAACTGCTCAACAACTTCACGTCGGCAGTGTCTCCATAGATGCGACGCGCTTCCTCATTGGCGACCGGATCGTACGCCTGCACCTTCGCCCCCGCCGCGACCAGCGCGTCGATAAGCGCGCGACTCGGCGCCTCACGCATATCATCCGTGTTCGGTTTGAACGCAAGCCCCCACACGGCGATCGTCCTGCCGGATAACTCGCCCTTGAAAAAGCGATTGATCTTTTCGAACAACACGGACTTCTGTCGCCTGTTCACGGCTTCCACCGCGTTCAGCAAGTCCGCGCTGAAGGAATGATCCGAGGCGCTGCGCGCGAGCGCCTGGACGTCCTTGGGGAAACACGAGCCGCCGTAGCCGCAGCCCGGATAAATAAAGTGATAGCCGATGCGCGGATCCGATCCGATCCCGAGCCGGACTTTCTCGATATCCGCACCCATCCGCTCAGCGAGATTGGCCAGTTCATTCATGAAGCTGATCTTGGTAGCCAACATTGCATTCGCGGCGTACTTGGTAAGTTCCGATGAGCGCACATCCATGACGATCATGCGCTCTCGATTGCGCGTAAACGGATCATAGAGCGCCTTCAACAGCTCCGCGGTGCGAGGGTTGTCCGCACCGACGACGATGCGATCCGGTTTCATGAAGTCGTTGATCGCCGCGCCTTCCTTCAGAAATTCAGGATTCGACACGACATCGAATTCCATCTGCACACCGCGCGTTTGCAGAGTCGCGTCGATCTTCGCCTTGACCTTGTCGGCGGTGCCGACGGGTACGGTCGATTTGGTCACGACTACCCTGTAATCCGAGATGTTTTTGCCGATCGCTTCCGCGACCGACAGGACATACCTCAGGTCAGCCGAACCGTCCTCATCCGGGGGCGTACCCACCGCTATGAACTGGAATAGCCCGTGATTCACCCCTTCCACAGCGTCGGTCGTGAAGTTGAGTCGGCCAGCCGCGAGGTTTTTCTTGAGCAGGTCGTCGAGGCCCGGCTCGTATATCGGCGGCTCGCCCTTCTTGAGCATCTCGACCTTGCGTGCGTCCACGTCGACGCACAGCACGTTATTGCCAACCTCGGCGAAGCACGCTCCAGTCACCAATCCGACGTAACCCGAACCGAAGATGGTAAGACGCATGTATAAGTATATGGTGGCAAAGGGAAAAGGGCCGCGAGCTTAGCCCAGCGCACTCGGGGCGTAAAGGAATCAAGGGTCGATATCAGCCGCAACCTTGGCTGAATTGTGTAAGGCCAGCGTAGGCGACTGACCTGCAATATACGAGGCGCGGGGCTTGCCGGTTCCAAGCCGCTTCTTCGTTCCTACTTGGGAGGCAGTGCGCGTGGCGCCGGTGAGGTGCGTTTCCAGCGGTTCTCTGCTCAATCACTTCTCCTGGTCGCCGGCCACGTCGACAGCTGAATCCGATCCGTATGTGTCTGGCAGTCCATCCTAAGTGCATTTCTCGACAAACTGCCCATTAACGAGGGAGGTATGCAGCGTCCGCCGGGCTAGGCTATGACCCACACGAGCGAGGGAATGCTCGTAGTCTGAGGCTCAACACTTCGGACATACCCGGAGGGTCGCGAGGGATAGGGACGTCTCTCGCGGCTCTCCCTCCGCGGCAGTCGCAAGCGACGAGCGACGAGTACGGATCTTGAGACGCGACATGCGCCGACGTCTCCGCGGACTCGACTCTCGCTAATGTCTTGTCACTGCACCAGTTCAAACCTGTGCTCATCAATTCTTGCCTCTCCGGCGCTGCTGGCCGTCGCCATGACTACTCCGATTCGCGATTACCGGGATCTCCACGTTTGGCAAAGGTCGATGCAGCTGGCAGAGGCGATCTACCAGCAACAAACATTATGCCGCCGCCCGAAGCATTTGGACTCACCTCTCAACTCAGGCGGTGCGCGGTATCCATTCAGAGCAATATTGCGGAGGGGAACGGAAGAAGAACACGTAAGGACTACATCGCGTTTATGTACGTTGCGCGGGGATCCTTGGCCGAACTAAGGACTCAGTTCGAACTGGCGCAGCGCTTGCACTTCGCGATGAGAGTTCGGGCGTCGGTGAACTCGCCGATCAGGTGAGCCGAATGGCTCAACGCGCTAGTCACGTCTTTCTGGAGCAATGGGCGAAGCACAGAGAACAGCTCAAGCTGATCGCCGATCACTTCGAATTTAGGAGGGATCGTGCGTGCTGAAGCTTATGGGCATGGACAACGATAGGCACGCTTTCGCTCTGCTTCCCGCTGTTCTCCTTATCACTCATCGCTCATCAGGCTAACGTTGTTTCCACATCGTCCAGTACTTGCCCGTGACCATCCCGTCGTCTTCTCGACCAACAGCCCTGCGCGGGATGACCAGACCGCTGCCAAAGACGACGTGGTACGCGACGCCCAGAATTGCCCAGGCGAGAAATAGCCAGCCATCGGCAAGCCCATTCAGGTGACCGCCAACGCCGATAGCGGCGAGCAGGTTCGCAGTAAGGAGTACGACCTGCGCGACCCGGCGCGACGACAATCCATATCGGCGCAGCACATGATGCAAGTGTTCTGAATCACCATGAAAGGGCGAAAAACCCTGCATGACCCGGCGAATCATGCTGCTGAACAGATCGAAGATCGGTAGTGCGAACACCCAGAGAATCACAACCGGACTGATCGCGCGCACCGGCGCCTGGGACAGTTCAATGCTGATCCAGGCCAGCGAAAAGCCCAGCATCGTGCTTCCGGCATCGCCCATGAATGCGCGTACATTGCGCGTCCTCTGAGAGGGCCAGTTGAACAGCAGGAAGCCAAGAACGCAGCCGATCATTCCGGCAACGATGGGCAAATAAGCCATGGCGCCTGAAAGTACGCACGCGAATCCCATGAACACAAGCGCGATCAAAGCCTGAACGCCAGCCACCCCGTCGCTGCCATCAAACATGTTGAACGCGTTGACCGCCGTCAGAACGATAGCGATCGTGAATGGGACCGAGAACCAGCCAAGTTCGACAAGTTCGCCAAAGAAAACGAATCCAAGATCGCGTGCAGATACATCTGCGCCCGCGACCATCAAAAGCGCTGCGCAGATTTGTGCGAGGAAGCGTACCGAAGCCGGCAAATCGTACCGATCATCGAGCGCGCCGATGAACACCAGCACCGCGAGCGCCGTCATGAAGAATGGGAAGCCGGCAATCGCGTCGTAACTGTAAAGACTTCCGACAACCAGTCCACCCGTCATGGCGAGACCGCCAATGACAGGCACCTCCCCCACGTGCATTTTTCGACCGCCAGGCCGGTCGATCAGTCCCATGCCCCTGGCCGCCGGACGCAAGGCGAACATGAACAGAATGGTAACGAGCAGTGGTAGCCCGAAATAGATGATAGTCCCTGGCATGATTCCTTCCGAAAATCGCCGTTCTTCTTGCGTCGGCTTCTCGCCCGCGCGAGCCCAATGACTAAAACGGGGGCGACTATACAGTCGGGCTGGAGTCGCGGCCACACTCTCCGCGTTGCCATCCGACGACAATTCGTGAGAGATCAGGCGCAGGTCATGAACTCTCGGTAGTCACGCGGCCGCGTCATGCAAAGTTTTCCCGAGCTCGAGGGCGTTCATGACTCGTTCAGGTATTTCCGACAATGGGAACTCCGTTGGCAGACTGTCCTTCGGTGCGCCGGTATCGAGAAAGTAGCCGGTCCCGTTGTGCTCGCCATTTTTCAGCGCCACGAACGCAACATCCCTGTGAAGGTCGGAATACTCATCGCTTCCCACCCGAAACACAAAGTCGTCCCCGATTTCTCGTGGATAGATGAGCATCACGAATAAGTCGTCGCCACGGTTGTCGACATCGAAAAGAGGAGCGCCGTCGTACGCCGTTGCAAGTCTGAGGCGGTCGCAAGCGCGTGCGGCTGATGCACGATCGGCGCACCTCACCAGAAAATCTCGAGACATGCGCGGCGCGACGCCCACAAACTCGACACCGATTTTCTTCAGAAACTCCGCATGCTTCTTCAGGCGCCAGTAATACGTGGACTCGCCGTGCGGATCCTGGTGCAGACCGGTCGCCACCATGATTCTCGCGGCAGGGAACCGGCGTCTCAAGGTCCCGTAAATGCGATCGTAGAGTTCGTAGGCTTCCAGCACCGGATCAGCTCCTCTCGGGGCATACCACTGTGGATTGCGGTGGGGGCCGCGGTAGGACTCCGATGAATACATGTAATGGTGCTGAACGTGCGCACCGCCATTCAAGAAGAGTGACGCAAAGTGCGGTTGCGTGGCGTCAACCTGGTTGACGAAAACGTCCGCGAGCAGCAGATCCAGAAGGAGCGCGCGGCGCCATGGCGCCGACGCGGATCCGAGGGCGAGGGACGCGTACTTCGAATAATTTGTGATCCGTGCATAGCGCATCATTCCGGAAACAAGAGCTCCCAGGGATGCGACGCTGAGCCTCGCTTGAGCGTTGTCGTTGACGGCCTGAGCGACGGCCCGATGCAAGGACTTCAGGATTTTCGGGCCAGTCACCTCAGTCGGCGTCCATGGATCAGGCACGAAGAACGCGGGACGGCGAAGACGGTGCTTGGCGTTCATCGGGCTTACAGCTCCCACCTTGAGGCCGCGCGCTTCGAGCATCTCCCAAATCTGCGGAAGATCCTTTGTGACGATGTCCCCCAAACGCAGCACACCGTGCTCAGCAAGCGTGAGCCCCGTGTGAGCGGTCACCCATTGAATCCACGGCTCGATGTACTCATAGCGCTGCTCCGACGTGGTCGTATGCCAACCATGGCGCTCGATGAGTTGTTGCAGTTCGGGGAGCTTTCCACGGCTCCCGTAGTAGGCAACACTCTCGAAATTAACCTCGTTTAGCTCCAGCAAGAGCAACTGTTTCGACATCGCGACAAGGTATCCATCGAGCTTGCGTTCGGCGCGCAAGTCTGGGGGTTTGCTCATGAAAAGTCGATTCGAAGCGTGCGTCGACTACTCAAATACGCTGAACAATTGAGCCGGAGCGATAGTTAACCGCAGCAACTAACCGTCTGCTTTTCCGTCGTCAGTCAATAGCCGGTGGACGACTGAAATATTGAGGGATCTTGGACACGATCTTGCGCACGACGAACGCTGGCGCCGCCCGGACGCCATTCTTGCGACACGCATCCAGCGCCTCCAGATTCCCCCGGATGATGTTTCGTATACTGGCGTTCGATACGCCGCCGGTGCGCATTTTCACCAACAACCGTGGGATGTAAACGCTTTGCAGCCGTGCAACTTCCAGCATTCGCAGGCAAAATTCAAAATCGGATTGGATCTTATACGTCAGGTCAAAACCGCCGAACCTTTCGAAGGCGCTCCTGCGAACATACAGCGTGGGGTGCGGCGGTTGCCAGCCGCGCGCGCAGAGCCCCGCCTGGAACGAACATGACCTCCAGTATCGGATGTGCTTGTTGACGTCTTCGCGCGCCACATACACCAGGTCTCCATAGCACGCATCTATGGATTCATCTGAAAAGGCCGCGGCAATAAGATCCAGCGCGTCATCGCTCGCATAAACATCGTCGGAGTTCAAGAACCCGATAACGTCGCCGGTCGCCTGCCGCCAACCTTTGTTCATTGCATCGTAGATTCCGCAGTCCCTTTCGCTTACACACTTGGCGACCCGCTCTATGTGCGCCTTGACTAACTCCAAAGTAGCGTCTGTCGAGGCTCCGTCGATGATGATGTGCTCCACATTCTCGTAAGTCTGACTCGCAACCGAGCGCAACGTATCGACTATGGTTGCAGCCGAGTTGAAGGTCGCGGTGACCACAGATATTTGCAATGGTTCTCTCACGGCAAAAGCTTTCCGGTTGTCGCGTGCGGGCGGGCGGCCGTTCGGGCGTGCATTTCCATCACATAGAGAACACAAGCAAAGGGGGCGATGGATGCGGGGCAGTTCAACGAACCCTGTCGTTTCAAGCGCCCAGAGGCGCAGTCGTGAGTCCGAAATTATAGCGACAACCTGCAGCGTCCGCGGACTTGAAATGCGGCTCACAGCATGGGAATTGTACGGCATTGGCTCCTGAGGGAATCGTGCACCCAACCCGACAGGCTGCTCTCGATCAGCACTCTGCTCAGGTCGAACCCGCGAGGAGTGCTCAGTCGACATGAACTGATCCGCAGGCAAGGAATTTACTAGAACTCTCTCGTTCGCTTGCGACAACTGTTCTGATCGCCCTAAGCAGTCCAGCTCACCTCGCTCGGGTCGAAACGGTGGTCGAACCGACACAGCGGATGTGAACAGTTTCAGAAGTGGTCCCGCCTTTTGATACAGCCCGTTAAGTGACGGCCCTGCTCTTGTCGGCGAAGATATCGCCATGATTCAGGAGCAGCAATGACGAAGAGATCCCGACGTAATCATTCACCGGCGTTCA
>JBOHZJ010000108.1:0-23472 GCA_050738395.1 Steroidobacter sp.
TCGATGTGTTTCCCATGGCCTCCATCCTCTCAAAGTATGGAGCCTCCGGAATAAGCGGAGCGGTTCAGAGAGTCCCATGGATCCACGTTTCAAAACTCAGTACGCACAGCGCGGGCGAAACCTGCAGTTCATGGGGTTTGCCGTGGAGGACATGGAGCCCGACGAGCTATACGCCGTGATCGGCTTCCTGCTCGAGCGAGCCGGCGAGGACGGCCACGCCGAACTCAAGCAGGAAGCGCCGCTTGGCGCCCCGCATTCGGATCCGCCGAAGAACAATGGGCTGGTGGAGGGTTGAGCCGGCGTGAATGACAGCCTTCGGCAGGAGGGCGGTCACAGGAAGGCGTTCGCAGGAAAGCCTTCGGCAGGACAGAAAAATCCGCGAACTTCGGTCGTTAGCAACGATATTTCCGTTTCTGGCCTGCCGCAGGCCTTCGTGCTGCGTCCGCAGCCCTCCTGCGAATGCCCTCTTGCCGGAGGAAGTCGTTCACCCCGTCATTTAGCTTTGTATTTCTCGAACCACGCCAGTATCGCGCTCGCCTTTGCCGCCGATTGCGACGGTCTCGCGGTGAGGCCGCCGTGGGATGCACCTGGCACTTTGACGAGCCCGGTTTCGACGCCCTGCAGTTGCAATGCCTGGTAGTACTGCTCTGAGTCGCTCACGGGAGTTCTGAAGTCCTGATCGCCGACCAGCACGAGCGTCGGCGTCTTCACCGACCCGACGAGCGACAGCGGCGAATGTTTCCAGTACGACTCCGGGTCCTCCCACGGCAATTTGGCGAACCAGTATTTCGGCATGTAGGTGTAGATGTCCGTCGTGAGTACGGTGCTCGCCCAGTTGATGACCGGCTTCTGCGTCACCGCCGCCCTGAAGCGATCCGTCTTGCCCACGATCCATGCCGTCAGCACGCCGCCTCCCGAGCCGCCTGTGACGAACAGGTTGCTCGCATCGACATAGCCTTCGGCGATCGCGGCATCGACTGCGCTCATCAGGTCATCGAAGTCTTCGCTTGGATACTTGTGATGAATGAGATTCGCGAACTCGGCGCCGTACGAGGTCGACCCGCGCGGATTCGCGTAGAGCACGACGTATCCCGCGGCGGCATACAGTTGGTAGTCAGTCGAGAATACCGGGCCATACGCCGCGTAGGGACCACCATGGATCTCGAGTATCAGCGGATACTTCTTCGAGCGATCGAAGTTTGGCGGTGTGACCACCCATGCATCGATCGGGCGCTGGTCGACTGACGACTTGACCGGCAGCGCCTTGACTTCGCCGAGCTTCTTGTCCGCGAACAATGCATCGTTGAGATGCGTGAGTTGCGCAACACGCTTGCCTCGTGCAATGGAAACGTCAGACGGACTCCCGCCCGAGCCGCTGGTGAACGCAATGGCGCCGTTGTCCGCAACGCTGAATTCACCGCCCGTGTACGGTCGATCGAGCGACGCGCCGCTCAACCCTGCAGCGACCGGCTCGATGCGACCGTTCAGAAATACGCGCGCAACTTTCGTCGTGGCGTGATCGTCATATTGCAGGTAGAGGCTGCGTCCATCCTGAGCCCACTCTGCGCCATCGATCGTGCGATCCAGTGCAGCGGTCAGCGAACGGGGCTCCCCGCCATCGCGATCCATCACATACAGCTCAGTGTTCTGATAACTGAGCAACTTGTCATCGAAACCGAGATAGGCAATCTTCGAGCCATCCGGCGACACAGCAGGTGCGCGATCTGACCCGACGCGCGTCGTGAGGGGCTTGATGGTCGCGTCCGCCACGGAAACTTCATACAGCTCGGTGTTGACCGGCTCTCGTCGCCAATCCTCCATGCGGTTGCCGGTCGCGTAGATGAACTTGCCATCCGCGCTCCAGGACAGCGGGCCGCCTTCATTGAACTCGCCGAAGGTGAGCTGGCGAGGCGCGCCGCCGTCGGCCGGCGTGACATATATATGTGTGTAACCCGGCTTGAGATAGCCCGCGCCGTCGGCGCGATAGGTCAGGTCGGTGATGATTTCGAGCGGCGGCGCCCACTCCGCGCCTTCGGGTTTTGGCGGCGCCTCGCCCAGTTTCGGCTTTTCATCCGGAGCGAACATCGTGAAGGCGATCCAGCGATCATCCGGAGACCACGTGAGGGCGCCCGGCGCCGAGGTGAGCTCCGTAAGCCGGGCGGACTCGCCCGTTTTCATCCAACGCACATACAACTGCGGCTTGCCCCCGTTCGCAGTCGAAACGTACGCCAGTCGATCGCCTTTCGCCGACCAGCGCGGCGACGAATGCGATCCCTCTCCGGAAGCGATCGGCGTCTGCTCGCCGCTGTCGACATCGGTCAACCAGATCGACTGCCGCGCACGATCCGTCATGATGTCGAAGGACACGCGCACATACGCCACCGTGCGTCCGTCGGGATGAATCTGCGGATCCGTCGCGTACTGCAGATTGAACAGATCGCGTCCTTCGAATTTTCCGGAAGGCGCATCGGGCGGCGCGGCGGAAGCAACGATCGGATCAAACGCGAGCAGGGCCACACAGAGCAACAGCGAACGCATCACGACCTCGCAAGTGAGTAAAGCAGCGGCGCATTCTGCCCCGGATGAGGCGACTGGCCAACTGACTTACCGTTAACTGGTGGACTGGCCGGAAACTGCGAATTGAACGAGTGATCGAGGCTTCGGCGCTGCTCTGATTCTGGCCAGTTATCCAGCCAACAGGTTTGCCAGTCGGCCGATCAGCTGGCGGCATTGCGAAAAATACGGCCTGTCACGTTTCGTGCGAGGGACTAAGCTCGCGCCCGGAGGGATACACCTCGGCCGATCGACGAGTACTGTGATGCCAGAAGTTCGCAAGGGTCAGGGCGCATGGCCGCTGGCGCGCGATGAGTTTTCCAGACGCATGCGCGAGCGGTTTTACGATCCGGCGTTCGATCCGATGCGCCACGAGATCGACCAGCTGATCGACATCGCCTGGCGCAGCTACTGCGATTCGCGGAAAAGCCCTCGAACACGCAAGGCCGGCCCCGGCTTTGCGGATCCCAATTATGATCTCGCCATCGAATGGCTGGACGCGCAGGAGCGCATCAAGGAGGCGGCCAGACGCCATGCGAGTCCGCGCGAGCGGTCGCGTGTTCTGCTGATCTGCGCCGCCTCGCGCAACGACAAGACGTGTCCAGGCGAGATGTCGAAAACGTTTCGTCTGATGAATATCGCGGCGCAGGTGCTGCAGGAGCGCGACATGGAAGTCGATGTGCTCGATCTGAGCGCCCTTGCGTCCGAGGCTCACAAAGTCATTCTGCCGTGCAAGGCATGTGTTTCCACTGCGATGCCGCTATGTCACTGGCCCTGTTCCTGCTATCCGAACCATGCGCTCGGGCAGGTGGATGACTGGATGAACGACATCTACCCGCGCTGGGTGGCTGCACACGGCGTGATGATCGTGACTCCGGTGTACTGGTATCAGGCGCCGAGCGGTCTCAAGCTCATGATGGACCGGCTCGTATGCGCCGACGGCGGCAATCCGGATCCGACCACGACGCAAGGTAAGGATCCCGAGCGCGCCAAGGCGCTGGAACTGGCGAACTGGTCTTACCCGAGACATCTCGCGGGGCGTGCGTTCGCTGTCGTCGTTCACGGCGACGCGGGGGGCGTCGACGGACTGCGCCGCTCGCTCGTCGACTGGCTCACCGACATGGAACTGATCCAGGCCGGCCGCGCAGCAACGCTCGATCGCTACATCGGCTACTACGAACCGTATGCGACGAGTCACGAGGCGCTCGATCGCGACGTCGCGGTGCAGGAAGAAGTCCGCAACGCCGCGCGCAGCCTCGCGGGCGAAATCGCCCTCATTCGATCCGGACGTCGGGAGCCGGACGAGAATCTGAGCCAGCCAAGGCCGAAATAGGGGTGGAGCAACCACAAAGAGCACAAAGAGCACAAAGATCGGATGAGACAGACGTGAAACGACGAGTTGGGTGCTGACGATATTCCCTCGTTTCTGTACTTTGTGATCTATGTGTTCTTTGTGGTTACTCCATTCCGATTTCCGTTGTTCACGGGCGATCTTCGCCGTGTTGACGCTCGTGCTGTCGGCGCCGCTCGCAATCGCGCATCCCGGCGGCGTCGACAAGGACGGATGTCATCGCAATGCGAAGAGCAACAAGCGGCATTGTCACCCCGAGCCGCCTGTATACGATGTCGCTCATCCGCCGCGCGTGGGCGATGAAGGCGTGTTCTACGGTCCGCTCGATCGCGTCACGGACGGCGATTCGTTGTTCGTGAAAGTGCAGGGCGTGGTGATGGAGTTTCGTCTCGCCGAGATCGATGCGCCCGAATACGATCAGCCGTACGGCTCAGAAGCCAGACGCGCACTGATCGGTCTCATTCAGGGCCGCCCGCTCGTGATCGCACCGTTCGACACCGACAGTTATGGCCGCACCGTCGCGCACATCTGGGTCGGTGACCTGCAACTCAATCGCGAACTCGTGAAGCGAGGCGCCGCGTGGTTTCTGTCGGATTACACGCGAGATGAATCGCTGTACCACATCGAACAAGAAGCGCGCACTGCAAAGCGCGGCCTGTGGGGATTGCCGCTGAAGGATCGAATGGAGCCGTGGGAGTGGCGCAAGCGCAAGAGAGCGATCAGACGCAATGGAGGCTAGTGAGTCGAGCGCGTAAGGTGAGGCGTGCTTCGGCGGATCCGCCGCGACGCTGATGCAGGCGCTGCGCGGCGCGCACCCTCACCCCAACCCTCTCCCTGGAGGGAGAGGGGCAGAAGGCGCGAGCCTGACCAGGCGGGGCGCTTTCAGAAACTGCCGTTCAGCCCTATCCGGAACGCGAGCGGCGATCCCGGTGTGATGTTGTTGTTGTTATGCGCGGTCAGGAAGTATTCCCGGTCGAGCAGATTCTCGACATTCAGCTGCACGCGGAGTTGTTCGTTGATTGCGAAGTACGCTGCGGCGTCGACTCGCGTGAAACTCGGCAACGTCACAGTGTTGTCGATGCCGGCGTACATCTCGTCCTGATGGATCACGCCGAGTCCGAGCCCCCACGCGGGCGTGAAATCATAGCGATTCCACAGCGAGAACGTATGCCGTGGAGTAATCGGCACTGTCGCACCCTTCGCGGCGGCGGTGGTTTGTTCAGTGATCTCCGCGTCCTGATACGCGTAACCGCCCATGATGCGCCAGGCCTGCGTGACCGCGCCGCTCGCCTCCAGTTCGAGTCCCCGGGTGCGCTGCTCTCCTGTTTGTACGACCGTTCCTGCAACGTTGCCGGGCGCAGTCGTGTTGGTGCGCTCCAGTTCGAATACGGCTGCCGCAAGGGCGAGCGTGTCGCGCACATCCCATTTCGCGCCAAGCTCGTAGTTGGTGAACTCTTCGGGTTCGAGTGTGCGTGTTGTCGCGCTGAGTGAACTGAACTGGTCGCCGGAGCTCGGCAGGTAGGAGACGCTGTAGCTTGCATAAACCGATACGGGTTCGATCGGCTTGAAGATCAGGCCTGCACGCGGTGAAACGAAATCGTCGTCGCGACTCAGCACTTCGCCATTGCGGTGATTACGGAACTCCAGATCGAAGGCGTCGTAGCGCAGACCGAGCACTGCCTGCCATTGGGGCGACAGCTCGATCTGATCCTGCACGTAGATTGCGGCAATGTCCGCATCGACGCGGTTGTCTGCGTCGCTGGCGCTCTGGCGAAAGGTGATCGGTACGGAAATAACGGGACTCGATAGCGGCGTAGTGAAGGAACTCGCGGCATTGTTGAAGAACCCGGTGCTCCGGAAGTTGTCGCTGCGCTGCTGACCGAACTCGACGCCGCTCAGCAACGTGTGCTGCATGCCGCCGAGTTCGAGCCGCCAGATCAGGTCGGTCTGATTCAAGAGGTTTTTGCGATCGTTGGTGCTGTTGTACGCGGAGATACTGACCGCATCGCCGGCCGCGCTGACCGCGGCCGGGAAAACGTTCTGATAGAACTTGTCGTAGTCGGCGTAGCGCGTGCGATTGCGGATCGTCAGTCCACCGTTCGTTTCGTGCTCGATGAGCGCCGACAGGACGTTCACTTCAGCGTCCGCATAGCTCAGGCCTGGATCGCCGAAGAAAGTGGACTCATCGGTGCGCAATGGGCGACCGCCGAAAGACGGGACGCCGCGGTCCGCAGTGCGCTCATCGCTGAAATATTCGTAGCCCAGATGAATGGCCGTGCTATCGCCAAGAGCGAGTGCGGCGGTGGGGTTGAGTCCATACCGCTTCAGCTCCACGTCGTCGCGATAGCTTTCCGAATCTTCGTACAGCCCATTGAGGCGAACGGCGAGCACGTCGTTCAATCCCTGGCCGACATCGACCGTGGCCCGCGCATTGTTGAATGATCCGCCCTGAAGAGAGAAGGCATGCACTGAATCCCAGCCCGCCTGCTTGGTGACGCGATTGATCACGCCGCCGCCGCCGCCGCGGCCGAAGATCATGGCGTTGGGTCCCTTCAACACTTCGAGGCGGTCCACGTTGTAGACATCGCGGAAGTGCTGCGTGTCATCGCGTAGTCCATCGACGAAGAAATCAGCAGTCGTGCCGTTGCCGCGAATCGTAGGCTGATCGCGATTGCCTTCGCCCTGTCCCATCGTCACGCCCGGTACATAACGAACGGCGTCCGCCATGCTCTGGATCGCCTGGTCTTCGATCACTTCGCGCGTAACGACCGTGACCGACTGCGGCACATCCCGCAGCGGCGTGTCCGTGCGCGTCGCCGAACTCGTGTGCTGCGCCGAATAGTCGTCCGGCTCGACGACGTCGCCTTCAACACGGATCCGCGGAAGAGTCGTCGCTTGACGATCAGAGGTCGCTGCTGGCCGATCCGCGCTCCACGCGGCCACCGGGAACGCCGCAATGGCGGCGACGATCGTCACACAGGTAGTTGTTTTCGGGCCCGTTTTCAGGAATGCCCGTACGGCGACAGACAGGTCTGGCGAGTTCACGATCCGACTCCTTTGTTAGCTGCCGCGGCCTTCCGCGGAGAGCCGGATGATATGAGCTCTCAAACGTAAATGATAGTGATTCGCAATAAGAAGTGACTGGTGACTAGTGACTGGTGAATAGTCAGAAACGCTGACGCGCGCGGGCGTCGCCCGTCAGAGCGCCGGTACTCGCCCTGCCAATCACCAGACACAGCCGGTTCTGCGGTGGCGTCACAGGCGAGTGTCTGGGAGCGCATCGTGCGGGGAACGATGCCTTCGCCCTGAGAGTTGCGGAGCGCGAGCGACAGCGATCTGACCAGTCACTAGTCACTAGTCACTATTCACTCTCTCCCATGTTCAGCTTTCACCCGCTGCTTTCGAACGATCTCTCCGGCTGGAGGATGGCGGGCGCGGGCGGCTTTCGGGCCGTCGCCGCCGACACGATCGAAAGTTACGGAGGCTCAGGACTTCTCTGGTACGCGGATCAGATCTACGAGAATTTCATTCTCAAGGTGGAGTGGCGCGTAACGCGAGGGGACGACAACTCGGGCGTATTCATCCGCTCCCCGCCGCTTGCGAACGATCCGAAGCCCGCGATCGAGCGCGGCTACGAGATCCAGATCGATGATCGCGGCTACGATCCTGAGAAGGACACGAATAAGAGCCCGTTGCACATCACCGGGGCGATCTACAAACTGGCGCCGGCGAAGATCGTGACTTCGCGCGGCGCTGCGCTCTGGAATGAATTCGAGATCACGGCCCGCGGCGGGACCATCGCCGTCGTCCTCAATGGCGAGGAGGTGTCGCGATTGACGGAGGCGTCGCGTGAACCGCGCGGCCATATCGCCCTGCAAGCCCATCACGAGGGATCGCACGTGCAATTCCGCAATCTCCAGATCCGCAGATTGGAAGACTGAGGCTGGCGCACAGGACTTGAGAGCCGCAAAAGACCACAAAAAAGAACGCAGAATTGCCCGTGCTCGGAAATGAAAAGAAAGCTAACGCCTCCGTTCTACCCGCATATATAACTCTCCCTTTTTGTCTTTTTGCGGTCTTTCGCGGCTCTCCATTCTCATTTCCTCTCCCCAACCGTATCGCGCTCCAGCGTCTTCGCAGCGAACAGGTAATGCACGAATGACCACACGTTGATGCACACCATGATGCCGAGCGACCAGCGCAACCCCTGCGCCTTGGCGATTGCAGGCGCGGCGCCGTCGGCGAGAAATTGATTGTTCATGACATCGCTCACGACCCCGACCAGCGATGGACCCAGGCCGAGGCCGATCAGATTGACGATCAGCAACAACAACGCCGATCCGAGCGCTCGTTCGCGTGCGCCGACCAGGCGCTGCATCGTCGCGTATGTCGGACCGAGATACATGACGCCGAACACCAGGCTGATGAACATCATGCCGATCACCGTATTCCTGTCCGCGAGGGTGTAGGCCAGCAGTGCAGTGGGGACGTTGAGCAACGTCGCAATACCGGGCGTCCACAATTGCCACCGCACCTCGTTGCGTCCATTCGAGAGCTTGTCGGCGAGATACCCGCCGAACCAGGTGCCGCCGATGCCTGACACCGCCGCGACGACCGACAGAATCATGCCGGTTTCCCCGACGCTCAGAGCGTGAGTACGAATGAGAAAGGAAGGATGAAAGCCGTTTACGCCGTAACCAACGAATGCGTGCAATGCGGCCGCGAGCGCCAGATGCCAGAATGTCGGCTTGGTCAGCAACGTGCCGAGAACCTGCTTCACCGGCGGCGGTTCGCTGACCGTCACTATGCCTTCGGCGAAGCCGCGCGGCGGCTCGCGCAGTGTGAACTTCACGATCAGCGCGAGCACGATTCCCGGCGCACCCACCACGTAGAACGCCATGCGCCAGCCATACGCTTCGGCGACCATCGCGCCCACCAGGTAGCCCACGAACACTCCGCCATAAATCCCCATCGTGTAGATCGCAATGGCGGTCGTGCGGCGTTTTCGTTCGAAGTAGTCGCTGATGATGGAATAGGCGGGCGGTGTGCAACCGGCCTCGCCGATGCCGACCGCGACGCGGGCGAACAGCAACTGCGTGAAACTCTGCGCGCGTCCCGTCAGGACGGTGAAAAGGCTCCAGACGAACAGCGAAATCGAAATGATGGTGACGCGATTCTCTCTGTCAGCCAGTCGCGCAATCGGAATGCCAAGCGTGGAGTACAGGACGGCGAAGGCAAGTCCGCCAAGCAGCCCGAGCTGCGTGTCCGAGAAGTCGAACTCCTCGCGAATCGGCTCCATCAGGATCGTCAGAATCTGACGGTCCACGAAATTGAGCACATAGACGCCGAACAGCAGCCAGACCACATACCAGCGGTAGCCGTCGCTGACGCTGAAATTCGCGGCATCCGGCGCGACCGTCGCTTCTATTATGTTGTTCGACATGCATTTTCCCCGGGGCAGCGACGGATCTGTGGGCTACCGGAGCATTGTGGCATCTCATCGGCCGTGCGCAGGTTGTGAATTGTTTAGGAATGTCGCGGCGCCGAGTCCCGCGACGCGGCCGCTTGCGAAGCAGGCCGTGAGCAGGTAGCCGCCGGTCGGCGCCTCCCAATCAATCATCTCGCCGGCGCAGAAGACGCCAGGCAAGGCCTTGATCATCAACTGATCATCGAGCGCGTCGAAGCGTATTCCGCCGGCGCTGCTGATCGCCTCACTGACAGGTCGCGCCCGCACCAGCTTGAGCGTCGTCGATTTGATCGCTGCGGCGAGCCGCGCCGGATCGTGGAGCGCCTCCTTTGGCGTCGTTTCGAAGAGCAGACCGACCTTTACGCCCGCGAGGCCGATCTGACGGCGCAGGTGTTCAGTCAACGAGCGAGCGCCGCGCGGCCCCGATAATTTGTCGTGCAGATAGTCGAGCTCGCGCTGCGGCGTGAGATCGAGTCGTATCTCGATGCTGCCGTTCGAATCGATTGCATCCCGTAGCGTCGAGGAGAGCGCATAAATCGCGCTGCCTTCCACGCCGGTACTGGTGATGACGAACTCACCTTGCAGCGATCGCGATCCGCCATGCTCATCGGCTGTGGAAATGCGCACAGTCTTGACGGGCGCGCCCGCAAAGCGCTGCGCAAAGATGTCGCTCCAGCCCACGTCGAATCCGCAATTCGCCGCACGCAGCGGCGCGATCTGTACCCCGCGCGATTCAAGCCATTCGGTCCAGCGACCATCCGAACCGAGTTCCGGCCAGCTTGCGCCTCCCATCGCCAGCACGACGGAGTTCGCGTCGATTATGCGAAGACCCGCGGGCGTCTCGAAGCGAACGGACGTGTCCATATCGATGCCGATGCAGTAGTGATGCACATGAAAGCGCACGCCCTGGTCGCGCAGACGGCGCACCCAGCGGCGCAGCAGCGGCGCCGCCTTGAGATCCGACGGGAAGACGCGGCCGGAGGAGCCGACGAAAGTCTCGACGCCAAGCTCGCGCGCCCAGTCGCGCACTGCCTGCGGACCAAACAGCGAGAGCCAGCGATGCACTTCTTCGCATCGCGCGCCGTAACGACGAATGAAACTCGAGAACTCTTCGGAATGCGTGAGATTGAGCCCGCCCTTGCCCGCGAGCAGGAACTTCCGCCCAACGGATCCTTTTCCCTCGTAGACGTCTACCTCTACGCCTGCCGCGCGCGCTGCTCCCGCAGCCATAAGTCCGGCGGGGCCGCCGCCAATGATCGCGAGGCGGCGTGAAGGTGAGAGGCTCATGCCTCAATCTTGAAGTATTTGCCCATGTGTCGCGCGCGGAACGTTGCCGCCGCCTTATGGGTTGTAAAGAAACGGCCGATTCAATGGAGCAGAGCGATGCGACGTATGGTGATGACGGTGATCCTGACCACAGCTGCGGCGATGGTTTTCGCTCAGACCGAAAGGCCGCCGTCGTCGTCAGGCGACACGAGGCAGAGCAATGCGGCCGAGCCGCCGCCGGAAGGGCAGACGCCGGTCGGGGCTGCGGCGAAGCTCGAGCCCAGGTCGGGCAGTCAGGCCAGTGGTGAGTTGATGGTTGGCCCGGAGCGAAAGATCGTGCGTATTACCGGCGTGGTGAAAGGGCTCGAACCGAATTCCGAACACGGCTTCCACATCCATGAAAGAGGCGATTGCAGCGCGCCCGATGCGAGCAGCGCGGGCGGTCATTTCAATCCTGCCGGGGCAAAGCACGGCGCCCCCGACAGTGCATCGAAACACGGCGGCGACATGCTTAACATTCGCGCGAACGCCGACGGCGTCGCGAATGTCGATGTGCGCGCCACAGGCGCGACGCTGCGCACCGGGCAAAGCACCGACATTCTGAACAAGGCGATCGTGATCCATGCAAAGCCGGACGATTACAAGACTCAGCCGTCCGGCGATTCCGGAGATCGCATCGCCTGCGGAGTGATTCAGTAATTATGAGAACCGTTTCCACTGCACTGCTCTTGCTGATCTGCGTCGCATGCACGAGCACGCCCGGGACTGCGCCGCGCGAGTATCTCGATGAACAGACGGCTGCGACTATCACAGTAGTCGCCGATCCGTGGATTTTTTCGCGAGAGCGCACGAATGAGACGGCCGATCAGCGTGATTTCCTGAACGTGTACGCGATCGACGTCAATCGCATGGGCGATCACAAGCAGTATTTCGCCGTGCTGCAGTCGTTGCCGCTGGTGGATTCGCAGGGACGCGAACTGCCCGCGCCCACGTTGCAACTGCGAACATCGGCCGATGTACTCTCGCTCGAGCCGACGCCTGAAGAACCCCGCAAGCTCGGTCTCGCACGACCAGTCGCGGAGTCGTATTCGCTTACGTCGAAGTGGTGGTACTTCCCGGTGGACAGGCAGACGCTCGCGTCAGTCGCGACGTCCGGGGACGTTCAGGCGACGCTCGTGGTCGGAGAGACGCAGACGCCCTACGTCCTGTGGCGCGACGGACGCGCCGAAGTGGAAGAGTTGACGTCGGTGTTGCCTTAGCGTCGCGATCCTGACCGTTATCTGACCGAGTTCATTCAGAGTCAGCGAGTCTGGGAACGCTGTGGCGAATTGGCTTCGAACAGCTCGATGAGATTCCCGGCCGGATCCTGCAGCAACGCCTGCTTACCGCCGTTGCCCTGCACGATTGCATTGCGGAACGCGGCGCCCTGCTGCTGCAGATTCGCGCATACGGACTGGATGTCGTCCACCTCGATCTGGATGCGATTCCACCCGCCTGGCGCAGGCTTCGCGCCTTCTGCCGTCGACTGACCCGCGCCGCCGGCGCCCGGCGCGTTGAGCAGCAGACGCAGGTCATCACGTCTGAGTGCGGCGAAGCCGGGAGCAGGATGCAGCTCGACTTTGAAATCCAGATTCGCGGTGTAAAACCGGATAGCCGCGTCGACATCATCAACGATATAGCGAACGCTAACGGTGCTCATGAAAAGGTTCCTCGGGGTTGGGCTCGTCGACAACATGGAACGCAGACCAGCGGTGCTTGTCGGCCTGGACCGCGTAGATTTTTCAGACGCACGGCGTCGACTTCAGCTGGCGTAGAGTGAGACAACGCAACGGGAGCACTGACGATGGCCGAATTCACGATCTATCACAACCCGAAATGCACAAAAAGTCGCGCGGCGCTCGCGTTGCTCGAAGAACGTGGATTGAAGCCGGAAGTCATTGAATATCTGAAGACACCGCCATCCTCGGCGGAGCTCAGGGAAGTGGTGCGACGGCTCGGAATCAGGCCGAAGGAGCTCGTGCGCAAGGGCGAGGAGATTTACAAGGAAAAGTACGCGGGCAAGACGCTGTCGGATGCGCAATGGATCGAGGCGATGGTCAGGGATCCGATTCTGATCGAGCGGCCCATCGTGATCACAGGCGAGCGCGCCGCGATCGGCCGGCCGACTGAGAACGTGCAGGAGTTGCTGCGCAAGTGATGATCCATGCTCGATGGTCCGTAGTCCGTAGCCAGAGGAGCGACCGCGCCGCGCAGGCGTCTCTGACCAGTCACTAGTCACCGGTCACTAGTCACTTCAAATTCATGCGTCCCATCTTTCGCGCCGAGCTGGTGAACCGGACCTTTGGCGATCCGGGCGTCTACATCGATCTGAAATTTTCGCGGCGCGCGCTGCTGTTCGACATCGGCGACGTTACCGCGCTATCGACGCGCAAGCTCCTGCGGATCAGCGATGTGTTCGTCTCCCATACGCACATGGATCACTTTGCGGGCTTCGATCATCTGCTGCGCGTGTGTCTCGGACGGGATACAGGTGTGCGGATGTACGGTCCGCCGAACTTCATCGATCAGGTCGGACACAAGCTGGCGGCCTACACCTGGAATCTGGTCGACAACTATGCGACTGACTTCGTCGTCAGTGTGCACGAACTGGATGAGTCGGGGCGCGTGAGTCGGGCGAATTTTCGCAGCAAGCGCCGCTTCGAACGCGAGCCGCTCGAGGATGTTGCCGCGCCCGATGGCGTGCTGCTCGAGGAGCAGCAATTCAAAGTGCGAACGAAGCGCCTTGATCATCACGGCATTGCGTCCCTCGCCTTTGCGTTCGAAGAGGGCGTGCACATCAATGTCTGGAAGAATCGACTCGAAGAAATGGGCCTGCCGACCGGCCCCTGGCTCACCGAACTCAAGAAGAAGGTGCGAGAAGGCGAGCCGGACGACACTCCGATCGCCGTGCGCTGGCGTACCCGCGAGGGTTCACGAGAGCAGACGTTTGCGCTGGGCGAGCTCAAGGAAACGATGCTCGATTTCGCGCCGGGGCAGCGTGTCTGCTACGTCACTGACGTTGCCGGTCATGAGCAGAATACCCGGGCGCTGATCAGCTTCCTGCAAGACGCCGATGTGCTCTTCATCGAGTCTGTATTCCTGCACGAGGATGTGGAGCACGCAGTCAGACGAGCTCATCTGACCGCGCAACATGCAGGTTCCATTGCGCGCGCGGCGGGCGCGAAGACGGCGATTCCGTTTCACTTCTCGCCTCGCTATCTTGGCCGCGAAGAAGAACTGCGCCGCGAGTTTGAGGCAAACTGGCGAGGGTAGAGGACGTGCAAAGGAGATATGCGATGAACGACAGCAGCGGCAAAATGATTCTGCGCCTGGCGCTTGGAGTGCTGGTTCTGTTGCACGGCGTCGCCAAGATGCAGGGCGGAGTCAGCGGCATCGCCGGGATGGTGACCGCTGCAGGCCTGCCGGCGTTTGTCGCCTACGGCGTATACATCGGCGAGGTGATCGCGCCGCTCATGGTGATCGCCGGCTGGTACTCACGCATCGGCGCCGGGATCATCGCCCTCAATATGCTGGTCGCCATCGCGCTAGCGCATCGGGCTGACGTCTTTACGCTCGGCGGCGCGGGCGGCTGGGCGCTCGAGCTGCAGGGCATGTTCCTGTTTACGGCGATCGCGCTGGCCGTGATGGGTCCGGGACGCTTCAGCATCAACGGCAAATGAATCTGCTACCGTTCGAGGCGAACTGCTGCAACGTGGAGAGGCCAATGAAGGTTCGCTATCTGACGCGAGTATGTTGCTGGGCGCTGCTGAGTGTTGCGGCAAGTGTCGCCGGTTGCAGTCCAGGTGAACCGGGTGCGGAAGCTCCGCAGGCGCCATCGACGAAAGTCGAGACGAGCGGCAAGGAGCAGATCTCGCCCGATGAGCTTCCGACCGAAGTGCTCGCGGCGGCCAGATCTGCACGACCGGAGCTCGAGATCTCCGCTGCGGAGCATGAAGTACGCAACGGCGCCGACTACTATGACGTGGCAGGCAAGGTGAATGGCGGAGAAGTCGAGCTCGACATCACGCGTGTCGCGGATCGATGGACGGTTGTTGAGGTGCAGCGCGACCTCGAGGCCGCAAACGTGCCTGCAGAAGTGAGCGCTGCGCTTTCCGCGGCGAACCCATCCTTCAATACGACCCGGATCATCGAAAGCGACCAGGGAGCAGGCGTGGTGATTTACGAATTCTTTGGCGCGGGAGCGGATGGCAAGGACGCAAAAATAGAAGTGCGACTGCAGAACGGCAAAGCCGATGTACTGACGTCCGAATGGGTGCATTGACGTCTCGGCATCCAGGACGCTTACGGCTGAGAAGCCGACCTCACCAGCCGCGCTGCTGCTGCCTCAGATAGCTATCGAGTTGCTGCTGCCGCATGGGATCGAGAGGGTAGCGGCGCAGCAGGGTGCGTGCGCCTTCCGGATCGGCCGAGGCGAGGTGCATGACCGTGTTGAACACTGAGTTCATCCGAGCATCTTGCGACTGGATCTGGCCCAACAGAGAAATCCGGTCATCGACAGATGCGAGGTGTGGAATGAGCTGGCTCAATCCAGTGTCGCGCACTCCGCCCGGTTCCAGCGACAGGACCCATTTGCGCGCGGCTGGCTCGTCATGTCGAACCCAGGACTCCGCGATTCGCGCCGCTGTCTGAGCGCGCGCGTTATCGTCCGAGATCCTGGTGATGTAGCGCATGGCGGTCTGCGGGGACTGCATCGCGATGTACGAGAGCACATTCGCGAGCGCGATATTGCGTTCTTTTTCATCCGCGAGTCGATCGACGACATCCAGGGCTGCATCGGGGCTATGCATCGCCAGCGATTGCGCGAACTGATGCGTCAAGCCCGGCGCTTCGTCGTGATATTGCTCCACCCACTGCATCCCTTTGTCGAGGTCGGATCTCGCGTAGACCTGGGCGACGCTGGAGATCCAGACGGGGCGCACCTGTTTCGGTATTCGATCGATGAGATGCGCTGCTGCATCGACATCACGCTCCGCAACTGCATTGGCGACCGCCATCGCGACATGAGCGCGCATCTTGCCGTCGTCAAGGTCTCTCAGCCATTCGACTGCCGTCGCCGGTTGCGTCCGCGCGATCTGCGCTGCGATTCCCGCGGCGGTTTGCGTGCGTGAGTCGCCCGCGGGAAGCTTGTCCACATAGCTCATTGCAAGCGCAGGATCGCGCGATGCAATGGATGTGAGGACCTGGCCCAGCGCCCGTGTACGCTGCATCGGATTCTCAGCCGACTGCGCCAGTTGCAGCGCTTCGTGCGGGTTGCGAATCGCGATCTGACCGACCATGTACGACCAGAGATTTCGCCCCGGCGACTGACTGATGCGCAGGGCCCAGGTGAGCGCTTCTTCCTGCTGCTGCACGACATAGGCGCCGGCGATTCGGTATGCAAGTCGCCCCTGCATGCCTCGATTCATTCCCTCCACCCATTCGGCGGCGGCCGCAGGATCGTACCGCCCCCACTGATCTGCGACGGCGTCGAGCAGAGGATTGCGATCGGGATCGGGCAGCGTATTCGCGAGATCGATCGCGAGCCGTGGATCCTTGCGCGTCATTCTCCATGTGAGTTGCCTCAGCAATTGCTCGCGCGTCCAGTCTGCCGGCAGCCCCGCGACGCTTGCGAAAGCCCGCGCAGGATCCTGCGCAGCCCAGGTCTGCGCGATCGCATTCTGGTACTCCATTCGCGCCAGCGGATCGCCGACCTGAGACATGGCTTGCCAAGCCGGTTGCGGGGCCAGTTCGGACAACACCGCGATCAACCGAACCGAATCGGTGCGCTGCGCTTCCAGCGCGCGACGAACTGCCGCTTCCGGATCGCGCTCGGCAAGCCTCAGCAGGAGGATCTCGAGCGCATTTGCGCGCTCACTCTCGTTGACGAGCAACTTCGCTTCATCGATCAGTTCATCCAGGCGGGAGGCGTCCGCACGGGCGGCGATTGCATACAGTGCTTCCCTGCGAGCAAACGTGGAGGGCAGGTCTTCTGTCTGTGCGATGCGGCTGAAATCCGCATATTGCAGTTCCCGCTGGGCGCGAGCTTCGGCTGCGGATAGAACGTTGGGGTTCTCAGCCGGGCGCGGCAGAGAGAGTTTGCTCGCCGCGGTATGAGCACTCCCAGTCATGTCGCTGGGCCCGGCCGGACCTGTATCGCGGGCCACGAGCCAGTAGCCGGCCACAGCCACGCCTGCGCCGGCGATCGCCAGCACGATCCTCCATCGGGTCATCGCGAACACTCCTTCGACTACGACGACTGAACAGCACTGCGAGGATGCCGAGTGTGCTGCAAACGAGGAGCGTGCGCCATGCGCGTGAATCCCTGTGGCGTTTGTCCACCTCGCCATGGGACCGGTGGTTCCGCCGCACTGCGCGGAGCAAGCAATCCATGCTCGCGCCGGGGCTTTCCTTCCCGCGCCCGTTTGACGAGACTCGCGTCCACAATTCCGATCGTGGAGTCGACCTGATGCGAATGAAAGTCATGATGGCGCTGCTGCTCGCGAACGTTGCGAGTCTTGCCGCACAGCCGCAGCCGGCGGCGCCCGGCGCGTCACAGGCGCTTGGCAAGGTGTTCGAGGACTACTTCGAACGATCACTGCAATTGAATCCATTGCAGGCGACGTTCATTGGCGATCATCGCTACGACGATCGACTCACGAACAGTATCTCGCCCGCGCACATTGCCGAAGCGCTCGCCGTTGATAGACAGTTTCTCGATACAGCCCTGAAATTCGAATCGCACCCGCTGTCGGATGCGGACCGACTGAGCCTGGAAATCTTCCTGAGCGAACGACGCACGTCGATCGCCGCGGCAGAGTTTCCCGGCGAGTTGTTGCCGGTCAACCAGTTTCAGAGCCTGCCGGCGCTGATGCCTGTTCTGGGTTCGGGCGAAAGTGCGCAGCCATTCGCAACGACCGGGGATTACGAGCGTTTCCTGAAGCGCATGCGTGACTACGTGGTCTGGTCCGACCAGGCGATCACCAACATGCGTGAGGGGATGCGCAAAGGCGTGGTGAATCCGCGCGTGCTCATGGAAAAGACGCTGCCGCAGTTGGTCGGGCTGATCTCGGCAACGCCGGAGAAAAGCCTGTTCTGGCAGCCCCTGTCGAAGTTTCCGGACGCCGTGCCGGCGGCGGATCGCGCGCGCCTGCAGAAGCTGTACCGGGACGCGATCACCAATGACATCAATCCTGCGTACCAGCGGCTGCACGATTTCATCCGCGATGAGTATCTGAAAAGCGCGCGCACCTCGGTCGCATGGTCGGCGTTGCCCAACGGTGAAAAGTGGTACGCCTTTCTGGCTCGCTACTTCACGACGACCGATCTCGCGCCCGATGCAATTCACAAAGTCGGTCTCAATGAAGTGGCGCGAATTCGCGGCGAAATGGAACAGGTCAAACAGCAGGTGGGCTTCAAGGGCGATCTCGCCGCGTTCTTCAAATTCCTGCAGGACGACCCGCGCTTCTACTACACGGATGAAGCAGCGCTGCTGCAGGGCTATCGTGATCTGAAAAAGAACATCGATGCGCGGCTGCCAAAGTTGTTCTCGGATTTTCCGAAGGCGGGCTATGAAGTGCGTCCGGTGGAAGCATTTCGCGCGGCCTCGGCGGCGGGCGGGTCCTATCAGCAACCCTCGGCGGACGGATCGCGCCCCGGCATTTTCTACGTCAACACCTACAACCTGAAGGCGCAGCCAAAGTTCGGCATGGAAACCCTGTCGCTGCACGAAGCAGCTCCCGGGCATCACTTCCAGATTGCGATCCAGCAGGAACTCGACGATCTGCCGCGCTTCCGGCGTTTCGGCGGCGACTATGTCGCGTACGTGGAAGGTTGGGCGTTGTACGCGGAATCGCTGGGCAGGGAGCTCGGCATGTTCACCGACCCATATCAGTACTACGGCAAACTGAGCGATGAGATGCTGCGTGCAATGCGCCTGGTCGTCGACACCGGCCTGCATACGAAAGGCTGGAGCCGCGAGCAGGCGATTCGCTACATGCTCGAGAACTCGTCGATGGCCTCAAGCGATGCGACCGCGGAGGTTGAGCGCTACATCGCGATTCCCGGTCAGGCGCTCGGCTACAAGATCGGCCAGTTGCGCATACGCGAACTGCGCCGCAAGGCCGAGGCGGCGCTTGGTTCGCGCTTCGACATCCGCGAGTTTCACAGCCAGGTGCTGCGCGATGGCGCGTTGCCGCTCAGCGTGCTGGAAGCGAAGATCGACCGATGGATCGAGAAGAAGAAACAGGCGGCGTAGAGCGGATAATGGGCGGAAGCGCTGCGCGGCCCCTCACCCGGACTTCGTCCGGCCTCTCCCAAAGGGAGAGGCGAAGACAAGAGAGCAGCGGCAAAGACAAGGGAGCGACGAAAGAGGGAGCGGAGACCACTCCCTCTCCCTTTGGGAGAGGGTTGGGGTGAGGGAAGGCGGCGAAGCTGACCGGGCTATGTTCCTTCGTGCGGCCTACCGCCTGAACCTTCTCCTTTACTGCTGACTGAACAACTCTTCCTGCGACGGGCCTTTGTCTGTCTGCGGCTTCGAATCTTCCTTTACGTTGCGATAGCGGATTACGCCGAAGATCATTTCGTCCCAGGTCTGCTCGCCCCACGTGACGACGCGATTCGGATCAGGGTTGGCCTTGTTCTGCGTCGAGTTGTCGTACATCTGTGTGTAGACGATCTTCGTCCCGGCAGGGACGGTCAGTGGTTCGGCGAGGTCGTAGGTCGACTGCCAGTTGAAGTCGTAGGCGGGTACGTTGAGCAGGACTTCTTCGCGGCCGTCCGGGAAGTACGCAACGAACTTCGACGCCTTGCCGCGGAAATGCGCGTGCGGATGCACGCTGTAGAGCACCGCATCCTGCTTGAGCGTCTGCTCGGCGAGCTCGGCGTGTTCCTTGGTATTCGCCGGAATCTTCAAACGAGGATTGGCGAAGATCAGGCTGCGGAAGTTGTACTTCGGCGGATCCTTCATGAAATAGAGGCCGAGGCGTGTGACGTCCGTCAGTTCCTGACCGTTCGGGGTGTAGTGCATCTGGAAATGGAAGGTTGCACCGGCGGGCAGGCGGATGCCGTTGTCCTCGGGCAACTCCAGCGGCTCGGCGCCGGGCACATAATTATTGAGACTCACCGCGCCGCGCCGCTCGGCGCCGCCCGCTGATGCGATCACGTGATGCAGGACCGCGCGCTGACCGGGCAGATAGTCCACGGCGCGCACCCACACATCCTTATCGAGCGGGTTCTTCACCTGCACCATCTGATACGGAATCACCCCAGTCGCGGGCGTCGTGAACGCCGGCATCTCCACGACCAGATCGGGTTCGCCGAGCGTCCATTTCGGCCAGTCCTTTCGCTGCGAGAGCAGCGGATCGGCGCCCGCGCCGCGCGGAGCGCCTGCTTCGATCCAGTGGACGAGCGTCTTGATCTGTTGCTTCGACAGCCCGCGATCGTTGCTGAAACTCTGATAGTGCGGGTCCGCGTGCCACGGCGGCATGCGCTGCGTACGTACGACTTCGCGAATCATCGGCGCGAAGCCGCGCACCATTTCATAACTCGTCATCTGCCACGGGCCGATGCCGCCTTCGCGATGACAGGCGACGCACTTGTCCATGAGCATCGGAGCGATCGTCTTCTCATAGGAGATCTGCGCATGGGTGCTGCGCTTGTCGCGCTCCGGCATGGGGATCGTGCAACCCACGACGTCAGTGCTGGCAATCCTGACTGGCGCGCCGCTGACGACCGCGTCGAGCGCTTCGCCGAGGGCGTCGCCCGCGGCGCCATGGTAGGCGACCTTCCATCCCTGCGGATTGAGCACGAGCACTTCGCCGCTGCGGGTCAGGCCGAGCGACTCGCCGATGATCTGCGTGTCATCGATCAGGATCGGCGTCGCGCCGCCGAACTGGGCGGCCGCCTGCGCGACTGCCTCGCGCTCGTCGCCGAGGTTGGAATCGATCATCAGGAACGCGACGTTCTGATGTTTCGCACGTAGCGGAGCAATCGAACGCGCAGCTTTCGCGGAGGCCTCGCAACCATTGCCGTGTGCAAGCAGCACGACGGCCTTCATGTCCGAGAGGTAGTACAGCTCGTGAGATTTGTCGGCGTGATCGATCAACTCGAAGTTGTCGACGGTAGCGCCTGGCGCCAATGCGATCGCCTGAGTGGACAGGCAGAACAAGCCAGTCAGAAGCACAGGGATCGAACGAATGCAGCTCATGAAACACCCGCGAAAGTTTTCCACCCGGAAGGGCGCGCAAAGTGTGCGTCGGCGCGTGAGAGCTGTCTATGCGGGGAATGAGGCGTAAGCCGCTTCTTGATAATTCTTGTTTGCCGGCGTGCAGAGACTGCACGGCGCATAGCTACAATCGAGCACGTCAACGAGCCGGATCACTTCACGAGGCGACATCGAGTGGGGGCATTTTCAGCTTACGGTAAGCGCCACACGCTGGGCCTCGGCGTCCTTATCAGCGTCGGCCTGCTGGGATTAGCTTCGCGAGCCGCGCTTTCTGCAGAGCAGCCGGTTGGCCAAGTCATTGGCGAAGTTATTTACGGGCAGCGCTGCGCCGCCTGTCATGACAACGCGACAGGCCGCACACCAGCCCGAGCGGTTCTGCGCGATCTACCGCCCGAAAGCATCGTCACGGCGTTGACCAATGGCGCGATGATTTTTCAGGCGAGCGGCCTGACACGCGATGAGATCGGCGCCGTGGCCGAGTATCTCAGCGACAAGTCCTTTGGTTCACCGCAGGCGGTGCAGACGCGAGCGAACCCGTGCGCACGTCCTCCCGCACCCGTGCAGTTGGATCGCTTGCGTCCGTCCGAACTCTGGAACGGATGGGGACGGGACCTGGACAATTCGCGTTACCAGCCGGCGCCCGGGCTGAAGGCCGGCGATGTCCCACGCCTCAAAGTCAAATGGGCCTATGCATACGCTGGTCGCTTCGCTTATGGGCAGCCGACGATCATCGGCGACCGGTTGTTCGTGACGAACAGTCTGGGCGAGATCCGCTCGCTCGATGCAAATACCGGGTGCGAGCACTGGATGTTCAAGGCAAACACCAGTGCGAAGGTCGCGATCTCGCTCGCCGCAGTGCGCACCGGCGATGCAAAGCACACCGCGGCTTTCTTCGGTGATGAGCGCGCAACGGTCTACGCAGTCGACGCGGATACGGGTGTATTGCTATGGAGCTCGGTCGTCGATACGCACGCGGTGGCGCGGATCGTCGGCGCGCCGGTTCATTACGAGGGCCGGCTCTACGTCCCTGTCTCGGCGGCTGAAGAAGCCGCGGCGCGTGATTCGAGTTATCCGTGCTGCACGTTTCGCGGCAGCATGGTCGCGCTCGACGCCGCAACCGGCGAGCTGCTCTGGAAGAGTCATGCGATACAGCCCGCGCCGCGCCCAATAAGGACCAGCACGGCAGGCACGCAGATGCACGGCCCGGCCGGCGGCGCGATCTGGTCGGCGCCGACCATCGATGCGCGACGCGGATTGCTCTACGTCGGGACGGGCAACTCGTACACGGACGTCGATACCGACGGCGCGGATGCGATCGTCGCCTTCGATCTGAAGAACGGTGAGCGCCGTTGGGTGAATCAGCTCACACGCGGCGACAACTTCGTGATCGGTTGTCCGCGCGAAAAAGCGGGGGAGGGCAACTGTCCGGATAACGGCGGACCTGATTTCGATTTCGGCGCCTCGCCGATTCTCAGGACGCTGCCGAATGGCCGGAGGATTCTGCTGGCCGGACAGAAATCCGGGATCGTGTACGGCCTGGATCCCGACGAGAACGGCAAGCTCCTGTGGCGGGCGCGCGTCGGAAGCGGCAGTGCGCTCGGCGGCGTGGAATGGGGCATGGCTGCCGACGACACATATGTATACGCCGCAAACTCGGACGCCGGCGTACGTGAAGGCGCCTTGCCCGGCCTCACGTCGCTACGCATTGCCGATGGCGAGCAACACTGGCACGTTCCCACACCGGCGGTCTTTTGTTCGTGGGGCGAGGAGTCGTGTCGTCGCGGACAGCCAGGCGCCGTAACATTGATTCCGGGCGTCGTGTTTTCCGGAGCGCTCGACGGCCATATGCGCGCCTATGACGCGAATACGGGCGCAATCCTGTGGGACTTCGATACATCGAAGGCGATCGCAACGATCAACGGCCCGTTGACTGAAGGCGGCGGCATCGATGCGGGCGGCGCGACAATCGCCAACGGCGTGCTCTATGTGAATTCGGGTTATGGACGATGGGGCAAGCCGGGTCGGCTGTTGCTGGCGTTCACGGTGGATGGGAAATGACATGAGTCGTGAGTCGTGAGTCGTGAGTCGGAAGCGTGAGTTGTGAGTCGTGAGTCGTGAGTTGTGAGTTGTGAGTTGTGAGTCGTGAAGCGTGCGTTGTGAGTCGTCGAAGGATTCCGAGCCCTGAGCCAGTCTTTCGACTCACGACTCACCACTCACTACAGACGAGTTGGGAATCCCTATGAATAGTACATTGAGATTTGTATCTGGAATGCTCATCGCGATGTCGGCGACTGCCGCGGCTGCAGGCGACTACAAGGTTCCGCGTCTCCCGGACGGAACTCCGAATTTGCAAGGCGTCTGGACCAACGCGACTGCGACGCCGGTGGAGCGTGCGCCCGAACTCGGCGATCGTCGCGCATTCACAGAAGAGGAAGCGGCGGCGATTCAACGCAAGGCGATTGCGGCGGTGGAAGCCGACGCCGCGCCCAGCGATCCGGACAAGAAGATCGAGGCCATCGGTTCGCTGCCGCCGGTCGGCAACTACAATCTCTTCTGGACCGATCGCGGAATGAG
>JBOHZJ010000109.1:0-7237 GCA_050738395.1 Steroidobacter sp.
GATCGAGCACTTTCAGGATAAAGTGTTCCGCACCATCATTCCGCGCAATATACGACTGGCGGAAGCCCCGAGCTACGGCAAGCCCGCGCTGCATTACGATCGCGAATCGCGCGGCGCACTCGCTTACCTGGCGCTGGCGGGCGAGATGATTCGCCGCGAAGAGGGCGACTACGAGCTCGGACCCGCGACAGTGGACGCGGTGGGGACATGAAAATACGGGGCTGTCGGGTGCTGAACCCTGGGCTGTCGGCCAGAGCGAGTACACTCAGCGTAGCTGCTTCCGAACTATTTTTTTACCCCGCAGCCCAGCGCCCAGAGCCCGCTAAGAATGGCGACTAAACGACCCAGTCTCGGACGCGGATTAGGCGCGTTGCTCGGCCAGCCAATGGCTGCCGAATCCGCGGTCGTCCAGCTACGTCCCGAGGATGAACTCCAGAGGCTCCCCGTCGACCTGTTGCAGCGTGGCAAGTACCAGCCGCGCATCGACATGCGGCCTGAAACATTGCAGGAGTTGGCCGACTCGATCAGAGCGCAGGGCGTCGTGCAGCCGATCGTCGTGCGGCCGCTGCACGAAGAAGGTCCGGGCCATCCGAGGCGTTACGAAATCATCGCCGGGGAGCGACGCTGGCGCGCTGCGCAGATGGCGGGTCTGCACGAAATTCCCGCAGTCGTGCGCCGCGTGCCGGATGAAGCGGCGATCGCGATGGCGCTCATCGAGAACATCCAGCGCGAGGATCTGAATCCGCTCGAAGAGGCGCGCGCGCTGGATCGACTGATCACCGAATTCGATATGACACACGCGACGGCGGCCGAAGCCGTCGGACGTTCGCGCGCCGCGGTGTCGAATCTGCTGCGATTGCTCGAGCTCACCGATGAGGTCAAGAACCTCGTGGAGCACCGCGAACTGGAGATGGGACACGCGCGCGCACTGCTTGGCCTGGAAAATCGCCGACAGTCCGAAGTCGGTGCACTGGTCGCAAACAAGAAATTATCGGTGCGCGACACCGAGGCGCTCGTGAAGCGGCTGACGGCGCAGCCGCAAGGCGCGCTCGAGAACGCCGGGCGCGCGGATCCGAACATCCGCAAGCTTGAAAGTGATCTGGCCGAGAAACTGGGCGCGAAGGTGCACGTGCAACACTCGTCGTCCGGCAAGGGCAAGCTCGTCATCAGCTACCACACGCTGGATGAGCTCGACGGCATTCTCGAACATATTCACTGAGCTTGCCATGCGCGCGCTGCTGGGATGCATGGAGGCTCGAACGGCATGCGGCTGGCGTTTTTCCTGAACGGCGCGGGTATTCGATCACGGCTCCTTCGAGATCTGTGCGCGCTGCTCGTCTTGTATACATCCGGGCTCGCGGTCGTTCTCGGCGATATCACGGTGGACGGCCGAGCCGATGAGCCGGAGTGGCGCGAGGCGCTGACGTGCGGCGACTGGAAACGAACGGCGCCGTTCGCGCGCGATGAACCCCGCTACGGCAACGAGCTTTCCCTGCTTTCAACCTCCGAAGGTCTGGCGGCGAGCTTCGTCATCGATCAACCGCGCATCGAGCGTCGCATCAAGCCGCGAACGCCGCGCGACGCAGCGCGGCTCGCCGGGGATTCAGTCTCCCTGATGATCGACTTCGATGCGACCGGCCAGATTGGCTATGAATTTTCGGTCGGACTTGGCGGCGGCGTGCGCGATGGGCTCATCACCAATCAGAACCAGTTCGACCGCGACTGGGATGGTGAATGGCGACACGCGGTGAGCGAGACCGAAGATCAATGGATGGTCGAAATTTTCATCCCGTGGTCCACGATCAGCATGCGCAGTTCACGCGCACAGACGCGCACCATCGGCGTGTACGGCGCGCGTTATCTCGATGAGCGCGACGAACGCTATGCCTGCCCGGGAATCACCAGCGAGACCGCCGTATTTCTGTCGGACTTCAAACTCATCGACATTCAGCAATTCGACGCGGCGAGTGCGCTCGAGATCACGCCCTACGCATCGGCGATTCGCAACCTGATCAGTGATGAAACCGAGTTGAAGGCGGGTGCGGATGTCGTGTGGAAGGCCTCGCCAAACTTCTGGCTCGGCGCGACCTTGAATCCTGACTTTGGTCAGGTGGAAAGCGATGAGCTGGTCGTTGATTTTTCCGCGATCGAAACCGTGTTCACCGACAAACGTCCCTTCTTCACTGAAAACCAGGGCGTGTTCGATCTGCGTACGCCGGCCAACGGGCAGCTGATCTACACACGCCGCATCGGCGCCGCAACCGACGACGGGGCCGCAGGATCCGCGGACATCGACGGCGCACTCAAACTGACGGGCGGCGCCGGACCGCTCGTCTACGGCGCGTTCGTCGCTCAGGAGGACGACTACGATCAGGACGTCGGCAGATTGTTTGCGGCGGCTCGCATCGCGCTGCCATTGGACCATGCACGTTTCGGCTACCTGACGACGTGGACCGATCGTCCGCTGCTCGATCGCGACGCGCTGATCAACGCCGTCGATTTCGAAGCGACGCCGAGCGAGTCGTGGCGCGTCGCCGGGCAGGTGATCCGTTCCGATATCGGGAGCTCGGGCATCGGGCTGTTCAGCCTCGGGCCCCCGGACCTGCGCATGAGCGAAGTTCACAGCGATGGCTATGAAGCCTGGCTGCAAACCGACTTCAATCGGTCGGCGCCGATCACACACACTCTCAAGGCGCTATATATCGATGATCGCTTTGATCTGAACGATCTGGGCTACATGGAGCGCAACTCACTGAAGCAGGTCGAGTGGGAGACGAATCGCCGTATCGCAGGCGACGGAGAGAGCCGGGTCAACGGCGAAACCCAGCGGCTTTACACGTTTTACCGGGAGAATACCCAGGGCGAGCGCCTGCAATCGCGCGTACAGGTCTCGCGCGACGTCCAATACATGAGCGCCTGGCGGGCGTACGAAGAAGTGCGCTACGTCACGAGCGGCGTCGATGATCTGATTTCCCGCGGCAATGGCCCGGTGCAACTGGATTCGCGCGTGGGGGCGTATTTCGACGTGTCCTCGCCGCGTTTCGGCGACTGGCAGCTCGTTCTCGGCGGCTACTTGTTCCAGCAGGGCGTGCAGGATTATTCGGGCTGGCTGCAGTTCGTCACTGCCTGGTATCCCACGGAAAAGCTCACGCTGCGCCTTGATCTGTTGCCACAGTACGCCGACGACTGGCTGCTGTGGGAGGACGGCAATCTGTTCGGCTCCTATCGGGCCGAGCGCCTCGATTTCGATTTCCGCATCGACTGGATTCCGGCGCCCCGCCATGAACTACGCGTCAAATGGCAATGGATCGGCGTCGACGCCGAGCCGCGTCATGCGTATCGCACGGACCGGTCCGGACGCCTGTTGCCCACGGACGATCAGGTGGCGCCGTTCACGGTCAGCAATCTCGGTCTGCAGATCCGTTATCGCTACGAGTTCGCACCGCAGTCGGAACTGTTTCTCGTGTACGGGCGGGGCGGCTTCAATGTGATCAACGACGACAGACGCGATGTCGGCGGATTATTCGAGGATATGACCGACGTGCGCGACGCAGATCAGTTTCTGCTCAAGATCCGTTACCGACTGTAGGCCCCGCGCGAGCAACGGATCATCTATCATCGAAGGATTCTCGATGTATCGCACCTTCGTGAGACGTCCGTTGCTCGCGCAGGCTCCTGAAAGAAAAACACGCAGAAACTGCATTCTGTTTATTGGGCGCACGCTCGTTTGTTTTCTTGAAGCACTGCAAAACGCTGCGTATAATGCGCCGCCTTTTCCGGCCGGGCGTCAACTTCTGGCCGGAGATTTTCGGAAGATCAGCGATGCCACACGTTGCCGACAACACGGCCCACGCGGTGGCATTTTTGTTGTCCATCGATCGGGCGCAAGAAGCGCTATGAGCAGGAACGTTCTTGCCATCGCAGCTCGCCAGTCGCTGAAAATTCTGCAGTGGCAGGTTGGCTGGGTCGCAGCGCTCTCGGTGGTGATCGGCGCGGCGTTTGGATCGCGCGCGGGCTGGTCGGCCCTGGCTGGCGGCATGATCGGTCTGATCTGGACCGTTTACATGGCTTTCGCGCTGTTCAAGCACAGCGTGAACCATGGCGTGCATCTGAGTCCCTTGAGTTTCTTTGCCGCATGGATGATCAAGGTTGCATTGACCGTGAGCCTGCTGATCATCGCGTTTCGGTCCGAAGCGGTGGTTCCGCTGGCCGTGCTGGCGGGTTTGTTCGGCGCCATGGTCGCCTACTGGGCGTGGCTCGCGTTCGATTTGTCGCGACGCAAGTCGTGACGGCGAACACCTTCGGTCGGGATGGTCTTGCGGGCGTCTGTTGCGGGATGCTCCGGTAGTAGAACGGTTCGGTGACGGATGGCGTCTTAAGGTGAAGCATGCGGATCGCGCTGATGGCAAGTGAAAGCGGCGGTGACCACGGCGGTATGTCGGGGTACATCTCGCATCATTTGCAGCACCTGGCCAGCGGCAGCCAATCGTCACTGTTCGATTTCTCCGTCGTTCATTGGGACACGACGTTTTTTTCCTTGCTATGCGCGGCGATCGTGCTGATCGTGCTGCGCATCGCCGCGTCACGTGCAACGGCGAAGACGCCGGGCAGATTCCAGGCGGGCGTGGAAATGCTGGTCGAAATGGTCGATGAACAGGCAAGGTCGATGGTCCATGGCAAGCTGACCTACATCGCGCCGCTCGCGCTCACAGTGTTTTGCTGGGTGGCGGTGATGAATGCGATCGATCTGTTGCCCGTGGACTGGTTGCCGCGCGCCGCTCAGGCGGTCGACGTCGATTACCTTCGTCCGCTGCCGACCGCCGACTTGAATCTGACTTTCGGGCTGGCGCTGGGCGTGTTGCTCCTGGCCTTTTACTACAGCATCAAGATCAAGGGTCTCGGCGGCTTCCTCCACGAGCTGACGTGCGCGCCGTTCGGCATGATGAAGCTCTCGGCGAATCCGTTGTCATGGCTCGGCGCCCTGCTGCTCGGCATGGCGAATCTGGGTATGAACATCGTGGAGTATGCCGGCAGGACCTTCTCGCACGGCATGCGACTGTTCGGAAACATGTATGCCGGCGAGTTGATCTTCTTCCTGATCGCGGGACTCGGCGGCAGCATGACGATCGTCGGCATAGGGCTGCATCTGGTGACGGGGACCGCCTGGGCGATTTTCCACATTCTGATCGTGCTGCTGCAGGCGTTCATTTTCATGATGCTGACGCTGGCGTACGTGGGCCAGGCGCACGCACAACACTGATTCGCTCGATCTCAACTGCTATTCAAGTTCACTTCGGAGAACACTCATGACGGACATCGGCCTTGTCGCTCTCGCCTGCGGTTTGATCATCGGTATCGGCGCTCTCGGCGCGTGTATCGGCGTCGGCATGATGTCGGGCAAATACATCGAAGCTTCTGCCCGCCAGCCCGAACTCATGAACGTGCTCCAGACAAAGGTATTCCTGCTGCTGGGTCTGATCGACGCGTCATTCATCATCGGCGTCGGCATCGCGCTGTGGTTCGCCACCGCCAATCCGTTCACCGGCTGATCGCGCTGATTCACACGTTGTCGCGGCTAACGGCCGTCCGTAATCCGATTGGTCCGGGCAAGGCTTAGCTCTCATGAATCTAAACGCAACACTGTTCATTCAGACGCTGGTATTTCTGATCCTCGGCTGGATCACGATGAAGTTCATCTGGCCGCCGTTGATCGCGGCCATCGACGAGCGTCGCAGCAAGATTGCCGAGGGTCTTGCTTCCGCCGAGAAGGGTGAAGCTTCGCTGGCGCAAGCGAAGGCCGCCTCCTCCGAGATCGTCAAGGAAGCGCACGCCCGCGCCAGCAAGATCGTGGATCAGGCCAATCGCCGTTCGAACGAGCTGGTCGACGAGGCGCGCGGCACGGCGATTGCGGAGGGACAGCGCCTCATCGGCGAGGCGCGGCAGGACGTGGCGCTCGAGACCAGTCGCGCCCGACAGCAACTCAGCAGCGAGGTCGCGGCGTTGGCCGTTTCTGGCGCAAGCAAACTGCTGGGGCGCGAGATCGATGCGAGAGCACACGCCGATCTGCTCGAAAAGCTGGCGCAGGAGATTGAACGCGGTTAATTCCGCGGGACAACCATGGCCGAGAAAGCCACCATAGCCCGTCCGTACGCCAAGGCTGCATTCGAGTACGCCCGTCAGCACAATTCATTTGACCGCTGGTCGCAGGTGCTCGGGAGCGCCTCCGCGGTCGTCGTCGATCAACGAGTCACCCAGTTACTGACAAACCCACGCGTGCAGGCGAATGACCTGGTGGGATTTATCGTCGACATCGCCGGCGAGTCGATCGACGAACACAGCCGCAACTTTCTCGCGACGCTTGCCGATAATCGCCGCCTCGCGCTCCTGCCGGAGATCGCGGCGATGTTCGAGGCGCTGCGCGCGGAAATCGAGAACGTCGCCGACGTGTATGTCGCCGCGGCGGTCGAGCTGAGCGAGACGCAGCGTCAGCGTCTTGCCGGAGCGCTGAAGAAGCGCCTGAAGCGCGATGTCCGCCTGCATTGCGAAGTGAATCCATCGCTCATTGGCGGCGCGATCGTGCGCTGCGGCGACTTTGTCATCGACGGCTCGCTCAGGGCGCGACTCGATCGGCTCGCGAGTGCAATGACCAACTAATGGTTGACAGTTTGCAGTTGACGGTTGACAGCAAAGAGCGTCCTTCCTGTTCTTGCCGTCAACTGTCAACCGTCAACGGTCACCACCAATCGATTAACCGAGGACTGGCAGAAAATGGCCATCAAGGCATCTGAAATCAGCGACCTGATCAAGGCGCGCATCGAGAAATTCTCGAGTGCGACCGAAGAGCGCAACGTCGGCACGGTCGTGACCGTCACCGACGGCATCGTGCGCGTCCACGGCCTCGCCGACGTGAAGTACGGCGAAATGGTGGAGTTTCCCGGCGGCAGCTTCGGTCTGGCGCTGAACCTCGAACGGGATTCGGTCGGCGCGGTCGTGCTCGGCGAATACAAGCACATCGTCGAGGGCGATTCGGTCAAGACCACGGGCCGCATTCTTGAAGTGCCGGTCGGTGAAGGTCTGCTGGGCCGCGTCGTCGACTCCCTTGGCGCTCCGATCGACGGCAACGGCCCGATCAAGGCCGCACGCAATTCGCCGCTCGAGCGCGTCGCCCCGGGCGTCGTGTCCCGCAAATCGGTGAGCCAGCCCGTGCAGACGGGCTACAAGGCGATCGACTCGATGG
>JBOHZJ010000110.1:0-13219 GCA_050738395.1 Steroidobacter sp.
AGTAAGAGTAAGAGTAAGAGTAAGAGGCGAATTATGCTGGCTTTTTCTGCCTAGTCGCTAGTCGCTAGTCGCTTCCCTCAGGTACTTCTCCCGCGCACACGGTACCTCGTTTTCCCGGCAGACAGACGTCGAATCTGAACCCCTCTGCGTCAGGACCCGGATCGACGATGGCGATGGTCGCATTGGTTTTCTGCGCGGGTGCGAGGAGCCGATCGGGAGCCGCGCCGGGATCGAGATAGTCCGCGGGCCCGAATTCGCGCGCGCGAACCTGATCGCCCCAACGATCTTCCAGTACGAGCTTGAGGAGCGGATAGGGCTGCGCGAAATCAGCGAGATTCGTGATGCTGGCGCGCACCTTCAATGTGCCAGGCGTCGTTGGATCGGAGACTACGCCCCACTGGCGGATCTCGTACGCGTGCAAATTCCAATCGGGCGTTAGACGCAAGCCGAGCGCGTCGTACACGCTCACGAGCGGCGCACCGATGCGTGGATGGCGGGCAAGCACCGAGCGATAGTGATGGAGCGCCTGCATCGCCAACAGAGCCACGAGTGGAAACGCCAGCCAGGTCCAGACGGGGGCGATCGCGCGGCGTCGCGGCGCAAGAAATTCGAACTCGGGCGCAGCAGCAGTGTGCGTACGTGATTCGTCTTCCTCAAACCTGTCAGCGGGCGCGAATTGCCCAGGCTCATCCGCCTCACTGTCTCGCTCTTCGACTTCCTCGCCATCAGCAGCCTCGAATTCATCAGCGATGTCGATCTCGTCTTCCGTTGGCGCCGCCTCATCGACATCGTCGATCTCGACCCACTCCTCGGTGACTTCCTGCATCAGCCGGGGTTTGCCCCCCTCTGCAGCATCGAGCACCTCATACGTGCCGCTGATCTCGATGTGCCGTCCCTCGAGCGTAACGTCCTCATGCGTGATCGGCTCTTCGACTTCAATGGCAGGCTTGGCCTGTGGCGATCGCGGCGGGCGCAGGTATCGGCCCGACTCGACTTCACCCGCATCGCTTTCTTCGATGAGCCGCTCGAGCGCATCGAACTGGGTCTGGCAACGGCCGCAACGCACCTGGCCGTCGGCGACGCGCAGAATTTCGCTCGTCACACGAAATGTCGTCTGGCAGCTTGGGCACTGAGTCAGCATGCGTGTCGCACGCCGTCCAGGCGCGCCCAGTCATCGCGAATCGTTACCGGACCGATATCAAACCACGGCTCATACCGACTTGCCACGACTTCGGCTTGATCGCGCAGAATTCCCGACAGCACGACGTGGCCGCCCTCGGCAATCAGCATTGCGAACGTGTTCGCCAGCTGCTCGAGCGGACCGGCGAGAATATTCGCCATGAGAATGTCGACAGGTGCATTCACCAGGCCTTCAGCGAGTTGCACTGTCAGCTGTTTGTCGACGCCATTGCGTACGGCGTTATCGCGCGTCGCCAGCAATGCCTGCGGATCGATGTCGACGGCAGTTGCGTGCGCGGCGCCCAGTTTCAGAGCTGCAATCGCGAGAATGCCCGAGCCGCAGCCATAGTCGAGCACCTGCTTGCCCGAGAGGTCCGCGCGGTCGAGCCACTCCAGGCATAACGCAGTCGTCGGATGAGTCCCCGTGCCGAATGCGAGACCGGGGTCGAGTTGGATGATGCATGCGGAAGCGATTGGCAATTCGTGACCAGCGACTGGTTCAGACGGCGGGCGTTGACCGCCCGGACAGATCCACAAACGCTCTCCGAATTTCATGGGATGGAAGTCCTTGAGCCATTCGCGCTCCCAGACGCGATCAGCGAGGGTGTCGAACTTCGTCTCGGGCAGCGGCTGCGGCAGTTCGGCGCGCAGGATCGCCAGCACGTCATCGGGACTTGTCGATGCATCGAACAATGCACTGATCTGGACGCGCGGCCACAACGGCGTCGCGCCAGGTGCAGGTTCAAGTACGGGATCGTCGGCCGCATCCTGCAACGTGATCGATAGTGCGCCAGCGGCAAGCAACGCGTCCTCGTACTGCGCCGGACCTGCCTCGCCGATGGAGAGCGTGAGCTGGAGGAAGGACATGACTTGAAGAAGTGACTAGTGACTGGTGACTAGTGAATAGGGAAGAACCGGAAGCGAGTGCGAACCTTTCTGACTAGTCACCAGTCACTAGTCACCATTCACCTCACTTGATGCCGAGCCGTCGCTCCAGGTAATGAATATCCAGGCCGCCGGCTTTGAATGCGGCGTGGTTGAAGATTTCCTGGTGAAGTGGGATGTTGGTCTTGATGCCTTCGATGACCATTTCCGACAGGGCGTTCTTCATGCGCGCGATCGCGGTGTCGCGATCCTCGCCATACGCGATGACCTTGCCGATCAGCGAATCGTAGAACGGCGGCACGGTATAGCCGCTGTACAAATGGCTGTCGACGCGGATGCCCGGGCCGCCGGGCGCGTGGAACAGCTTCACGGGGCCGGGCGAGGGAATGAAACCCTTCGGATCTTCGGCGTTGATGCGGCATTCGATTGCGTGGCCGCGAATCAGGATGTCGTTCTGCGTCCATTGCAGGCGCTCGCCGCCGGCGATGCGCAGCTGCGCCTTGACGATATCGATGCCGGTAATCTGTTCCGTCACGGGATGCTCAACCTGCACGCGTGTGTTCATTTCGATGAAATAGAACTCTGCGTCCTGGTACAGGAACTCAAGCGTGCCCGCGCCGCGATAGCCGACGTCGCGACACGCAGCGATGCAACGATCGCCGATCATCTTGCGCTGCTTCGGCGAAATGCCGGGCGCCGGCGCTTCTTCGATGACCTTCTGATGACGACGCTGCAGGGAGCAATCGCGCTCACCCAGGTGCACGACGTTGCCGTAGTGATCAGCGAGCACCTGAATTTCGATGTGGCGCGGCTTCTCGAGGAACTTCTCCATGTAGACCTCGGCATTGCCGAACGCAGCAAGTGCTTCCGCCTGCGTGACGTTGATCGCGCTGACCAGCGTCGCATCGCTGTGAACCACGCGCATGCCGCGCCCGCCGCCGCCGCCCGACGCCTTGATGATGACGGGGTAGCCAAGCTCATGCGCGATACGGAAGTTCTCCTCCGGTGCGGCGCCCAGGGGTCCATCGGAACCGGGTACGCACGGCACACCCGCGGCCTTCATCACCTTGATGGCCGATACCTTGTCGCCCATCATCCGGATCGTTTCGGCTTTGGGGCCGATGAAGATGAAGCCGCTTTTTTCGACGCGCTCGGCGAAATCCGCGTTCTCTGACAGAAAACCGTATCCCGGATGAATCGCGACGGAGTCCGTCACCTCCGCCGCACTGATGATGGCCGGCATGTTGAGGTAACTGTCTTTCGACGAGGGTGGGCCGATGCACACCGATTCATCGGCGAGCAGGACATGCTTCTGATTGAAGTCGGCGGTCGAATGCACCGCGACCGTCTTGATGCCGAGTTCGCGGCACGCACGCAGGATGCGAAGCGCAATTTCCCCGCGATTGGCGATGACTACTTTTTCAAGCATGGGTGTTTTAAGGCGTTAGCGGATGGCGGTTAGCGGTTGGTCGGAAGAAGAGCCGCGCTGTCGCTGCTCCTTCTGGCTAACCGCCAACCGCTAACCGCCAACCGCTTCTTGTTACTCAATGATGAATAGCGGCTGACCGAATTCGACCGGATCGCCGTTTTTCACCAGCACGGCGGTGACGCGGCCGGCCTTGTCGGACTCGATCTGATTCATCATCTTCATCGCTTCGATGATGCACAGCGTGTCGCCGACATTCACTTCACTACCGATGTCCACGAACGGTTTCGCGCCCGGCGTTGCGGCTGCGTAGAAGGTGCCGACCATTGGCGCGGTCACTGTGTGATCCGCCTTGGATGCGGCGACCGGAGCCGGTGCTGCAGCCAGCGGCGCTGCGACCGCTGGCGCCTGGGCCGGCGCTGACGGGGGAGCTGCGTAATGCATCACCGGAGGCGCGGCGTTCTTGCCCGTCGGATAGCGACTGATGCGCACCGACTCTTCGCCCTCGCTGATTTCGATTTCAGCGATGCCGGATTCCTCGAGCAGTTCGATGAGCTTCTTTACTTTGCGAATATCCATAACGATCCTCTTGTTCTTTTCCTCTATCTACGCGCGGCGAGGTGATGCGTTGCCGCGCGTAGCGCGAGTTCATATCCCACGGGGCCAAGCCCAGTGATGGTTCCGACTGCGACATCGGAGAAATAGGAGTGATGCCGAAACGCCTCGCGCGAGTAAACGTTGCTCAGATGCACCTCGATGAACGGGATCTTCACCGAGAGCAGAGCGTCGCGAAGTGCAATGCTCGTGTGCGTAAATGCGGCAGGGTTAAAGATGATGAACGCCACATGAGTCGTCGGCGCTTCGTGAATCCGGGTGATGAGTTCGGCTTCCGCATTGCTTTGGAATGCCGAAAGGTGGTGCCCGGAGTCCGCTGCCAACTGACCAAGCCGCGCCACGACCTGCTCCAGGGTGACCGTCCCATAGACCGACGGCTCGCGCGTGCCGAGCAGATTCAGATTGGGGCCATTCAGGAGCAATAGATGGGCCATAAGCCGGTCGTGAGGCGCGGACGGTGTGAGTCATTTCAGCGGAGATGGCGGCGAGTCTACCCAGATTCGCGGCCGTATGGCGATTGTTTGCGACAACGATCGTGTCCGGGGCGCGTTCCCCGTCCAACTGATCTCCGCGCCGTGCGGCGAGAACTCGGGGGATTCTGTCGATCAGCGGCGCGGCATCGCGCGGTGTACGCGCAACATTCAGAGGATCAGATTTCGAGCAGTGGTGTGAACCACTGAAATCGCGCTCTCTACGCTTCAGCGCCGTCGAGTGCGGCTAGTTGCTTGGCGGCAACGGTGCGCGCCGCTTCGGGAGTGAGTTCGCCGCGATTCACCTGCCGGACGGCCTCAAGCAGCACGTCGGTCTCTGCTTCTTTGAGTTCGCCGACGTGAAACACGACGATCCGGTGCTGGTTGTCGGTGAAGACTGTGAACGGAAAGCCGAGCGAGCCTTGGCCGAACTTCGTAACGGCGTCGAGGCCGTCCTGTTCACCGACCAGCACCGGGTAGTCGATGCCGATCTCCCGGGCGTACTTCTCTACGTCCTCGCGGAAGTCGACTGCCACGCCAACGAGCTGGAACCCCTCGTCCCCGTGTTGACGCTGAATCTCCCTGAGCAGCGGAATCTCGCGCCGGCACGGCGCACACCACGTCGCCCAGAAGTTCACGATCATCGACTTGCCAGGCCAACTACGGATCGAGCGTTGCGCGCCTTCGAGGTCCGTAAGTGTGAACTCCGGCAGCACGTCAGGAATCCCGGCGTGTGCGGGCTCGCTCGTATTGGCAGGTGCTGCAGCTGGAGGACGAGCACTTGCGCCGGGCTGCGAGGCAGTCTGCGGGGAGATCCGCGGCGCGATCGCGTAATGGTAGATGCCGGATCCTGCCGCCGCTGCAAGGAGCGCGACGCCAACGTAGACGAATGTTTTCATGCAGTAGCTCTGGTCAGACCGCGCCAGGTGAATTCATTTTCCGCCGTCCGCTATCCGCTGGTCACTGCGGAAAGCAGAAGTCACATGATCGCGGAAGCGATCCGCGGGCGCGAATCCTACCAGCCGGAAGTTCTTCCGCTCGACGCCGTCGGCGCCGAAAAACGCGATAGTCGGCGGCCCGTAGATCTCGAAGCGCTCCAGAAGCGCCTTGTCCTCCGCATCGTTAGCAGTGACATCCGCCTGCAGCAACACAGCGTTCGTGAGCGCGGCCTGCACGCCTGGATCGGTAAATGTGTACTTCTCCATTTCCTTGCACGAGACGCACCAGTCTGCGTAGAAATCGAGCATCACCGGCCGGCCGGCGGCGCTCGCGACCGCGACTGCCGCTTCAAGATCGGCGATCGTCTTGACCCGTTGAAAGCTCAGCTCATGCTCTTGCGCCGTAACGCCCGCAACTCCGACGCGCAGGTTGTCGAGCGGCTGCAGCGGATCACGGCTGCCGGAAGCGGCTCCTATCAGGAGCAATACGCCGTACACGAGGACGATCAGTCCGCCGGCGCGGATCGGGGCGACTGCAGGGTCGCCGCCGCGCGTCCTGAGTGAGAAGATCCAGAAGCCGGAAATCATCGCGAGCGCCGACCACAACAGCATCATAAGTGCATCGGGCAGCAGCGGCGTCAGCAGATAAATCGCCACCCCCAGGAACATCACGCCAAACAGCTGTTTGATCGTATCCATCCAGGGCCCGACTCGTGGCAGCACGGACCCCGCAGACGCACCGACGATCAGCAGCGGAACGCCCATCCCTAGCCCTGTCGCATAGAGGGCTCCCGCGCCGCGCGCGATCTGTCCTGTCTGGCTGATCACCGAGAGCGCCGCGATGATCGCTGGCGCAACGCACGCGGTGACGATGAGCGCCGACAGTGCACCCATGATGAACGTCCCGATATAGGTGCCTGACTTCTGTTGGTTGCTGACGTTCGTAAGGCGCGTCTGCAGCGCGCTGGGCAGTTGCAGGTTGTAGGAGCCGAACATAGCGAAGGCAAGTGCGACGAACAGCAGCACGAACACCGTGATAATCCACGGCTGCTGGAAGAATGCCTGCGGCGCCTGCTTGAACGCTAGAACGAACGCGGCGCCGGCGGCTGCGTAAGTCAGCGCCATACCCTGAACGTAGGTGAACGCCAGTGAAAAGCCGCGTAGCGCTGTGACCTTTTCGCCTTGACCCACGATGATGCCGGACAGAATAGGGATCATCGGCAACACACACGGCGTGAACGACAGCAGCACACCAAGACCGAAGAACGTCGCAAGGACGGCGACGAGATTGCCGTCGCGAATCAGGCCCGCGAGCTTGTCCTGCTCGGCGACCGGGACGCCGGCGAGCTGTGCGGTCGATTCCAGGGGTGCGGATGCAGCGGGCAGCGCGATTGCAACGCTTGTCGGCGGCAGCTCGAGCGACACGTTTCTGGTGATCGGGTTGTAGCAGAGCCCGCCTTCGGCACAGCCCTGATAGGTGACAGAGAGGCTCAGCGCAGCTGCAGAGCCGGCAGTTCGGGCGAGCGGAACGGTCGCTTCGAGGACTTCGTAGTAAACCTCTGTGTCGCCGAAAAACTCGTCGTGCTTCGGCTTGCCCTTCGGCAACGCCGGTGCGCCGATCTCGATTCCCGGGCCCTTGGCTGCGACCTGAAGCCGATCCTTATAGAGGTAGTAGCCGTCCGCAATGATCCAGGTGAGTCCGATCGAACCTGCGTCGAGCACACTGGCGGCAAAGCGAAAGGCTTCGTCCGGCGGCAGAAAGTCGTTGTTCGATGCGGATGATTTGAAGAGCGAGCGCAGACCGTTCGAGCTTTGCGTCGACGTCGCCGGCAGCGCGACTTCCGTCTTCCATGTCAACGGCGGATAGCACAGGCCCGCGTCAGCGCAGCCCTGAAGTTTCAGTTCGACCGGAATCGCTTTGGGCCGCGGGGCAGGGCTGGTGATGGCGACCGGCACACTTACCGTGCCGCGATAAATCTCCTGCGCGCCAAAATACTCGTCCGTGTGGTCCTCGCCCTTCGGCCAGGCGGGCTCAGCCAGTTGCACGGCCGAGCTCGCGGACACAACTCCCATCTTCTTCTTGTAGAGGTAGTACCCCGGTTCGATTTTCCAGGTGACGATCAGCTGGTCGCCGTCGACCCGGGTCGAGTACTTGTAGGCCTGCTCGGGCGGGAGAAATTCGTCGCGGGCAAGGCTACGGGCGGGCCAGACCAGCGTCATGAACGCCAGGGCGACGCCGATGAAGATCAAGCTCCTCTCGAAAAGCCTGCCCATGAACGGATTCTCGCCTGCGCGGGACTGACGGGAAAAACTGAGGTCCACGTTCACTGCTTTCATTCGCCCTTGCTTCCAACGCCCATTCGGACCCAGTCGAGATAGCGTTCGTTCCCGCCTACAACCTGCATTGCGACCAGTTCCGGCACTTCGTAAGGATGGAGCGTCTTCAGACGCGATTCCAGATCAGGCAGGCGCCCCGTCGTGGTCTTGATAATTAACAGAAACTCGCACTCATCCTGTAGACGCCCGTCCCAGAAGTAGGTCGAGCGCACTCCGGCGATCCGGTTCACACAGCTTGCCAGGCCCTCCATCACCAAAGCCTCGGCGATGCGGGCCGCGGTGGCCTCATCCGGGCAGGTAGAGAGGGCAATGAGGACGGAATCGGACATCTGGTTGGCCGTTGACAGTTGACGGGTGACAGCCCGAGGCGGAAGCGGCGCCCGGCCGCACGAGTCTTCAGGCGCTCCTGCAGCTCGCAGGACCGGACTTTCTGGCCGTCAACTGGCAACCGTCAACGGTCAACCGCCCCGGCAGGGCTTGAATTTGATCATCCGGCGCCTATTATTAGCACCCGCTTGGAGTGAGTGCTAAAGCCGGCTTACAACGTCGGCAGGCCGATCACCCTGCGATTCCTGATTCCCACTCCCATCGATCCTTATATCGACTCATTTGGCGAGGTTTGAGCTATGGCTGAAAAACTGAAAATTCGTCCGTTGCACGATCGCGTGATCATCAAGCGCCTTGAAGAGGAGCGCACGTCTCCGGGCGGCATCGTGATCCCCGACTCGGCGACCGAAAAGCCCATCAAGGGCAAGGTCATTGCCGTGGGCAAGGGCAAGATCCTCGAGAACGGCGAAGTGCGTCCTCTGGATGTCAAGGTGGGGGACAACATCCTGTTCGGCAAGTACAGCGGCACCGAAGTGAAGGTCAACGGCGACGAGCTTCTCGTCATGCGCGAAGAAGACGTGATGGCCGTCATCGAGAAGTAACGCCGAGGCGTCTTCCCCGTGTCGATCCATCTGAATACTCGGATGGCCTGCAGGGAATGACGAATCCAGGCGAGCTTCGGTATCAAACAGTTCTAGTTAGAGGTTGAACTCACATGGCAGCTAAAGAAGTACGTTTCAGCGATGACGCCCGCACGCGCATGCTCAGGGGTGTAAACATCCTGGCGAACGCAGTGAAGGCGACGCTTGGCCCCAAGGGCCGCAATGCAGTGCTCGAGAAGAGCTTCGGCGCCCCCACCGTCACGAAGGACGGTGTGTCGGTCGCGAAGGAAATCGAGCTGAAGGACAAGTTCGAGAACATGGGCGCGCAGATGGTGAAGGAAGTTGCTTCCAACACGTCTGACGAAGCCGGCGACGGTACGACCACCGCGACGGTTCTGGCCCAGGCGATCGTGCGTGAAGGCCTCAAGGCCGTCGCAGCCGGCGCCAATCCGATGGACCTGAAGCGCGGCATCGACACCGCCGTGAACACGGCCGTCGAAGAACTGAAGCGCATGTCCAAGCCCTGCAAGGACCAGAAGGCGATCGCGCAGGTCGGCACGATCTCCGCGAACTCCGATGAGTCGATCGGCAAGACGATTGCCGACGCGATGGAAAAGGTCGGCAAGGAAGGCGTGATCACGGTTGAAGAAGGCTCGGGGCTGCAGAACGAACTCGACGTGGTCGAGGGCATGCAGTTCGACCGCGGCTATCTCTCGCCGTATTTCATCAACAATCAGCAGAACCAGACGGCGGAACTCGAAAATCCGTTCGTGCTGCTGTACGAGAAGAAGGTCTCCAACGTTCGCGAGATGCTGCCGCTGCTCGAAGGCATCGCGAAGGCTGGTCGTCCGCTGCTCGTCGTCGCTGAGGACGTCGAAGGCGAAGCGCTCGCCACTCTCGTCGTCAACACGATCCGCGGCATCGTCAAGGTCGCCGCCGTCAAGGCGCCGGGCTTCGGTGATCGTCGCAAAGCCATGCTGCAGGACATCGCTGTCCTCACCGGCGGCCAGGTGATCTCCGATGAAGTCGGCCTGTCGCTCGAAAAGGCGACGCTGAACGACCTCGGTGAAGCCAAGAAGATCGTCGTGGAGAAAGAGAACACCACGATCATCGACGGCAAGGGCAAGAACGCCGACATCAAGGCGCGCGTGGAGCAGATCCGCAAGCAGGTCGAAGAAGCGACCTCCGACTACGACAAGGAAAAGCTGCAGGAGCGCGTCGCCAAGCTCTCCGGCGGTGTAGCCGTGATCAAGGTCGGCGCTGCGACCGAAATCGAGATGAAGGAAAAGAAGGCCCGCGTCGAAGACGCCCTGCACGCAACCCGTGCGGCCGTTGAAGAAGGCGTGGTTCCGGGCGGCGGCGTGGCGCTGATCCGTGCGCAGAAGGCGATCGAGAAGCTCGAAGCGAAGAACGAAGATCAGGCCTTCGGCATCCGCATCCTGGTCCGATCGATCGAAGAGCCGCTGCGTCAGATCGTCGCCAACGCGGGCGAAGACGCCGCCGTCGTCCTTGCGAAGGTGAAGGAAGGCAAGGGCACGTTCGGCTACAACGCTGCGACCGGCAACTACGGCGACATGCTGGAACTCGGCATTATCGATCCGACCAAGGTCACGCGCCTGGCGCTGCAGAACGCAGCTTCAGTTGCAGGCCTTCTGCTCACGACCGAAGTGATGATCGCCGAAGCTCCGAAGGAAGAAGCGGAGCACGCACATGGCGGCGGCGGCATGGGCGGAATGGGCGGCATGGGTGGAATGGATATGTAAGGAAGCGGGCCGACTGGCTTACCGGCTCACTGGTCTATTGGTCAGAGTCGGACGAGTCGAGGCTCAGTTGAGAAAGCCCCGCGTATGCGGGGCTTTCTTTTTTGGAGCGCCGGTCACCAGGGTTGACGGTAAAACAGCAGTTATTCGCCGGATTCGAAGATCGGATAAAACGAAAGATCTCTGCTCCAGGAGTGCCTTTGACAGGCTCGGCGCGAACGGATCGAGAGCGCCGGAGCGGCAGCCCCCGGCGCATCCTCAGTACTCGACAAATCCCACGAGCAGCTTGTCCGTGATCTTGCGCCGCTCGGTTCGAAACACGCCGACGCCTTCGCGGCCCGGCGTCTTCGCATCGTCGATGTTTCCTTCGATTGTGATGAGGCGTCCGTTGTCGAGACGTTCGACGATGCCGGTGTGGCCGAGTCCGCGTCCGAAGTCATACACGAATACGAATCCCGGCTTCACCAGACCCGGATCCTGAATTGCCTGCTGTTTGCGATGACGCTTAGCAGATGCGTTCGCGCGCGCGAGATCCCAGTGACGCAGCACGCCTCCCGTTTTGACGACAGGATTGACGGCGCCGAGCGAACGCGATGCGGTTTGATAGCACCAATAGACGAACGCTGCACACCATGCGCGATTCGCGGCCGGACCGACGCGCGGCGTGACGCCGACGCTGGCGAGATAGCGGTCGACCTGTGGACCGCTGTTGGAGCCTTCGGGTTGCTCCCGCACGCCGATCTGCGACGCCGCTACTGCGAGCGCCTGCAGCGACAGCGAACTGCTCGCGCCGGTCGGTGCAGGACTCGACGGCGTCGGGAACAGCGCGCCCCAGGTGAAAGGACCGATTCGACCATCGACCTTGAGCGGAATGCCCAATGAGTCGACATGCTGCGCCTGAAACAGTCGAATCGACGCTTCCGTGGCTGCATCGAAAACGCCGGCTCGGGGAAATGGGCCATAACCGATGACCTTCAATCGCCGCTGGACGGCGCGAACTGCGGCCGCGTCGGAATGACCTCGACGGAGAATGACGCCAGGATAGGTCGGCATGTCGATTTACGTCCGTAGCCAGGAGCCAGAAGCCGGAGTCGGCAGTCGGAAACCAGAAGCCCAGGCTCGAAAGGGCATGCTCCCTTCCAGCTACGGACCACGGACTAACAGACCACAGACCACCGACTAAATTGCTACAGTCTCGTTATCAGCGGGCTGATGACCAATCGGTCTTTTGGACAGGGGAAGAATCTATGCCGTGGTGGGGATGGCTGGTCGCGGGTGCGGTGCTGCTGGGCGTCGAAATGTTCGTCATAGACGCACAGTTCTATCTCGTATTCCTCGGGGTTTCAGCGGCCCTCGTCGGTCTGCTTGGCCTTTTTGGCGTCAACATGCCGGAGTGGGCGCAATGGCTTGCATTCGCGGCGCTGTCGCTCGTCACGATGATTTCGTTTCGCAAGCGCGTCTACCAACTCGTGCGCGGCAGAACCGGAGCTGTCGAGGAGCGCCTGACGCTCGGCGATCACGTGCGCATACCGACGCGGCTCGAGCCTGGCCAGTCGTGCCGTGTCGACCATCGCGGCTCGAGCTGGACTGCGCGCAATGTCGATCAGGTCGGCATCGACGCCGGCAAAGAGGCCGTGATCGCCCACGTGGACGGTCTGACGTTGCACGTGAGGCAAGCGTGATCGCCTGTCGCCGAGGCGATGGCCCATAGTCTGTGATTCAAGTTCGCGGACGTTGCCGATCTGGCGGCGGACCGGCGACTTGATCCCGGGCTAATGAAAAGAGAGCTGCGAAGCTAAACAGTCGGGTTGAACCCGACCTACAAGAAGGAGAACACTGTGAGCACCACCCTGTACGTCGTCCTCGCCATCGTAGTGCTCGTCGTCATCATTGTGATGAAGACGGCGATCGTGGTGCCGCAGCAGAGCGCCTTCGTCGTCGAAACGCTGGGCCGCTACAGCCGCACCATACAAGCCGGGTTCCACATCCTGTTTCCGTTCGTCGAGCGGGTCGCCTACCGGCACACGCTCAAGGAAGAGGCGCTCGATATTCCGGAGCAGATCTGCATCACCAGGGACAACGTTCAGGTGGGAGTAGACGGCGTGCTGTATCTGCAGGTGCTCGATGCGCGCAGCGCGTCCTACGGAATCACCAACTACCGTTTCGCCATCATCCAGCTCGCGCAGACAACGCTGCGCAGCGAGATCGGCAAGATCGATCTGGATCGCACGTTCGAAGCGCGCGGTACGATCAACGCGAACGTCGTGAGCGAACTCGATCATGCATCCGCATCGTGGGGCGTGAAGGTTCTGCGTTATGAGATCAAGAACATCAATCCGCCGAAGGATGTGCTGCATGCGATGGAAAAGCAGATGCGCGCCGAGCGCGAGAAGCGCGCGGTCGTGCTGACCTCCGAGGGCGATCGCGACGCGAAGATCAACCAGGCCGAAGGCGAGAAGCAGCGCGTCATCAAGGAATCCGAAGCGAATAAACAGCAGCAGATCAACGAAGCGCAGGGTCAGGCGGAAGCGATTCTCGCCGTCGCCACCGCAACAGCAGAAGGTCTGCGTCAGGTCGGCGAGGCGCTCTCCGGCCGAGGCGGCATGGAGGCTATGCAACTGCGCGTCGCCGAAGAGTACGTCAAGCAATTCGGCAAACTGGCGGACGAAGCGTCGAGCAC
>JBOHZJ010000111.1:0-5511 GCA_050738395.1 Steroidobacter sp.
ATCGAGGGCATGATGGATAAAGAACTGCGCGAGCATCTGGCGTCTCTGCATACCGAACTTGCGCGCACCAGCGCGGTGAGTCCGCAATCGCGCGAGTTGCTCATCACCCTGCTCGGCGACATTACGCGGTTGCTGGGACCGTCGGGGAACCACGTGGACGAACAACGTTCCGCGACCGAAAGACTCGATGACCTGGCGGTGCAGTTCGAAGCGGAGCATCCCGCTTTAGGCGCTGCGATCCGTCAGGTCGTGGACACGCTGGGGAAAGCGGGCATCTGAGCCGCTGTCGGGCTACGGGCTACAGGCTGAGAGCATCTCCAATTCTGGCTGTCGCCTGTCGCCTGTCGCCTTGATCCATCAGGACAAACACATGTACGACGCCAACAACATCTTTGCGAAAATCATTCGCGGTGAGATTCCGGCCTTCAAGGTGTACGAAAGCGATAGCGCGCTGGCGTTCATGGACGCGATGCCGCAGTCGGAAGGCCACACGCTCGTGGTTCCGAAGACGAACGCGCGAAATTTTTTCGACATCGAGCCGGCAGCGCTCGCGGAACTGATCAAGACGACCCAGCATGTCGCGCGCGGCGTCCGTAATGCGTTCAATCCCGCCGGCCTCCGCATCGTGCAGTTCAACGAAGCCGCCGCCGGCCAGACAGTCTTTCACATTCACTTCCACATCATTCCCTGCTATGAGGGCAGGGAGCTGAAATCACACAATCGCGACTTCGCCGACAAAGCCGTGCTGGCGCAGCATGCGGAGCGGATCCGCGAGGCGCTTGACGCGTTGTGAGTTCTCCGTTGTGAGTTGTGCGCCAGAGGCGGCGCGCTGTGCGGCTGGGCCGTCGTGAGTTTTGCGTTGTGGGTTGTGTGCAGGAGGCGCAGCGCGCTCCGGACGGACAACGGACAACGCACAACGGGCAGAACGCAACCCGCTCGCGAGGCAGGGCCGCTTTGCGCTAGTCTCGCGTTCCCTGATGCATGCGGACGCGCAGATGAGTCAGAAGATCTACAAGGTCCCCGAAGATTTCGCCGCCCTCGCTCACCTGAAACTGGCGGACTATCAGCGTCTCTATCAGGAATCGATGCGCGACCCGACTGGGTTCTGGGCGCGCATCGGCCGCCGGCTCGACTGGATGCAGCCATATTCGAAGGTCAAGGATGCGAGCTTCGATGAGCGCGACTTTCGCATCCGCTGGTACTACGACGGCAAACTCAACGTCGCGGCGAATTGTCTGGATCGCCACCTGACCAAGCGCGGCGACAAGACCGCGATCATCTGGGAAGGCGACGATCCGAAGCTTTCCGAGCGCATTACCTATCGCCAGCTGTATGAGCAGGTCTGTCAGTGCGCCAATGCACTCAAGTCGCTGGGCGTTCGCAAAGGCGATCGCGTCACGATCTATCTGCCGATGATTCCGGAAGCCGCGGTCGCCATGCTCGCCTGCGCGCGAATCGGCGCGGTTCACTCCGTCGTCTTCGGCGGCTTCTCAGCCGATTCGCTCGCGAGCCGCATCGTCGATTGCGGCTCATGCCTCGTGATCACGGCCGACGAAGGCGTTCGCGGCGGCAAACGCATCCCGCTCAAGAACAATGTCGATCTCGCGCTCGCGGGACGCGGCGCGGATTGTGTGAAGGACGTGCTCGTCGTCCGCCGCACCGGCATCCGCGTTCCGATGAACTCGCCGCGCGACAAGTGGTTCGAGGACGTCGTGCGCGGCCAACCGAAGGAATGCGCGCCGGAAGCCGTCGACGCCGAAGATCCGCTGTTCATTCTTTATACGAGCGGCTCCACCGGGCAACCGAAGGGCGTATTGCACACGAGCGGCGGCTATCTCGTTTACGCAGCGATGACGCATGAACTCGTCTTCGATGTGCGCGAGGACGATATCTTCTGGTGCACCGCGGATGTGGGTTGGGTGACGGGCCATAGCTACGTCGTCTACGGGCCGCTCGCGAACGGCGCTACGACCGTGATGTTCGAAGGAGTGCCGAACTATCCGGATGCAGGCCGCTTCTGGCAGTCGGTCGACAAGCACAAGGTCACGCTTTTCTACACCGCGCCCACCGCCATTCGCGCGCTCATGCGCGAAGGCGAGGACCCGGTGAAGCACTGGTCGCGCGCGTCGTTGCGGCTGCTTGGCTCGGTGGGCGAGCCGATCAACCCGGAAGCCTGGGAGTGGTATCACCGCGTCGTGGGCGACGGTCGCTGTCCCGTAGTCGACACCTGGTGGCAGACGGAAACCGGCGGCATTCTCATTTCACCGTTGCCTGGCGCAATCGATCAGAAGCCCGGCTCAGCCACGCTGCCGTTCTTCGGCGTCAAACCGGCGATCGTCGACAATGAAGGCGTCGTGCTCGAAGGCGTCTGCGAAGGCAATCTCGTTCTCACCGATAGCTGGCCCGGGCAGATGCGCACGGTGTTTGGCGATCAGCAACGCTTCATCGACACTTACTTCAAGACCTTTCCGGGTCGTTACTTCACCGGCGACGGCGCGCGACGCGATGAAGACGGCTACTACTGGATCACCGGCCGCGTGGACGACGTGCTGAACGTCGCCGGTCATCGCCTCGGCACGGCGGAAATCGAAAGCTCGCTGGTGGCGCATGCGAAGGTTGCGGAGGCGGCGGTTGTAGGCTGTCCCCACGACATCAAGGGTCAGGGCATCTACGTGTTCGTCACTCTTATCGCAGGTGAAGAGCCGACCGATGCGCTACGCGCTGAATTACGCGAATGCGTGCGCAGGGACATCGGCGCGATCGCCTCGCCCGATTTCATTCAGTGGGCGCCGAGCCTGCCAAAGACCCGCTCCGGGAAGATCATGCGGCGCATCCTGCGCAAGATCGCCGCGAACGAACACGATCAACTCGGCGACACCTCCACTCTCGCCGATCCGACCGTCGTGGACAGCCTGGTGCGCGAACGCATGAACCGCCCTGCTCCGCCGCCGGAGTCTGCCAAGAAAGAGATTAAGAGTAGAGCCGCGAAGGACCGCAAAAAGGAATTAGACAAATAGGTCGGAACGGAACGTTCGATGGGCGCGCACTACGGACACCGCAAGCTGAAGTTGCTGGAAACCCGCCTCGCCGTAATTGCTACGATATTTTTGTCTTTTTTGTGGTCTTTCGCGGCTTCGCTCCCGTCCGACTTCGGCTCTACTCCCGTCCGCCTTAAAACAGCCGGCCGGCGCCGGCCAGGCGCGGGCGGTAGTACTCGTCGTCGAGTGTGCGTAGTTCCACCGGTCGGCCGGTTTGCGGGGCGTGGATGAAGCGGCCTTCGCCGGTGTAGATCGCGACATGCGAAACGCGCTTGCCGTTGATCTTGAAGAACAGTAGATCGCCGGGCGTCAGCCCGCTCACCTGCACCGGCCGCGCCGCGGCGAACTGCTCGGCGGCGGTGCGTGGCGTCTCGATGCCGAGTTGATCGTGGACGAAGCGCACCAGGCCGCTGCAATCGAAGCTCGTGGGACCATTGCCGCCCCACTTGTAAGGCGCGCCCAGCAGTGAAATCGCACGCATGGCGATCTCGTTGCCGAGCGATAGGGCTGGAGACACGACGGGCAATGGCGTCGCTGGCGCAGTTGCACTCGGCGCAGAGGTGCAGCCCTGCAGCAGCACGCCCCACACCAGGTAGGCGAGACAGAAAAATTGAGCGTTGCCGCGGGCCATAGCGATATCCCGAGAATGCATTACGTAGACGCTAGTTTCCAGCCGCTGAACCCGATGTGAATTTCGAGCTCGCATCGCCGGTTGTCATGTGAGAGGTGCGTGCTACTGTGCTCTTTGTCATCGCTCTTCCGACGAACAGCATGCGTATCTGGACTGCACTACTGATGTATAGCTTCGCTGCGGCCGGACAGACCGCGGAGCGTGGACCGTGGACCTCGGTGCGCCCGGAGGCGATCCGCGGCCACGTAGAGTTTCTCGCGAACGATCTGCTCGAAGGGCGCGCCGCCGCCTCTCGCGGCTATGACACCGCGGCTGCGTATGTCGCCTCTCAATTCCGCGCAGCCGGTCTGCAACCGGGTGGGAATGACGGGACATTCTTCCAGAGCGTGCCACTGCTTGAGGCCACACCCGTGCTGCCGGGCTCTGCCGCCGAACTCGTGCGTGGCGACGACTCATACACATTCGAATACGGCACTGACTATCTGCCCTCGGCGGATTTCACATCAGCGAGTTCGACGCTCACCGCGCCCTTGGTATTCGCGGGATTCGGGGTGGATGCGCCGGAACTCGGTTACAACGACTTCGAGAACATCGATGTACAGGGCCGCATCGCGGTCATTTTCAGCGGCGCGCCTGCGAAGTTTCCGCACGACCAGCGGGCGTACTACTCATGGACCCAGAAAAAGTGGGCGACGCTGATCGAACGTGGAGCGGTCGGGCTGATCACGATCGATTCGCTCGTCGATGCGAAGCGTGTGCCGTGGGAGCGCAGCGTCGCCATGAGCTGGACGCCGCAGATGCGCTGGCTCGATAACGAAGGTGAACCGCAGAATGCCTTCCCCGAACTGAAGCTGCGCTTTCGCTTCAATCATGCAGCCGGTGCACGTTTGTTCGAAGGCGCGCCGATCGATTTCGAACAGGCGCTGGCCGCCGCGGATGCTGGTGAGCCGCAGGGGTTCGAATTGCCCGGCATGCTGACGCTGTCGGCCACCACCGGCCTCAGGCGAACAGAGAGTGCGAACGTGCTCGCCGTGCTGCCGGGCGCCGATCCTGAACTTCGCAACGAATACGTGGTGCTCACGGCCCACCTGGACCATCTTGGCCGAGGCGCAGCCGTCAATGGCGATTCGATTTACAACGGCGCGCATGACAACGCAATCGGGGTCGGCGTACTGCTCGAAATCGCTCGCGCGCTACGCTCCGCCCACCCCAGTCCGAGGCGTTCGATCGTGTTCGCGGCGCTCACAGCCGAGGAGAAGGGACTGCTGGGTTCGGATTTTCTCGTGCACCAGATGCAGACCGACGGCTGGCGTCTCGCCGCGAACATCAATGTGGACATGCCGCTCATTTTTGCGCCGCTGCAGGATTTCGTCGCTCTCGGCGCCGAGCACTCATCGTTGGGTGCGCTCGCGCGCACCGCGGCCGCCGCACATGGGTATCGACTGAGCGCGGATGCATCGCCTGAAGAAGTCAGCTTCATTCGCAGCGATCAGTTCTCCTTCATCCGGCAGGGTGTTCCATCGATCGTCATCAATGGCGGCTACCAGGCGCGCGATGGTAAGACCGATATCGCCGCGTTGAAGAAGCAGTTTCGCGAAGTGCACTATCACCAGCCAGGCGACGAGCCGGACCTGCCGATCGACTACGCGACGGCGGCGGACCTGGCGTGCATCAACCTGCGCATTGCCCTGGAGGCGGCGAACTCAGCACGCCCGCGCTGGAATCGGGGCGACTTCTTCGGCGAACGGTTTTCGACGGAGTGAAGTGACTGGTGACTAGTGACTGGTGAATAGTCCGAGCAGCCTGCCGTGGCCTCGTGCTTCTGGTCTGACTAGTCACGAG
>JBOHZJ010000112.1:0-16567 GCA_050738395.1 Steroidobacter sp.
TCACCTACACCGCGGGAAATCAATTCAAGAGTGTGAAGACGCGCGAGGGTGCGACGGCATTTGCATATGTCGATGGCCGCCTGTCGAGCGTGTCCGGTACGTGGGGATCAGAAACATACGCGTACGATAGGGAGGGAAATGCCGTCAAGCATTCGCGGGAAATTGGCGGTCGGGAGTTCACTACCGAATATCGCTACGCAGCAAACGGACGAGTAAAGCAGCGCCAGCTTCCTTCGGGCGAATGGCTGACGCACGAATACAACGAGAACGGCTCACTCAGGCGTATCGCGCGCAATCAGCTCTTCAGACAACGCACACTCATCGGCCAACCTGCAGAGAAATCGAGTGGTCTCGATCCGCTCGGCGAGATTGCCTTCGGCAACGGGATCGAACTGAGTACGCGCTTCGATGCGCAAGGGCGGCTGCGCAACCGCTCTGTCGATGGGCTCGGCGAAAACCTTTACGAGTACGACGAAGCTGCGCGTTTGATCCGAATCAATGCCGATCAAACAACCAAGTCATACAAGTATGACGCGGCGAATCGTCTGATCGCTGCTCGCTCGCCACGCGGTGAGCTGCGCTACAACTACGACGCGAACGGCAACCGGCTTCGGGCGTCGCGCAAACCCCCGGTCGTCGAAGCGGCAAGTGAAGATTACCGCTACGGCCTCGATTCGAATCGACTGCTCTCAATCGAAGGCGAAAGCAGCGTAGCCGTTCGCTACGACGCCTCCGGCAATCCAGAACAACTCGGCGAACGCCGTTACGAATACAACAGCGCCGGCCGACCGACGAAGCTCTTCATCAACAACGACCTGATCGCCGAGTACGGCTACAATCTTTGGGGCGAACGCGTCAGCAAGACGGTGCATTCACACCGAACACGAACGACAACGTTCTTCATATACGAGCAACACCGACTCGTAGCCGAAGCCGATGAACGCGGCCGCATCACACGAGAGTATGTGTATCTGGATCATCATCCAGTCGCGATGCTCGACAACGGCGTCCCGTACTGGATTCACACCAATCATCTGGGCGCACCGCAGGCGATCACCAACGAAGCTCGAATCGTCGTCTGGCGCGCAGAGTACGAGCCTTTCGGTCTCGCCGAAGTCCACGACGATCCGGACGGTGACGGCCGCAAGCTTTCGCTGAACCTTCGCCTCCCCGGTCAGTACGCGGACGAGGAATCCGGCACGTACTACAACATCATGCGCGATTACGACCCAGAGACGGGTCGGTATCTCACGCCTGATCCGCTCGGCGTGTTCGACGGCGCGAACACCTTCGCCTACGTGGGCGGCGATCCACTCAGCGCCTTTGATGCACTCGGCCTATATCTCTTCGCGTTCGACGGGACTTGGATTGATCGAAGTCGCGGCACACTCACTAACGTCGAGCTGTTTAGGCAGTACTACGACCCGACTTTCAACGAAGCAAACTCCTTTTACCGAAGGGGCATAGGAACCGGCGATCCCAACGACAGCGATCTCGCGAATTCCGTCGATCGCGTACTTGGAGGGGCCTTCGGCTTCGGGGGCGAAAATCTAATCCGAGACGCCCTACGGCGGCTGGATGAGCTGGTAGCGAACTCCGGTGTGGGCAACAATTTCGATGGCGTGATTGATATTGTCGGATTTAGTCGAGGAGCGGCGGTTGCGCGTGCTTTTGCGAACGAAGTGTACGGACGAATTGACAAGGGCCACTATCGACAACCGCTGGAGTCTTCGAACACTTGCAGATCGCTGCGCATTCGCTTCATGGGGCTGTTCGACACCGTGGGTGCGTTTGGCTTGCCGGGCAACAGTATTGATCTGGGCTACGACTTCCGTATCAATGATCGTATCGGCACGGTCGCTCATGCGATTGCACTGAACGAACATCGAGCGGCCTTTGATCTGGTTTCTATTCAGGCTTCAGAGCATGGCGTCAACACCACTCCTTACCGAGAAGAGCGCGGATTCATTGGCGCTCACTCCGATATCGGCGGCGGCTATTCCATTGGCGATCTATCGGATGTTGCACTTCGATGGATGCATACGAAAGCAATGGCAGCAGGCGTGCGAATGCTTCCAATGGAGACCGAACACATGACTGTTCGCGCGCCGATCGTCCACGACGAACGGACGTTCTCGCAGGACAGAGAGATCTTTTATCCAAACGATCCGAACTGGAATCCCGCAACGTGTGACGACGGACCTATCCACTGTCTCTTCTGGCGTCCTCCACTTACACAGCGCCAATTGACGGCGCCGCAGTTTCAACATCCTGAGTTGCGTGACTTTATTATCGAAGACCCACAACCTGGTTCGATCCGTGGCACCGTCGATGTAGAGCGGTATCGGTCGTGGCTCCGAAGTCGAGGTCAGCTATGAGCTCATTTTCGCGTTTGATATCCGGTATGACCATTTTATCGTTTGTCTGGAGCGCGGCATGCGCTGCTCAACAAGAAGCACCGAGCGCACTTAAGGTCGTCAATCTCGGAACGCAAACGATTGTCGCGTTTTCAATAACGGGTATGCCGTTCCGAGATGTGGGTCTCGACGCGCAACCTGGAGATGCACTGACTCCCGCATTCGGGGATGGCCAAATGACGTATGAGATGTATTGGCGTTTGCAAGACGGAAGGGTGCATGGTGCGGCTATCGACTTGAGAGAGGAACTGCCGAAAGAGTTTCATGGAGACGTGCTCATTACCACGCATGATGATCACGTCCAAGTGGCCTGGTTTAATGTCGATCCGTCTTGGGTTCTGTACTCCCGCGTCGGTGATCCGAACGAGGTGCCAATGCCCAATGCGCCTTACTACATCGGATGTGAGGGCAGTGCACTGAGCCATCCATTAGCAGTCGCGGCTTGGACAGAGTCAGCGAAGGAAGCGCGCGAGCGCTCTGCTTCGGATCAAATTGAACGAAGACTACAAAGAGGTAGATGTACGCTCGACTGGTATGTGCCGCGTCCTCTGCCTGGCCGCCAGCGCATGAGAGTCGATGAGGATCAAGCCAGGGCATTGCGGCAACATTGGCGCGCAGACATTGAGGAGTACAGGTCACGAACGCCGGAGCTGCCGAAACCGCAGTAACAATGCTTTAAAGCTGGGTACAAGCAGATTCAGATACTCGCTACCGAACGCACGAGGCATGCGAAGGATCGCACATGCTCGAAATCCAATTTTCTGTCCCCGGGCGGAGTCCACACACGCGCCGTCTTGACTTCGGTCAATACACGATTGGTCGCGGGCTCACTGCTGACATTCGGCTTCGCCACGACTCAGTTGCGAAGCGACATGCGCTGCTCAGCATTGAAGGGGGTCAGACGCTGCTCAAGGATCTTGGCGTCTCGGATTCGGTGCGGCGCAATGGCGTGGTGGTATCGCGGCTTGCGCCGGTGCGGCAGGGAGATACCTTTGCGATTGGTGATTGCGAGATCAGGATCGTCAGCAGTGTCGCCGAAGGCGATCTGCCAGATGCGCAGGAGTCCGCGTGCGAACCGCTCGCGCCGACGAATCGCAAATCGGATCCAGACGCTCTCCCTGCAGGCCCGCTCCCCGCCGAAGTCCCACCGCAGCTTGCATCCAACGACGAACTTCGGCCGCTCAAGGAGAAGCTTCAGGAGCTCGTGCTCCGCGAACTCGATCTGTTTCGCCGCACGGCGCTGAACAATCTGGCGACTGCGGATCTCCGCAAGGAAGCTCGACAGGCGATCGAGTCGGTCATCGATGCCGGTTCCATTCAACTGCCTGCCCAGGTCGATCGTGTTCATTTCATCCAGGAGATGACGGCCGAGATCATGGGTTACGGTCCGATCGAGCCGTTTCTTGCCGATGACTCGGTGTCGGAAGTGATGGTGAACGGCCCGTGCCAGATCTTCATCGAGCGCGGCGGACGTCTGTCCAGTGTTTCAGCGCGCTTCATCAATTCAGATTCGTTGATGCGCGTCATCGAACGGATCGTCAGTCCACTCGGAAGGCGCATTGATGAGGGCGTGCCGATGGTAGATGCGCGACTACCCGATGGGTCGCGTATCAACGCAATCATTCCGCCGCTGTCGCTGGTCGGGCCGATCCTCACCGTACGGAAATTCGCGAAGCAGCGATTCTCCATGAATCGGCTGGTCGATACGGGCGCTCTCACGCCTCAAATGGCCGAGTTCCTGAAGATCTGTGTTCACTATCGCAAGAACATCCTGGTGTCCGGCGGGACGGGCTCGGGCAAAACGACTTTTCTGAATGCGCTCTCTGAATCGATCTCGGCGAACGAGCGCATCGTCACCATCGAAGACGCTGCGGAGCTCCGCCTTGTCCAGCCGCACGTCTTATCGCTCGAAGCGCGCCCACCCAACGTCGAAGGTCGCGGCGAGATCACCATTCGCGATCTCGTCCGGAACGCTCTGCGCATGCGTCCTGACCGGATCATCGTAGGCGAATGTCGCGGCGGTGAAGCACTCGACATGCTGCAGGCGATGAACACTGGACACGATGGCTCGCTCACGACGGGACACGCCAACTCACCGCGCGACCTGCTCTCGCGGCTGGAGGTGATGGTGTTGATGGCCGGCATGGATCTGCCAGTACGGGCGATTCGTGAGCAAATTTCCTCGGCAGTCGACATCGTCGTGCAACAGACGCGCTTCAGCGACGGGCGTCGTCGTGTGACTTCCATCGTGGAAGTCGACGGCATGGAAGGCGAAGTGATCCTCACGCAGCCGCTATTCGCGTTCAAACAGCGAGGCGTGAGTTCGACAGGCGAAATCCTCGGCGACTACGTCGGCTTCAATCAGGCGCCACGCTTCTATGAGGATCTCGCAGACTGTGGAATCGTGCTCGATCTAGCCATCTTCAGCGGCTCCCGCCACGAGGGCTGATCAGCACGCTTCTTCGCACAATTCACTACTCACCAGTCATAGTCACCTCCGCAAGACATGGACCGTCTCACCGAAACCCTCGACGTGCGCACGCTGATCGTCGGCTGCGTCTTGCTGACCGTTGCATTTGTCGTACTGATAGTCAGGCGCGGCGTCAGCAGCTATCGGCAGACTTTTGTCGCGAGCATCGAGTCGAGTCTCAGACAGAATTTCATCATCGCGAATCCGCAGATCCTGTTCGTCATCAGCGCGCTGCTTACGTTGATCCTGAGCTTGGTTGCTTATCGTTTGATCGGGCCGGTCGGCCTTGTGGCCGCCCTCGTCGTAGGCGTGGCAGGACCACGATTGACCGTCGTGTACATCGCTCAGCGAAGGGTGAAGCAGTTCGTCTACCAACTGCCCGACGCGCTTCTCGCCCTAGCGTCAGCGCTGCGCGCTGGATCAAATCTCACCAAAGGTCTCGAGCTACTGGCGACGCGTCAGCCACCGCCGCTCAGCCAGGAATTCACGATCGCGCTCGCCGAGTATCGTGTCGGCCGGCAGCTCGCAGACTCACTCGCAGATATGCGCCAGCGAATCAACACACCGGAGCTCGAGCTCATGAACACGGCGATGAATGTGTCGCGGCGTGTGGGCGGCAACCTCGCCGACACGCTCGAGGCGCTCGCGAAGACGCTCCAGGAAAAGGCGCACATCGAAGGCAAGATCGATGCGTTAACGTCGATGGGTCGGGCGCAAGGCTGGGTCGTCGGTCTGTTGCCGATCTTCATTGGTTTCGTGCTGTATCAGCAGCAACCCGATCGCATGGGCCTCATGTTCACAGAGTGGTACGGCTGGGTCGTACTCACCGTCATCGCGGTCATGATGGCGATCGCGACGTGGATGATTCGGAAGATCGTGAATATCGATGTGTAAAAAGGACACTAATAACTAGTGACTGGTGAATAGACAGACGATCCGAGCCGGTCTCTGCAACGGATTTGCGTGTATATACAGTATGGATATACGATTCACGTGGGATGAAAGGAAGCGACTCAGCAATTCCAGCCGGCACGGTCTCGACTTCTATGAAGCGCCTGAGGTTTTCGCTGGGCTTACCTTTACGGTTGAAGACGGTCGATTTCGCTATGGAGAGCAACGCTTCCTCACGCTGGGACTCCTGCGGGGGGTTGCGGTTTCAATCGCACATACGGAGTCCGACGAGGTAATCCGCATCATTTCGTTTCGCAGGGCCACCAGACATGAAGAAGCGATCCTCTACGAGCAAATCCAGAACCGATTGGAAGAGAATCAAAACAATGGAAGATGAGGACATCGTCATCACGGAGGAACACCCCGAGGTAAACGTTCGTCACATCGTTCGCGGCATCGTGCGCCAGGGACTAAAGCCTGTTCCCCCGAAGGCATCGATCTCCCTGCGCCTCGATGCGGATGTTCTTGAGTGGTTCAAGGCGCAAGGTCCCGGCTACCAGACGCGGATGAATGCGGTATTGCGCGCTTTCAAAGATGCGTCGATGTGACTGAAAGCGGTTAGCGTTAAGGAGCGAATGCGCGCGTAACGCGCTTGTGGCTATGGACTACAGATAGGAGTTGGAAGCATGGACGCATTTCTCGCACCGCTACTCGTCGCTTTCGCCTGCAGCCTGATTGTGCTGCTCCCACTCGTATTGCGCCGTCGCGCTGCTGAACCCGCCGATCGCGATGCCGCGTGGCGTGATCGTTTGCCGACCATGCTGCAGATGGTGCGACCCGTCGTGCGCTGGTACGCCTCGAGCGTCGATGACTCGATGCTCGCGCACAAGCGCGACGTCGTGCAGACACAACTGAATGCGGCAGGCGCGAGTTATATGATTACGCCGGCGGAGTTTCTGGTAATTCGGCGGTTGGCGTTCATTGCAGGTTTGGCTATCGCACTCTATGTGATCTTCGTGCTCGACGTAGAGGATCCGATGTATCTGGCGGTCGTTGGCAGCCTCGCCCCGTTTGCTTACCTATATCCGGATATCTGGCTGCGCGACGCAACGAAGAAACGGCAGTCGAAATTCGAAAAGGAGTTTCCCTTCTTCCTCGACGTGCTCGTCCTCGGCATGAAGGCCGGTCTGACCTTCACGGCGGCTGTCGAGCAAGCGATCGAGCATCTGCGCGATGGTCCAGTGCGCCAGGAGTTCTCACGTTATCTGCGCGAAAGTCGTACTGGCGTCGCGCGGCGGGTAGCACTCGATCGACTCGCATTGAGAGTAGTGATTCCGGCGGTCACGAACTTCACAGCGTCTGTGATCCAGGCAGAGGAAACGGGCGGTTCGCTGGGCGACGTGCTCGCCGATCAGGCGCGGCAGCGACGCCAGGAGCGCTTCGTGCGCGCGGAGAAGCTCGCGAATCAGGCCCCAGTGAAGATGCTGTTCCCGCTTATCGCGCTGCTGTTCCCGATCACCTTCATCATCATCGGCTTTCCAATAGTGATTCAGTTAATCGATTCAGGCGCCTTCGAAATATTCTGAGATCGTCGCTCGCGATCTTGCGTTTATCCTATGGGGGGCAGCTCCCGCGCATCCATGCACGCGCGGCCATTCGTACATCCATGTACATCAGAGGCCGTGCGGAGCGTGGGTGAGGGGATCTTCCGCCGCAGGCGAGCACGTTAGGGACAGTTCAGTTGCAAAACTTCAAGGAGGAAGAGATGAAGACCATTTCACTAGGAACCGCCGACGGACGTTGCATCGCTCACGACGTTCGCATCGCCGATACGCTTGTCGCGCGCAGCATCGGCCTGCTCCGTGAGAGATCACTCGCCGAGCATCAAGGCTTGCTCCTGGTCCCGGGCGGCAGCATCCACACACTGGGAATGCGCTTTCCGATCGACGTGGTCTTCCTCGATCGCCGCATGCGCGTGCTGAATCTCGCACCGAACGTGGCCCCGAAGCGCTTCCGTCTCGCTCCTGCCGGAACCGCGCGCGTGCTCGAACTGGCGGCTGGACGAATCGCGCAGGTCGGCGTGCTGATCGGAACCTATATCGTCGTCGAAGACGAAGAGCAGGTGCGTGACGCGATAGCGACGACTCGACGCATGCGATCGCATTCATCGTTGCCTCCGGAATGCGCGCGGCTGCCGATACAGTTCTCTCTACGACTGCCGCCGCAGCATCGAAATACCGTGCACTCCAATCTCGCATGCCAGACGGATCGCGACGCCGCGCCCACAACCAACGAGAAAGAGATTGCGACATGAACAGGACCCGTGTCGGCTTCCGGTTGTGCCTGACGTTTCCGGACGTTCCCGTGCCGGGTAAACCCTGGTCAGCTCACCCGGCACGGCATCCATTGAGGTTTTCGAAAGGCGATGGCGCATGCGGCGCCGCCTCGCGCCGCGTAATCTCCGCGGCGGACCCTTGCGGTAGGTCGGATCGATGGTTCGGACGAGTTAGCACAGCTCAACCGGCACGGATCGGCATCTGTACCTCGTCGGCGGCCGCTCTGAGCGTCAGTTCCCAGGTTTCGCCCACGAGCTTCGCGCCAAAGCTTTCGTGCGGCTCCGATTTGACGAGCTTGAAACCCTTGGCCTCGTAGATCCGGCGCGCGCCGGTAAGAACACTCTGCGTCCAGAGCACCATCTTGCGGTAACCCGCCGCTCGCGCAAACCGAAGACATTCATCCACGAGCTTCTCGCCGACGCCCCGTCCACGTTGGCTCGAATCGACAAGCAAGAGGCGCAGCTTCGCGACGCTGCGCGAGTGTCGCACCAGCATGATGCAGCCCACCGGCGCGCCTTCGCGTTCTGCGATCCAGCAATGCTCGCTCGCGGGCTCGAACGAGCGGATGAACTGCGCACAGATTTCGGCGACGAGCGCCTCGAACTCCTCGTTCCAGCCATACTCCTGAGCGTAGAGCAGGCCGTGTTTGTGGATGATCCAGCCGATGTCGCCGGGTCGGTGCTCGCGCAACGTGATTGCGGCGACCGGCGGACCGGCGTTGGTGAGCAGTGCTTTGACGCTTTCCAGGTGTGCTTGCAGCTTCGCCTGCTGCTCGATCGGCATCGGCGCAAGCAATTCTCCGATCTCATCGCGCGCCCGCCTGTCCAGCGAGGCGAACATCTTTCGCCCGCGCGGCGTCATCCTGAGAAAGGACTTGCGTGCATCGCTCGCGGTGCGCTTGCGAGTCAACCATCCGCGTTTCTGAAAGCGCGCGAGAATGCGGCTGAGGTATCCCGCGTCCAGTCCGAGATCACGCACGAGATCGATGGCGAGCGCGTCCTCGCGATGGGCGATCTCATACAGCACCCGGACTTCGGCCAGCGAGTACTCGCTGGCCAGCAGCCCATCGCCCAGCACGCCGATCTTCTGCGTATAGAAGCGATTGAACGCACGAACCGTGTCGATTCTTTGCTCGGGAATGCCGCTCATGCGCCCTCCTGCTGTCTGGCCGCACTATCGCTCCGGATAGTTGACGCAGTCAAGTATCAAGCCGCGTGCGTCCCTACCGAGGAGCAGGGGCAGTCGTCGACCTGCCGGATAATTCTGAAGCAGGCCTTCGGCGCCGGTGTTCGGACATCCGGATGAACGCGCAGGTTCTGGTCTGATGGGGTAGCCGGCTGGACCTGGGCTTCCGGACGGCCTGGCTTCCTGGATGGCGCGGATTCGCCACAGCGAACGATGTAAAACCGGAAGTGCGGCCGGACGCCGCCCGCCACATTATCTGGCGAAGAGCTTCGACGGATCCTTGAAAGCTTTGAATTCCAGCGCATTGCCGGAGGGGTCCAGCAGGAACATCGTGGCTTGCTCGCCCACTTCGCCGCGGAAGCGAATGCCGGGCTCGATCTGAAACTGCACGGCCTTGTCGCGAAGACGCGCGGCGAGTTCATGCCATGCGTCCCAGTCCAGCACGACGCCAAAGTGCGGCACGGGCACATCCTGCCCATCGACTGGGCTGAAGTGGAGCGGCTTGCGCGTCGGATCGAGATGCGCGACCAACTGGTGGCCGAAGAAATCGAAATCCACCCACTGCAGAGAACTTCGGCCTTCGGCGCAGCCAAAAAGCTCTCCGTAGAAACGCCGGGCGGCGTGCAGGTCGTGCACAGGGATCGCGAGATGAAAAGGCGACAGCATGCCGACATCAATAGAACGGTCCGGGCTCTACGTCAATGATCGAACTGAGCATTCCAACGCAGTGAGTACGTGCTCGACGTCGTCGGGATTGCTAGAGTTGCCGGTGAGTGGTCGCCGGTTACTGCGTCACTACTGAGGCGAATATGAAAAACAATCAGTTCGCGTACGGCGTCGGCCTCCTTCTGCTCACCGCAGCCACTCCAGGGCAAACAGCGGAATCCGGCTTCTACGTCGGCGCTGCGCTTGGTCAGGCGAAGCAAGACGTCGGGCTCAGTAATGGCTTTCTGATTGGATTTTCGGATGGCTTGTTCGAAGGGTTCGTGATGCAGGTGCACCCGGACGGCAACGAGGTCGACAACGACGAATGGAGTTGGAGCGGCGTAATCGGCTATCGGATCAACTCTTATTTAGCCGCCGAGCTTGCCTATACGGATTTCGGACGCGCCGAAATATCGGAGCGCTACACGATCAGCGTCGCGCCTTCGCCGTTCTTCCCGAGCGAGATAACGCGCGACTTCACTTCCGAGGTGAAGGGCCCGGTCGTTTCGCTGCTCGGCGTCTTGCCGGCGGGAGCGGGAGTTGATTTGTTTCTACGCGGCGGTGTGCTGTTCAGCTCTCAGGAAGTCGATCGCGGTCCGCGTTCGATCCCGAGATCGGAAGCATTTGCCAATGACGTGTGGCTTGGCGGCTTAGGGGTGGATTGGTCGTTCGCTGAACGCTGGGGAGTCCGACTGGAGTATCAGTGGACGGGGAAGCTCGACGCCAACAGTACGGCCGGTGAAACTGATCTCGAGCACTACTCACTCAGTGTGCTGTACCGTCTCTAAAGGCGCGAAGCGTTCAGGATTGTCGCGTTCGGCGCGTAAATGAACGCCCGGCGGCGCCAGGAATGATCTGCGGCCGCCTTCATCGCGGGACATCCGACGTCCCGAGCACACGATCTTCCGCTGCGCGCCACAACTCGAGGCCGATCAGTAGTCGGCCGAGCGGCTGTATCAATGGATAGAGCCAACCCGAGAGTGGCTCGGGCAGCGTGAACCAGCGCAGTTCGCCGGCGATGATCGTGAACGTCAGCGCGAATGCGGCCAGGAAGAATCCGCCGACAATGCGCGTGAGGCCGCGTCCTTTCATGAGCGCTATGCCGAAGGCGGCATTGCCGATCGCAAAGCCCAGCAACAGCAGGAAGTACATCGCATCCCATAGGCCATCGTAGATGGCGCTGCTGGTCTGGATGTGAGCTCTGACAAGTTCGTCGCCTGCAAGCCACGCCGTGCGCCAGCGATCGAAGGCAAAAACAGTCAGCGTTTGCTGCCCTGCCTCCGTGAATCCCCACATGACAAATCCGAGCATGCCGATCAGCGCTGCCGCCGGGTGGCTCCGTCGAATGTGCATTGCGACAGCGAGCGCCGCCGTCATGACGAGAAAGGGATGGACCAGGTAAACCCACGAGCGAACTACGTACGCAGGATCGGTCACGCGTCGCATTCTTCCGTCAAAACCCTCGACCGGCGCGTAGAGCTCAGGAAGAAGGATGAGCAGCAGCGTGGTTATCGCCGAGAGAGCCGAGCATACCGCGGCCGCTCGATAGAACGAGGGTTCGAACGTCATTCGTGCACCTGATTCAGATGGAGACGCTATGTTCAGCACAGATACGTCTCGCGCAAGCCATCTGGGACGAACCGCCGGTCGTACGGGACGAAGCGGCGCAAAACCTTCCATGCCGATGCTTGCATACTCGGATGAAGGCAGAGTTCATGCCTCGTAGCGAAGCCGCGAGCCACCAGGGGCTCTGGTGGACGATGCTGCAGACTGCCTCACGAGCTTGCATTGACGAGTCGTCGTGCATCTGGCGCAATGAGCTTCCGATTTGACCAGGTGTCGTGAATGGGCGCGGTTTCCCGCCTTGGTAGACAGATTACGGAGGTTCTCTCCCTCTTCAATCGAATAGGCGTGCGCCATGCGCTGATTGGTGGGCTTGCGCTCGCTTCCCACAAAGTCGTACGTGCAACTCAGGATGTGGACCTTCTCGTCGATCAGGATCAGGCAGACGAGATCGACAGAGAGCTGTTGAAGCTGGACTACGTTTGCCTGCATCGCAGTGCGGACGCCTGCAACTACGGTCGCGGTGATGAACGTCTCGACCTGCTATACGCTCATCGCCCGATTGCCCGACGATTGCTCGCCGATGCAATCGATCGGAAGACCTCGCTTGGCGACCTCAGAGTCATCAGCACAGAAGGGTTGATCGCGTTCAAGCTGCAGGGGCTTGTGAATGATGCGCGTCGCACTCAAGATCTCGAGGACATTCGCGCCCTGTTGCGGGCCAACCGCCCTGAACTGAAGATGGAAGAGGTTCGGGAATACTTCCGCCTGTTCGACCGGGAGTCCTTGCTCGATGAACTCCTCCGAGAAGCACACTGACTATCTGATTGTCGGCGACGGCGGCTTGCCTGCCGAAGTAAACGACGTCGAGGATCCATTCGCGGCGCTCGACGATCTCATGGCGCTGATCGAGATCTTGTGCCCCACGTGGCCGGCTCGCGAACCTTTCGCAGAGGCAAGCCGCTTCCTGTTGTGAGCGCCGGCGACTGGAAACCGCGCCGCGCATGAGATTTTGCGCCGAACAGCGAAGTCAGTCGCCGCGCTGCTGGTCGACTCGCCGCGTGTACGTGACCGCTTCCGATGTCCCTTCCCCTTTCTCGACATAGGTCTCGCTACGCCAGAAGCTGTCCTTGTTCAGCAACCGTATCTCGAATTGGTGCTGGTGGCTTGCGATGGGTTGCACCAGGTTTGTTGCGGATCTGAACTCGAACACGAAGTCTGTATCGGCGGAGGGCGCCGCCAACTGCAAGGTCGGTTGATTTCCCGCCGGGCAGTAGTGCGTGGCGATGAGCGTGTCACCGTCCATGTGATAGAGCGTCATCGATTCACGACCGGGCGCGAGCGACCAGGTTTCCACCAGCACGCTGTCGCCGGCCGTCAACTTGTACGTCACGCCATGGGCGCGTCCGTTCGAGAACTTGCCTTCCCACACACCTGCGAGAGAACTCAGCTGCCTGAATACTTCGGCCGCGGTTGATTCCGCGGCTGCCTGTGTCGGGCACATTGCACATGTGATCAAACTCAATACGCTTGCCCTGATCGTCACGTCGGTCATCCTCATTTTGGCGCCGAGCTGCGCGCCGAGTGCTTGTCCAGGGCCTGCTGAAACTGACGCACGGTTGAACCGATCAATGGTCGATACAGACGGCGTAAGAGCCAGCCTGGCGCCCAGCGGCCTCGCTCCTCCAGCGCAACGCGCGCTCTGGGATGATCCATGAATCGAAAAGCCGCGGGCCGATACATGCGATCGTCGCGCCAGAACTCGATGCCGCACAGGTGCTTCGCGTTCTTGTATCCGTAGTGCGCCGGCGCGATGAGCCGAAGCGGCGCTCCGTGCTCGATCGTCAAAGGCTTGCCGTTCAAATGATCGGCGAGCAGCACCGACTCCGCCAGAAGATCCGCCAGCGGCAGACTGACTGCGTATCCATCCTGAGCCCGGAGAATCACCAACGTCGCGTCCCGTTGTGGTCGCGCGCGTGGAACGACGATGCGCTCGTAGAAATCCGCGAATCGAAAACCGCTCCAGTGCAGAGAACGCTTCGACCAGGTCGTGACGCAATGAAAATCGGAGGTTTGCTCGATGCGAACCAGATCGCGCAGTTCACTGCGAATACTCTCCGGCTGCTCGACATCGCCTGCGATCCGCAACTGAATGCGCCCGGGGTCGTTCGGAAAGCGGTAGGCGAATCGAGTCAATCCGAAACGCGGAAATGCGTCAATTTCGTACTGGCCCGGGGGCAGTCGGTTCGGTTCAGTCATTGTGCTTCGCTTCGTCGCCGCGGCCGTCTTTCTCGCAGAGACGCGTGACGGCGCTCAACCCGATCATAAAGCAGTCTGCGCGTAACGAAGCATGCTTACACCGCCCGAGGTGCGGCCGCAGCGCCTGCCTGCAGTTCAGATGTTCTCACTGCATAGCAATCGGCGCCCCACTCGCGAAGAAGCTCCACGTAGTGTCTGTGCTGGAAAGCGTGCTATTGCTCGTGTCGTACCACTCGTGTCCACCGCCCAGAACTTTGTAGTTCACGACCTGGACTGCGCTCGCACCACAAAAAGTTTTCTTCACGTAGCCGGACGTCGTGACGGTGTCCAGCGGCGTGAAGTCGCAGCCATTCAGAGCGGTCCACAGGCCGATATCGGTCTGTCCGCCATGCAGGGTCGAATCCGGATCCTCGACAGGCTGCCGCACATAGGGTTCCGCACCGCTGCCGGCGCCGCCGCGATACGGCATCCTGTCGTCGGCGTCGCCGTGCAGATTCACGACCCGCACGCGACGGCTGCCCAGGTCGCAAGGCGCGCCGTCGGAATGCAGCGTGGTGGAGTCGGCGGCGTTCGGGCCGATAGCGGAGAAGACTTCCGGCGCGTCACATCCCAATCGCCACGACATCACCCCGCCGTTCGAATGGCCGGTGGCGAACACCTTCCTGGAATCGATTGCGTACTGCGCCGAGAGTCTGGCCGCCAGATCCTTCAGAAAGCGCACGTCATCGACATTCTGTACGTTGGCTGGACCGCAGCAGTGGGTGCTTGCGTTCCATGTGCCCAACGCGCCAATGCCTGAGGGATAGACCACGATGAAGTTTTCGGCATCCGCCTTGAGGCTGTAGCCGCTGGCGCTTTCGAACTGCGGGCCGTTGCCGCCGCCGCCGTGCAAGGCGACCACGAGCGGGCGAACAGCGCCGTCGCCCGGCATGAAACCCGTCGGCAGATGCAGCTGATAGCTGCGAGTTCTGCCGTCCCAGGGCGTCGGGTGGGAAAGAGGCCAACTGCCGCCGGACGTCGGCAAGTCCGCCGAAGGCGTCGCTTGAATGATGAGCGGCTTGAGCTGCTGCTCGAGCTCCACCGCGAACGCAACCACACCCGCACTATTCTCGGTGTATTCCATCCCGAGGATTGCGAAGTAACCCGCGCCACGATCAATCCACGGCGTGAAGCCGAATCCGCCCGGAGAAGAAACCGTCGCGCAGCCGGTCGCCGGCGCATCGCACTCGAGCCAGGCCGTGAGACCGTAGCGAAAGTCGAAACCACTATTCTGCGCAGGCGAGTTGCCGACGACGGCGTCCGGATAGAGTTCGACAGCCTGCTCATCGAACACCTCCGGCGCCAGCAGCGCGGTCTCCTGCCAGCGTCCCTTGTCGAAGACGAACTGCAGCAGTCGCGCGTAGTCGTTCATCGATGTCCGCAGACCGCCTGCAATAAGCGGATTGGTGACGCCGTTGGCCTGCTGCGGGTGCGTGTAGTAGGCGAGATCGGGCGGAAGTCCGAGCGGCCGTCGCAGTTCCGCGGCGAATATCTCGTTCCATGATTCGCCGACCACGACCTCGGCCATTCGCGCGGCGACATGCAGATGCGTGCTGCCGTAATCGAAGCGCGTTCCCGGCGCTGCGATGAGATCCGTCATGGCGATGCGATCGACGCATTCAGCGAGCGTGATGGTTGCCTGCAATATGCAAGCGTGCGATGGATCGAGGCCGGAGGTAAACGACAGCAGGTGGCGCAGCGTGATGGCCGACCGATCGCCCGTCCAACCAAGCACGGCGCCGGTTGTGGAATCGAGCGAGAGATAGCCGCGGTCAATGAGGCGAAAGAGAACGACGCCTGATACAAGCTTGGACGCCGACGCGATCGCGACGCGCCGATCTGGCGCGAAGTCGCCATACATACGCTCGAAGATTTTGACGCCCTTGCGGTCGTAGATCGCCAGCCCCATCCCCGAGACTCCTTCCGCGACGAACGCCGCACGCGCAGCCTGATCGACAGCCGTGAACGGGTCCAGAGGCGCAGGCTCGACCGGTGCAGGCGAACTGCCGCCGCTTGAACAGCCGTATAGCACTACGGCAAGTGCACACAGGATCGCGCGTGTAGTCGGCACTGACTCGTTGCTCATTCGACGCCATTCGTTGTGGCCATCCGCGTATATAACGCGCGGCTTCGTTCGACGATGACATGAAAGGCGTCTTGGAACCGCGACTACTCCCACATCGCGCGCAGCGCCGCCGCGGCGTCGACGCGCACGTTCTGTTTCGCATCCAGTGGAGGAACGGGTGCGCCGGCCGACGCAGGCCAGGCTTTCTGCTCGAACTGCTTGAGCAACTTATCCGTCATGAACCGGCTGCGCGCACCGTAAACGTGTGCATCGCCAGTCCGGCTTTGCTGTGTGATGTAGTACTTGAGCGGCGCGATCAGATGCAGGTTCTGTTTTGCGCGCGTCATCGCGACGTAGAGCAAACGACGTTCCTCCTCGATCAGATCCGGTCGACCGGCGGCGTGCTCATTCGGGAAATTGCCGTCCGCGACATTGAGAACGTACACGGAGTCCCATTCCTGGCCCTTCGCGGAATGCACGGTGGAAAGAATCAGATAGTCCTCATCCAGTAGCGGATCGCCCGCGAGATCGCCCGAGACTTGCGGCGGATCGAGCGTCAGTTCGGTGATGAACCGTTCGCGCGTCGGGAACTGCGCGGCGAGGCGCTCCAGTTGTTCAATGTCCCCAGCGCGCACGC
>JBOHZJ010000113.1:0-5401 GCA_050738395.1 Steroidobacter sp.
TTCGCGCTGGTGCTCGGCGGCGTAGCGAGACGTGATGCTGTGGGCTATGGCGTGGCCGCGGGCGGCGCAGCGCTACTGGCGCGCAGCATCTGCAACGCGCCGCTGTCGCATCTCGTTGGCATTCGCGCAAGCGACGCCGACGGCGTGCTCGTGCAGAAGACGATGGAAGTGTACGCCGAGGTGGATGAAGTCTATGCGTGCTGGCGCGATCTCGAGAGCTTGCCTGAGTTCATGAGCCATATCCGTGAAGTGAGCAGGATCGACGATACGCGCTATCACTGGGTCGTGGATGGCCCGGCCGGTATGCCGGTGCAATGGGACGCAGAAGTGACCGCCGACGTGCCGAACGAATTGCTCGCGTGGCGCACCGTGAAGGAGTCGTCAGTGCAGAATTCGGGCGTGGTGCAATTCGAGCCCACGAGCTACGGGACGCGCGTCCATGTGCGCATGACGTACCGCCCGCCCGCGAACGCCCTGGGGCACACAGTCGCGAAGTTGTTCGGCCGCGATCCGAGGCGGCAGATCGATGCGGACATGAGGCGCTTCAAAACCTCCATCGAAAACTGTTGGGCAGGTCGCGGCGAGCAGGGGAAAGCCTCTCTGGAACCGTCGCCGCAATCGCTTAGCTCTGGTCCGAGAGCCTCGCATAACGAGTGACAACGCGATCACCCACTCTGATCTGTGGGAGATTGCGGCTAGACGCCCGCGTGCAGCACGGCCGTGTCCGCGAACGCTCGCTACGTCATCCGGAGCAACCATGATCCGGCCGAATCCGAGCCGGGCCTACGCCATCATCGAAGCGCCTTCCATACTTGGATTGAAGGAGACCGGCGTCGACATGCTCCCGCAGAGGTTGCTCGATGAGGGCCTCGCGGCGCGCATTGGCGGGCGCGTCGTGAAGCGACTGGACACGCCGTCATACAGCCCGGTCCGGGATCCGCAGACGCTGACGTTGAATGCGCACGCGATCGCAACGTGGACGCCGCAACTCGCGGACGCAATCAACGAAGTCATCGACGCGTGCGAGTTTCCGCTCGTGCTCGGCGGCGACTGCTCGATCGTGCTGGGTTCAACGCTCGCCATGAAGCGGCGCGGTCGCTATGGCCTGCTCTTCATCGATGGCCACGCGGACTTCTATCAGCCGGAAGCCAATCCGAATGGCGAGGCCGCGTCGATGGATCTCGCTTTCGCCACCGGCTACGGACCGCGCCTGCTGACAGACATTGAAGGTCGGCGCCCGTTAGTGCGCGAAGACGATGTGTTTCTGTTCGGATATCGTGACGCAGAAGAGCAGGCGCACTATGGCAGTCAGCCGCTACCGCCTGCACTGCGTGCCATGGATCTCCAGGCTGTTCGGCGCGCTGGGGTCGAAGTCGCAGCACGCGAAGCCGTGACCCATCTCACCCGTCCCGAACTCGAAGGCTTCTTCATTCATCTCGATGCGGACAGCGTGAACGATGAGCTCATGCCTGCAGTCGACTATCGGCTCGCTGATGGCCTGACGTGGAACGAACTCATCGCAGCTCTGCGGATTGCGCTCGGGAGCGGCAAGGTCGTCGGCATGGAAGTCGCGATCTACAATCCAATGCTCGACCAGGATGGATCCGCCGGGCGCGGTCTTGTGAACGCACTCGCCGCCGCACTGGGAAGCTCGGCGCCGAGTTAGTTCGGCGCTCTAGCCGATTACTGACAGTCGATCGCGCATTGAGATCCACTCCATCGTTGTTGCCGGTGCTCGTGCGGCCCAACGACGTCGCAAACTGTGCGGATCACGATTGTCGACAGGAGACGAAGTAGCAGTTTGACAGCGACCGAGCATCGGGTCGAGTCATCCAATCACGCGGGTCGGCTGACAGAATCGCGCTCTATGAAGCTTGGTTCGAATGCTTGCTGAACCTCGAGATTTTCGTGCTGGTACACGTTCCGGAGAACCCAGCGGGCCGCCATGTGGCTCATGTCGGTGATCGGATAGTGCACGGTAGACAGCTTGGGATAGACGTATCGCGATATCGGCGCGTCGTCGAAACCGACGATCGACAGCTCTTCGGGAAGCTTCAAGCCGCGATCGTGTGCGGCCGCCATTGCGCCCGCAGCCATATCATCGTTGGCGCAGACGACGGCGGAGAATGCGATGCCCTTGTCGAACAGATGGGTCAGGGCGTCGCCGCCGCCGGTCTCGTGATAGTCGCCTTCGTGCAGCAGGCGCGGGTCGAACGCGACGCGCGCCTCCGCGAGTGCGCGTTTGTGGCCTTCGAGTCGCTGTCGAGCATCGACGAAGTCGAGCGGGCCGGAGATGTAGGCGATTTTGCGATGCTTGAGACGCAGCAGCGACTGCGCCGCCAGATAACCCCCGAGTTCGTTGTTCAGACTGAAGCACCGATCCGCGAGCCCGCGCACTTTGCGATTGACCACGACCAAGGGTGTGGACTTCTGGTTGTGCTCCACCAGAAATTTGTCGGGCAGCGCTTCCACGTGCACGATCAATGCGTCGCAATTGCGGCCGACGAGGAATCTGATGGCTTCGCGCTCCTGTTCCTCCTTGCTATGGCCGGCGGCGACGAGGACGAACTTGCCTGCACCGCGCAGCGTCTCCTCGATCGCGCTCAGCATCGCGCCATAGAACGGACCGTGCAGCTCGGACACGAGCACGCCGACGCTGTTGGAACTGCGCGTCGCCAGCGACTGCGCGATGGAGTTCGGCCTGAACCCAAGCTCCTTCATCGCCGACAGCACTTTCGCTCGCGTCTTTTCGCTGACCTTCGCGCCGGGGTTGATGACTCGCGAAACGGTGGCCAGCGACACGCCGGCCAGCTCCGCGACTTCGTAGATGTTCGCCATTGATTTGCTACGCCTGCCTAGGAAGCTGCAACGCGCTTATCCGGCGCCTTGCAGTACTGTTCGACGTAGGCTTGGTGTTTCGGCAGTTGCGTGACGGTTTTGTCGACGGACGACTTGATGCCTTCGAGAAATCGCGACAACTCCTCGTCTCCCATCAGATCGGCGACTGGATGATGCTGCTGCGGCATGATCCCCTGACCCAACATGACCTGAATCCAGGAGTTCTCGGCGAACAACTCGTTGGGCGCGCGGAAAACGCGGCCGGTCTCGCGGAAAAGATCGATTCGATGCCTGAGCGAAGCCGGAATGTCCATATTGCGGCAGTCGCGCCAGAACGGCGTGTCCTGACGGTTCGTCACATGATAGTGAAGGATGATGAAATCCCGGATGTGTTCGATCTCCACCGCGGTCTGGCGATTGTATTCGTCGATGTCGGTTTGCATGACGCCTGCTTTAGGGAACATCTGCATGAGGCGGATGACGCCACGCTGAATCAAATGAATGCTGGTCGACTCCAGAGGCTCGAGGAAACCGCTGGCCAGCCCGATGGCGACGCAGTTCTTGCTCCAGGTCTGGCGCCGCTGAACGGGCCGGAACTTGATGACCCGCGGCTCAGTCAGCACCCGCCCATCGACGCTGGACAGCAAGGTCTGCCTGGCCCGGTCATCGTCGATGTAACGGCTGGAGTAAACGACTCCGTTGCCGACGCGGTGCTGCAGTGGAATGCGCCACTGCCAACCAGCTTCGCCCGCAATCACGCGCACGTAGGGTACGGCTTCGCTGATCGATTCGGTTTGCACTGCGATGGCGCTGTCGCAGGGAAGCCAGTGCGACCAGTCTTCATACTCCACGTGCATCGTCTGCCCGATCAGCAGGCCGCGAAAGCCGGTGCAGTCGATGAACAGATCTCCCTCGATCTCTGATCCGGAGTCGAGCCTGAGCGACTGGATGTATCCGGATTCGGCATGCGTTCTGACTTCGACAATCCTGCCCTCGATGCGCTCGACGCCGAAGCGTTCGCTGAACTTACGCAGGAATTTCGCATACAGGGTGGCGTCGATGTGGAAGGCGTAGTTCATTCCGATGCGCGGCAGGTGTGCGAAGCGGTTTTCCTGCGCGGCCTTCAGTTCCAGGCAGTAGTCGCCGTATTCGCCGGCGAGTCTGCGATCGCGACCCTTCATCCAGAAATGCTGAAAGCCCGCCGTCCAGTGATCCTTGCCAGTCGTGCCGAACGAGTGAATGTAGGATTCGTTGAGGTCGCGCCAGTTCTCAAAGCTGATGCCCAGCTTGAAGACGCCTTGTGTGGCGGCCATGAATTCCTGCTCGTTGATTTCCAGCAGGCGATGGAACGTCACCAGCGTAGGAATCGTGGCCTCGCCGACGCCGACAGTGCCGATTTCATCCGACTCGATCAGTTTGATGTCGAGCACCTTGCCGAGGATCTTCGACAGAGCCGCGGCGACCATCCAGCCGGCGGTGCCGCCGCCGGCGATGACGACTCTCTTGATAGGTTTATGGTCCACGACTGAGTCTCCCGTCATCGATTCAATTTCTGTAGCAGTCGCGCGCGCAGCTCGCGAGCTGCCTCGGCGTCGAGTGGCGACAGCACGCGGCGAGCCTTCGGCGGAATGTGATTCGTGGTGTGGTCATCCGCTTCGAACACATAGTGATTGAACAGGTCGCGCCACGCCTTGCGTTGCTCCGGCGGCAGGTCGCGCACGCTCATGATCGCAAGCATGAGCGCGTTCATCGGCGAATCCATCCAGGGGGGCGATTGGCGCCACCAGTAATTGACGAGCACATTGAAGCTGTCGAGCGACTCGATGTGGTGCCACCACATACTCGGAATGAAAATGGCGTCGCCCGGACCGAGCTCGGCGACCTGCGCAGTCTTCAGGGCCTCCGCGAACTTCGGAAACTTCTCGAAATCGGGTTTCGCAAAATCAACGAGACTGATCGCCTGGCCCGCAGGTGTGAAGTCGAGCGGACCGATGTACAGATTGCCGAGCTCGCCCGGCGGAAAGAGGGTGAAGCGTCGATGACCCGCCGCCACGCAAGCGATGTTGTCCGGAAGATCGTGATGAGCGGCGATGCGCGTACGGTTGCCGATCCACACGCTCGCGAGCGGTTGTCTGTCGCCCAGGTCGAGATCGTTCTCAGCGCGAAAACCGGGCAGGCAGACATCCACGGTGGTCGAGCCGACATAGATCGCGGGCGGTCTCTCGGCGTGCTGATGCCGTGCGATCTCATCGAGTACGGTGTCGAGCTTGATCTTCACCGGCCGGAAATTGAAGCCGCTGAGATCCTCGTTGTAGAAGAAGCGTCCGTCGATGTCCGGCATCCCGAGCATGGCGCCGACGGTTGCATCGCGATAGAACCTGCGCAGGTAAGCGGCCGCTGCTTCATCGGATTCGAGCCCGGCGCGCACGACGGGCCACTTTGCAACGAGTCCCTTCAGCACCAGAGGCTGCGTCGCATTCAGAACTGCGTCCGGAAGCGAGCGCGGCTCAACTCCATCGATCCGCTGGATCTGATTCGGGAACATCTGCTGCGCCTACTGCCC
>JBOHZJ010000114.1:0-4656 GCA_050738395.1 Steroidobacter sp.
TCCATCAGATTCGCAAGCGTCCGGCCGTCTTCGCCTTCGACGCGCAGCCTGACCTGCCGGGGCCGACGGCTGAAATTGTGCAGCACGACAACGCGATTGCCGCGCCGCGAATAGCAGATGCCCAGCACCGCTTTCGAGCCGGTGCGCAAGAGCGTCCACTCGCCCCAGCCGATCTCCGGGCATTCCTTGCGCGTCCGGATCAGGTTCACCATCCAGTTGAGCAGCGAACCTGGATCGCGGCGCTGCGCTTCGACGCTTACGGTTTGATAACCATAGGGACCTCCCGAGATCACCGGGTGCACGAGGCGCTTCGCCGTCGAAAAGCCCGCATTGGGTTTGTTCGACCACTGCATCGGCGTGCGCACTGCATCGCGTTCCTTCAATGACAGGTCCTCGCCCATACCGATCTCATCGCCGTAGCGCATGACCGGCGCACCGGGCAACGAGAACAGCAGACTGTTCGCAAGCTCGATGTGCTGGCGGTCGCCGAGCATGGATGCAAGCCGCCTTCGTATACCGCGGCCGTAAAGCTGCATGTTCGGGTCCGGCCCGAAACGCTCAAAGACAAGTTCCCGCTTCGCCCTGGGCAGCCGATCGATATCCAGCTCATCATGATTCCGCAGAAACACACCCCATTGCGCAGTCGGGGGAATGTCCCGCGTGGCGCGCAACGCCTCTGCGAGCGAAGTTGCGTCCTCCGCAGCCAGGGAATGAAACAGGTGCTGGTTCGCGAAGAAGTTGAACATCATGCTCAGCCCGTCGCGGCCATCGCCGAAGTACTTCTTGTTCTCCTGCGGCAGTACGTTCGCCTCGCCAAGAAGCGCGGCGTCCGCGGCCCGCCATTGCAGGAACTGGCGCATTTCGGCCAGGTATTCGAAACGGAGTTTTCCCTTGCTGCCGCCTTGTGACGGTTCGATGATGAAGGGCACAGCATCGAGGCGAAAACCGTCTATGCCGAGCTGCAGCCAGTAGCCCATGATGCGCCGGATCTCCGCGCGCACCTCGGGGTTGTCCACATTGAGATCCGGCTGAAACTCGTAGAAGCGATGGTGGTAGTACTCGCGCGCCAGCGGGTCGCGCGTCCACACGGCCTTCTGCACGCCAGGGAACACCATGCCCTTGTTCCAGTTGGGCGGGCGCTTCTTCGACCATAAATACCAGTTGCGATACGGGGAGTCGGGATTCCGGCGCGCCTGCCTGAACCAGGGATGCTCGTTCGAAGTGTGATTGGCGACCAGATCCAGAATCACGCGCATGCCGCGCTTCTTCGCCTGAGTCATGAACTCGACGAAATCGCCGCTCGACCCGTAAGCGGGGTCCACACCGTAGTAGTCAGAGATGTCGTAGCCGTTGTCCTTCTTCGGCGAAGGCTGAAACGGGGCCAGCCACAGCGCATCGACGCCGAGGGAATCCAGATAGTCGAGTCTCCGGATCAGCCCCTCGAAGTCGCCGACGCCGTCGCCGTTCGCGTCCATGAACGTATCGATATCGAGGCTGTAGATGACAGCGTTCTTGTACCAGAGGTCGTCGATCATGCGGCGGCTCACCTGACGGCGAATGCGGCGGCGCTCGAGGTCGCCTTCGCGAGTCGATTCGCGTCGTCTCGCGCGAGCTGCGCCTGCACCCGGTTGTTTGCTTCCATCGGGTAGTCGAACTGTGCAGGGCCGCCTTAGGTTCCTGCCCGACGCGCCGTGTGATAACCAGATCGAAAACGTTTTCCCTGGAACCTTGGCCTGCGCCCGGACGTCACATCTATGGAAGTTGCGAAGTTATCGGCAGAGTGGTCACGGAAACGGTCTTATGGCGTTTCACGAACCATGAGCCGAAATCCAAGCTCTTCAGCGCTTCATCTCCGCCCCGAAACTTGAGTAGGGGTTCTTTTCTCCCGATTAAAGGATATGAAGCACGAAGCCCCGCCTTCTTCGACGGGGCTTCACTTTGTCTGCAACTAGTGCTTCGGGCGATCAGTTCCCGCTGTCGCGCCTGAACTCCACGTACACGTTGCCGGTGTAGACAACCGTACCGTTCAAGTCCCTCACCCGGCAGCGCCAGTAAGCAAAATGTGTTACGCCAAGGGTAGTCGACGCTCGGGACCAGATGGTCGAGCTGGATGTGGGAGAGACAACCGCGATGGCCGTGTCACCAGAGACGTACTCCCAGGCGTACGTATAGCCTCCTGCCCCGCCTGTGGCGTTCACGACTGCGGGCGGCGATTGTGACACCGGCTGAGTTCCAGCCTTGTACCAGATCCAGGACCCTGTCGTGCCCGCCCGCAGCGCCTGAGGCGTCGTCGCGCTGGCGCTGTTGGAAGCGCCCGAAGCATTTCCGGCGCCGTCCACTGCCGTCACATAGTAGGTGTACGCCACACCGTCGCTCAGCCCCGTGTCGCTGTGCGAGGTGGATCCGACAGTCGCTGCATGCGAGCCATTGCGATATACGCGATAACCAGCGAGACCCGAGCCGCCTGTATCGGAGGAGCCGCTCCAGTTCAGATTGATCTGCGTCGTGCTCGCGGCTGCAGCCGACAACCCTGAAGGATCGCTCGGCGGGATCGTGTCCGGCGTTGTAACGCCCGCGGCAGAGGAGCGACCAGACTCGTTTCCGGCGGCATCGTACGCGCTCACCTGATACGAGTATGTCGTCGTGCCCACGACGCTGGCGTCGGCATAGCTGTTCGTACCGCTCGTATTGATGAAGACGCTGTTGCGATAGATCCTGTAGCCGGCCACGCCGATGTTGTCCGACGCCACGGACCAGTTGAGATTCACTCTGTTCGAGCTCGGCGCCGATGCAGAGAGACCCGTCGGCGCACTTGGCGCTGCGGTGTCGGGTGTAGTGAACGAGCCCGTCCTCGCGGGTCCCCAGTTGCCCGCCGCGTCACGAGCGCTTACGGCGACGCTGTAAGTCGTCACAGCAGTCAGGCCGGTCAGTCCGGCGGTGGTGACGTTGCCGAGCGTTTGCCACGCCCCCGAGTTCACCTGATACCGATAGCCGGTCACGCCGACGTTGTCGCTCGCCGCCGTCCAGTTCACGGTGGCGGTTGTCATGGTGATCGAGCTGAAGGACAGCGGACCTGGGGCGCCCGGGGGGCTCGTGTCCAACGACATGAACGTCGTGGAGCTTGCAGCGCCAATGTTGTTGGCGCCGTCCCTTGCACGCACCTGGAAAGTATAGTTGGTCGCCTGTGTCAGCCCGGTCAGATTGACCGTGAGCACATTGCCCAGCGTTTGCCACGCCTGGGCATCGAGGCGATAGTCGTAACCGGTGACTGCGACGTTGTCCGTCGCTGCCGACCAGGTCGCCGTCGCTGATGACGCCGTGATGCTGCTGATCGCAGGCGTACCTGGCGCTCCTGGCGCCGTGGAATCAGAGAGTGAGAATGTGCTCGATGCGATCGCACTCAGGTTGCCCGCGGCGTCTCGCGCACGAACTTCGAACGTGTAGTTCGTCCCCGGCGACAACCCGGTAAGCGCCACGGAAGTCACATTGCCGAGCGTCTGCCACGTACCCGCGTTCAGACGATAGTTGTAGCCAACGACGCCGACGTTGTCGGTCGAGGCGGTCCAGTTAGCCGTTGCCGAGGTCGCAGTCAGGTTGGAGAATGTCGGCGCTCCCGGCGTCGTCGGCACGGTGGTGTCCAGCGTGGTCGCATTCGCGATCGGCGAGTAGCCCGAGAGATTCCCCGCCGCATCGCTCGCGCGAACGCGATAGCGATAACTCGTACCTGCGCTCAGGCCCGTATTGGAGTACGTCGTCGTCGTGCGCGTCGTGATCTGTGAGAAGTTGGTGCACGCCGCGCCCGTGCAACGCTCGACGCGATAATTCAGGATGCCGATGTTGTCGGTCGAAGCGGCCCAGCTCAGATTGATCTGTGTCTGGGATATCGCCGTGGCGGTGAGCGATGCAGGCGTGCTAGGCGGCGTCGTCTCGAGCGCCGCGGATGTCGCGATCGGCGAATAGCCCGACAGATTGCCAGCTCCATCGACCGCGCGGACGCGATAGCGGTACGTCGTCCCTGCGGTCAGCCCAGTATTGGAATACGTCGTTGTCGTTCGCGTCGTGAGCTGAGCGAAGGTCGTGCACGTCGCGCCTGTGCAGCGTTCGACGCGATAGCCAGTGACGCCAACGATATCCGTGGAAGCGGCCCAGCTCAGATCAGTCCTGGTGTGCGAGACGCGGTTTGCGGTGAGCGTTGCGGGCGCAGTGGGCGCCGTCACGTCCGGCGGAATGGTCATGACCGCGGACGTGCGATTGCCGTTCGCGTCATACGAATAATCGACGTACGTGCCGTTTTGATACGTCGCTCGTGAGACGCGGCCCTCTGCGTCGAATTCGTATGCGACGCTCGCTGCATTGGAGACGTTCAGGAAAACAGCAGCAATAATCAGGAGCGCAGCAAACGGAAGTTTGAGGATGTGCTTCATTTTTTTCGCCCCACTGAGATGCGGCGGCTGGACGACGGATCCACCAGCCGAGCTGATTGTCGTAGTGACTCCGTGCTCGTCATTGTTCTATCCCTCGGTCGCGATGTCAGCGCGCTCGGCGCGAAACGCGACGTTTTCGCCTTTTTAGACAGATCGAGCGCCTCCGCCAGCTCGGGTTCCTCGCCACTTACTCAAGCGCTGCACGCGCTAACGCGTCGTTCATGCCATCCGG
>JBOHZJ010000115.1:0-10005 GCA_050738395.1 Steroidobacter sp.
TGCGTGCGCTGCGCGCACCCGACTCGCAACGGCGAAGCGCCGTTACTCGCGGCTCACGCGCAGCGTTGACGCTGTAGAAAAACTCTGCGGTCACTCGAAAATGATCAGGTACTTTTCGAAAACGCGAATCAAATCGAAAAGCAGCGCACTCTCGTGCGCGAAATTGAGCGGCGTTTCGATGGCAGAATGTCGCGTTGGAGTTTTTCTACAGCCTCGTTAGAGCTGCCCAGATGACACAGATCCTGGCCGCAATCACGACGGACTGCGCATTCCTCGTGGCAGACCGCAGGCTGACGTATGGCGCCGGCTGCCGCAAAGGGGAAGTAGCGAGCGAAGATGAGTGCAAGGTCGTGAGCCTGTGCCATGTGAACGTGATTGGGTACACCGGCCTCGCGCGGTTTGGCCGAGTTCCGACGAACGAATGGATCGGCACTGCTCTCGCGGAAGCGGGCTGTCATCATGCAGGCCAGGCTGCAGAGACACTCGCATCGCGAGCGCCCGCAGCGTTGCATTCAATACCGGCAGAGCTGCGCCGCCACGCATTCTTGATGTGCGGTTGGGCGCCGTTTGGACCAGAATGGATTATGAAGCCGCACATGGCGGTGATTTCCAACTGCCACCATAACGACATGAATCCTTCTGCTACGGCTCGGGATAGTTTTCGAATAAACACTCGAACCTTGCAGCCTGGCGAGCAAGCGGCCGTTTTTGCGGTTGGCGAACATCTTCGTCCTGACAGAGACGTAGCTTTGCTTCGTTCGATTCGTCGAGCCAATGGCCGTGAAGGATCGGAAGCTGCAGTCATGCGGCTGCTGGCAGAGGAGATATTTCGGACCAGCGCCCATGCGCGTACAGTCGGAGATGAGGTGCAGGCGTGTTGCATTCCAGTGGCCAGTGCGCACAGCCTATTCACCAGTGGTGCTTCTCGGATGTCTGGACTTCGATCTCGCCCTGACCGCTCAACCTTTGGCTACTTCGATCGCAGCTTCAACGAGTACAAACAATTTGGTCCGACGTTCGTATGCGGCGCCCAGGCCTTCACTGATGTGAAGTACGAACGCAGCAGGACCGGCCCAGAAACGTCTATGTCTTTTCGGGTTCTTTATGCTCCAAAGAAGCAGCTCTGACAACCGCATCGAATCCGCACGCTGCGCATGCCCGACTCGCGAAGGCGAGGCGCCTTTGCTCGCGGCTCATGCGGAGCGTTTAGCGGTCAGAAGCCGGCGGAGTTAGACTCGGAAAACGAACAGTACGGTGATACCTATGGCCCGAGCAGTGAAAGATATCGAGCGCGAGATCCGCGAGCTTAGTTCGGAAGACAAGATCGACCTGATCCGTACTTTGATAGCTGACCTGGATGCGCCCGCCGACGCGAATGTCGAGCGCGCTTGGCTGGAGACATCACAACGACGCTATCGGGAGCTCGTCGAAGGCAAGGTCAAGGGCGTACCGGGGCCTGTTGTTTTTGATCGACTTCGCAAGCGCCTGGGCGGATGAGATACGAATTTCATCCTGAAGCGGAGCAAGAGCTGTATGAAGCTGCTTCGCGCTATGAAGCGGAAGTTCCGGAGCTCGGCCTTCGCTTCGGAGATGAAGTCGAACGAGTCATCCAGCTATTGCTGGAGCACCCCGAACTTGGTTCGCAGCTCGACGACGATCTGCGCCACTTCGTGCTCCGCAAGTTTCCATTTTCCATTGTTTACGCAGCAGTCGCCGATCTAGTTCATATCGTGGCAGTTGCGCACGGAAGTCGTGAGCCTGGCTACTGGCGGTTGCGCGTACAAGACCGCTAACAAATTGTTCGAGCCGACGTGACGAAACGCACGCGGCTCAACAATGGCGTTTAGATTTCATGCAGGGCCGCTGATACATTCTGCCGATCAGCGTGGAGACCATTCAATGGCCGCTTCAGCAAAATCCGCTCTAGATCAGGCACTAAAGCTGCCCGCGAACGACCGTGCAGCGTTGGTGGAGAATTTGATTCTCAGCTTGGACAAACCCGATCCGTCGCTCGATGCCCAGTGGCTCAAAGAAGCTGAAGATCGACTTTCCGCTTGCCGCTCCGGGGAACTTGTCGCAGTGGATGCCGAGCAGGTCTTTTCCGAGCTAGGGAAACAGATTTGAAGATACGCTTCCTGCTTCCGGCGCGTCGCGACTGAGAGAGGCAGTTCGTTACTACAATGCGCAGCGCGTGCGGCTCAGAGAAGAATTCCGGGATGAAGTCTGGGAGACAATTCAGCGCATCAAGAGCTTTCCGGAAGCTTGGCATCCCCTGTCTGCTTCGATTCGGCGTTGCCAGATGAACCACGCGCGTGATGGCCGGCGGCCAGGCTTCAGACGAACTCACAGAGGTGCGCAGTGACTGATCACCCTCTTGAAATCTGGCATCGCCTGGTGCGGACCCAGGACCCATCTGGCCTGACCGCCTTGCTCGCAGAGGATGCAGTCTTTCATTCGCCAGTAGTTCACACCCCGCAACGCGGCCGGAAGATTGCGGCCTGGTATCTGAGCGCAGCGTTCCACGTCTTCTTCAACCCGACCTTCCGCTACGTGCGTGAGATCGTCGGCGCCTCTGACGCCATGCTGGAGTTCGAGACCGAGATCGACGGAGTGCTGGTTAACGGAGTGGACCTGATCAAGTGGAACGACGCTGGTCAGATCGTCGAGTTCAAGGTCATGCTCAGGCCGCTGAAGGCGATCAATCTCATTCACCAGCGCATGGCGGTCATGCTTCAGTCCGGTCAATGAATGCGATAAACCCTGAAGCAAATCGACACGCGGGACATCTCATGACCGACTACATCGATCCGACCAGAGAACAGTTCGCACAGTTTCGCTCGCTGCAGCGCTCCGGTTCGATCCACATGCTGAATCTGGTGCGACTGCGGGCGAAAGCCGCATATCCGGATGGTCGCGACGTAAGCGGTCAGGACGCTTATCGCGCGTATGCACGCGAGAGCGGCCCGGTCTTCAAACGACTTGGCGGACGCCAGCACTGGGTCGGACGCTTCGAGTTCACGCTCATCGGCCCGCCGGCAGAACGCTGGGATCACGTGTTCATCGCCGAGTACCCGAGCGTGGATGCGTTCGCCGAGATGATCCGCGATCCGGTATATCGCGAAGCGGTGAAACATCGGCAGGCGGCGGTGGAAGACTCGAGACTGATCAGGCTGCAGCCGCGGACGCCCGGAGAGGGTTTCGGAGAGAGCTGACCCTTACTCAGCGCCTCTGCGCTATCTGCGAGACCCGTCCCGACGAGGCCCTCGCGCAGGCCGCAAACACCGCTGAGCACATTCTCTCGCAGAGATCGCTGAGTACGTAGAAAGATGTAGATTTCAGATTTTTGCCATCTCATCCTTCCCCAGCGATCTCTGCCCTCTCTGCGAGAGACTCTCCTGGCCGACGGAGCCTGACCAGACGCCGTTCTCTTATCAAAGTTCGTATCGCGCCAGCCGCAGCTCGAGATGCCGACGCACGTCCGGCCACTCGCTCGCGAGGATGCTGTACATGACCGTGTCGCGCGGAGAGCCGTCGCGACGCGGCTGATGATGGCGAATCACACCGTCTTTCTTCGCGCCCAGCGCTTCGATGGCGCGTTGCGAAGTGAAGTTGAAGTTGTCGGTGCGCAGGCCGACGACCTTGCAGCCGAGCTGGTCGAACGCATGCTCGAGGAGCATCAGCTTACAGGTGGTGTTGAGCCGGCTCCTGTGCCAGCTTTTCGCGTACCACGTGTAACCGATCTCGACGCGATCCACCGCAGCAACGATGTCGTGATAGCGCGTCGTGCCCGCAATTCTGCCGCTGGCGACGTCGCGCACGATCCACGGCAACATGTGCCCGGCCGCCTGCCCGGCGAATGCGTTCGAGAACCAGGCGGGCGTCTCGGTTGCACGCGGCACGCCTGTGTACCAGAGATTCCACAACTCTCCGTCCGCCGCAGCCGCTTCGACGCCCTCACGATGTTCGAGCGCGAGCGGCTCGAGACGGATGCCGGAGCGTTCGAGCGTGACGGGTTCAGGTCTGATCATGGATTCTTCACGTGCGGGAGGCGGGCTGAAGATTACCCCGGGAACATCGGGCGATCACGCCACAGATTGCACCTCGCGCGGACATCACAGTTGGGGGCGTCAGAGTTGGCGAAAGCGATGGCGGTTTTCCGCGAGCCAGTAGCCTGCGACCAGGGTCTTCAGATCGGTGATCGCGCCGCGCCGGACGCGGTCGATAAAATCATCGGCCGACAGGACGACCGTGAGGATGTCTTCGGATTCCTGATCGCTGCCGTGGACGCCGCCCGCCTGGCTGGTATCGACCACGCCGACCACAATGGCGATCTTTTCGGACGTGCCGCCCGAACTTACATATGCGCCCGGATGAACGAGAACCGGATCCGTAAGCTCGAGATTCGTTTCCTCCTTCATCTCCCGAACGGCTGCTGCGATCGCAGTTTCCTTCTCCGCAATGCCGCCGGCGACCAGATTGTCCGTGAAGGCGTAGTCGCCGGCGATCAGGCATCCCGGCCGAAACTCGTTGATGAGCACGATTTCATCACGGTTCGGGTCGTAGCCGAGCACACCGACGGCGTGACCACGCTCCATGACATCGCGAACCAGGACCTGCGCGCCGCCCGCATGCTTGTCGGTTTCGAATTCGTAGCGATTGACTATCAGGAACCCATCGGACAATCGTGTGACTGAACGAACGGTCGCGTTGAGTTTGGTCATGACCGGGGATTGGGGCGAGCACCCGTACGATGAAGCCTAGTAAGCCTACCCGGCAGTCGGGAAGGCTGCAATGGCGCGCGCACCTGCAAATGGATTTCAATTGTCGCAGTTGATCGTGAGTAACCCGAGTATGAAAAACACAATCGTCGTGCTGCTTCTTTTATCGTTATCCCTGATCGGCTGCGCCAATGCACAGGAGATCCCACAGGAGAGTGACGCACTGAATGTGCGCGAAGGCTTTGTGACGACCGACGACGGCGTCCGGCTGTTCTTCCAGACGACGGGATCCGGCAAGCAGACGATCATTGCGCCGAACGCGATCTACCTGTTCGATGACTTCCGCCGCGTCGCCGCCGGCCGAAGGCTGATCGCCTATGACCTTCGCAACCGCGGGCGGTCGGACCCGGTCGACGATCGCTCGAAACTGAGCGGCGGTATTCATCGCGATGTGGATGACCTGGAAGCCGTGCGCCGTCAGGTCGCCGGGGGCGCTGTCGATGTCATCGGGCACTCGTATGTCGGCGTCGTCGCTGCGCTGTACGCAATGAAGCATCCGGCTCACGTGAATCGTGTCATTCAGATCGGACCCGCACAGCCTGACTTTGCGAAGCAGTATCCGGCGCAGTTGACGGGGGCCGATTCAACGAGCGCGGAAGTGTTCACGACGCTGGGTCAGATGCAGAAAGAAGCGCCGGCTGGAGACCCGAAGGCGATATGCGAGCGATGGTGGTCGGTATTGAGACTGATGTACGTCGCAGACCGCGGCGACGTCGACAAGATCAGTCGCTGGGGATTCTGCGATCTTCCGAACGAACGCAACATGCTTCGGCACTTCAACGGCAACATACTGCCGACGCTGAAGAGCCTGAAATTCGCGGCCGACGACGTCGCGAAGGCTTCGATGCCCACTCTGATCATTCATGGAAGGGCGGATCGAAACGCACCGTACGGCGGCGGCAGAGACTGGGCGGCGCTGCTGCCGAATGCGCGCTTGCTGACTGTCGAAAACGCCGCCCACGCACCGTGGGTCGAAGCGCCGGACTTTGTTTTCGACGCCATCGAGCGTTTTTTATCCGGCAGATGGCCGCCTGCGGCGGAGGAGATTCGATAGAACGACACGAACGCGCATTGTTGAAGTTCCGCCCGAAATCCCTCTCAGCGACTGCTTGCGATCAAGGGGCGGCTTTGCTCCGCACTACATGGTGCAGCGACTCAGTCCCGCAAAAATGTGAGCTTCGGTCGCGGACAAGAACCAACCCGACACGTTGATGATCCGACCCGCTGCGTAGTCCGCGTGCATCATTTTGCGAAGTTTCGCGATCGAGGATGGCTGCGCAGATGACTCTGCTTCGAGTAGCGCAATCACACCGGCCAGCACAGCAGCTTCCGGGTGCGCGGCCAGATACTCGCGGCCAATTTCGCGCACCGCCTTCATGTCCAGGCCTTCCGCAAGCGCTGACCCGCACGTCGCACTACTGTCCGCAACCGAAAGTCCGGGTGCGCCCAGCGCCACACCGAGTGCCGCGAGCAGCTGCAAGACCCGACGTCGATCCAATTCGTGTGCATTCATCGCTACGCCCTCATTCCGGAAGCAACGTGATCCCCCAGGCGATGCGCGAGTGCGAGCAGGGTGAGCGTTGGATTGGCGATACCGCTGGTCGGGAAAACGGAGCTGCCGGCGACGTACAGATTGCCGACGCCATGCACGCGGCAGTGCTCGTCGACCACTCCATCCGTCGATGATGCCGCCATGCGGGTTGCGCCCATGTGATGCCGTGAAGGTCCACCCATGAGCTGAATCAGCTCCTCGCGCCGCCGGCTCCACCGCACTCGCCCAATGTCCAGACGCCCCAGCTCCGCGGCAAGCATGCTCACCGAACGTTCGAAAGTTTCAAGCTCCAGCGGGTTGTAGCGCATGTCCAGACGAATCCGCGGCATGCCGAGTTCGTCGACCTCCTCCGGGGACAGCGTCAGGCGGCTGTCGCGATTCGGCGTGTGCTCGATCATGAAGTACACGCCGCGACGAGCAGTCGGTCCCGCTGCGGCCAGCCGTTCCGCGAGCGATTGGATTGCGATGCTGCTCGCAGGAACGTCGGTTGGTTCCGACGTCAACGTCGCGGTGAAATTGACGCTCTTGCTCTTCCTCTGCGCGGCGTCAGTGACGCCGAGCACCGCATGCGGCTGGTCAAGATTCGCGTTATTGAACATTGCGAGTTCGCTATCGGGCCGATGAAGCGATAGCGATGTGGTGTTCTCATGGGAGATGACTGTGTGCCCCTGAAACGCGCGACCAAGCCAATCCGAATGATTGCCGACGCCGGTGCGGTGTACGTCATCGGAAACCAGCATCAACCGGACGTTTTCTATGCCGCCCATGGCGAGAACGTAAGCGCGGCCGCGCGCGGTGTGCTTGCGGCCATTCAGCTCCATCACCTCGAGCGAGTGCACACTCCGCCCATCATCCTTCAGTCGCATCCGGCGCAAGTTGGCGTTCAGGTACACGCGGACGCGCGGATGATCGGCCGCCGAGCGTATGAAATCCGAGTACCCGTCGCCGATGGCGCCGGTCGTGAGCGAATATCGACGCGGCCTGAGCGTGAATGCAGCGGAGCGCTCCCCGAACAGCGGGTCCTTCCTTCCAAGGACGCTCTCGGGGGCGGACCCGAACGCCTGCAAGCTGAGCGTCCTGCACGCGCGATCGTAGAAAGGCTGCATCTGTTCGCGATCGATCGGCCAGCCCGAATGCGGAATCCAGTCGCGCTTCTCGAAATCGATTGCATCGAGCGGCGCGCATTTGCCTCCCCATCGCATTCCCGATCCACCGAAACACCGAACTCTGGATGAGCCCAGATACTCGTCCAGATTTCTGGTCGAATTGCCCGGGCCGCCCAGCGTCATCTTCCCCTTGTAGAGCGCTTGCATGCGTTGGTCCGGCGCCGCGCCGCCCGACTCCAGAATGACGATGTCCAGGCCCGCATCGCCAAGTTGCCGCGCGAGCGTGATGCCCGCCATGCCGCCGCCGGCGATGACGACGTCGCCTTCGATCACGGAGTCTTCCTGCAGATCCTTCGCATCGATAATCATGGGCGCTCCCGTATGGCTGTCCGCGCGGTTACGCGGCGCCCTTGCTGAGCAGATACTGAATGACCGCGCGTCGGCCATACTTCGTGGCCTCACTCAGCGGCGAGCGCATTTCCGCCGACGATGAACGATCGGCAGGAACGGCCAGGTTGATATCGGCGCCTCGCGCGACGAGATACTCAACGAGTTTCAGATCGCCTGTTCGCGCCGCGTTGATCAGCGGCGTCTCGTCGCCGATAACGACGCCGTTAACGTCCGCTCCGCGCTCGACCAGCACAGCGGCGATTTCGTCGTGACCATGCGCCGACGCCATGATGAGCGGGTTGCCGTCGCCCGCGCACGCCAGATCGGGAAGCGCGCCCTTCTGCAGCAGCAACTGCACCAACGGCAAATCGCCACGACGCGCGGCGATGATCATGGGCGTGCCATCGCCGTGCGCCACGCGATTCACATCCGCGCCGGCGTCGATCAGCGCGACGGCAGTAGTGAAGTCGCCCTTCAGCGCAGCGTGTACGAGTTCACGGCCCAGCGATCTCTGGACTCGATCCTCGGCCAGGGACGCGCCCTGGTCTGCGGACGACTGCGCCGGGAGCTGAGTGGGCGGCGCGATCTGCGCTGCGGCCACCGTAAGCGTGAATGTAGACAGCAACAGCGCCGTCGCCACGGACTTTGCCGGCGCGTCTCGATCTGCGAACAGCAATCTGACTCTTCGCTCGAGCGCGCAACCGGAGTCATGCATCGCCGCCGACAGCAGAGGGACATCAGCGCGTCGCTCCGCGACATTCAGCAATGCTGCTCCGTAGTCGGCGGCCTTCTGTCCGGACTGAAGGACGCGAGCGTCGCAATCGACTTCGATTGCGAAGCGCAGCCGCCGCCATTGCCACCACAGCGGCGCGTTCCAGGGCAGCAACACCAATAGAACCAGCGCAGCCGCCAGCACTTGCGGATCGCGTGCGGCAATGTGTTCGAGCTCGTGCGCAATCGTCGCGCGCTGAGTGCCCTCGTCCGCATTCACAAGCCATGTGGGAGCGACGATGCGAGGTCGCACGATCCCGAAGACCGCTGGACCGACATCGTTCGCAATTACCACTTCCGTCCCGGCGATTCGCCGTTGCTTCCATGTGATCGCCCGCCGCTGTAATCGGAACCAGCCCGCGGCAAGGACAATCGTGAACGACGCTGACGCTGCAATCCATGCGAACAGGAGCATGCGGTTCAGATCCGCGGCGCCGCCCCAGCTGCTCGTCTGGTTTGCCAGCTCGATGCGCGGCAGCGTCCGGCCCGGCGCGCCTTGTGCTTTCGCCTCAGTGAGCGACAAGTCTGCCCGCCCGGTTCCTGCGAGGGCTCCCGCACCGGCTTCTGATGCGAGCTCGGGCGTTGCTGCGATCATCGGCAACATCAACGGCGCGGCCATCGCACCGATCCACACCCAACGCGTTGCGTAGCGGCGCATCTGACAAGCACGTTCCAGTGCAAGCGCCGCGAGCCCCAGCATGATGGACGTCAAAACTGCATACACCATCCACCCGGCGATCATGACTTGCCCTTCCCGGTCTTTTCGTCGAGGAGTTTCCGAATGCGGCCAATCTGGTCCTTGCTCAACTTCTGATCCGACACGAGCTGGGTCAGCAGTAATTCGGACGAGCCTTCGAACAGTTTCCCCGCAAGATGCCGCAATGCGCTCTTGCGCGCCGATTCCTGATCGACCGCTGCAAAATATCGATGCGTCCGCCCCTCCTCTTCGTGACCGACATACTCCTTCTGCTCCAGCGTTCGCAGCATGGTCAGCACGGTTGTATAGGCAAGCTCGTCGGGCAGCCCCTCGCGGACCTCAGCAACGGTGGACGGGCCACGCCGCCACAGCACCTGCATGATGTCGGCCTCGCGATCCGTGAAGTAGATGTCCATCGGCGCCTCACTACTAGAACTGTAGTAGAGACTAGGGGCGGCGGCCTGCGTTGTCAACTACAACTCTAGTAGTGCGCGATCTTCGCAATCAATGCGTCCGCGGGCGCAGTTAGAATTCCCCGTCGATCCTGAGCTGTGGAAAAGAACGTCGTGAGGTCGAAGATGCATATCAGCGCTCCCTACTGCGCCATTCTCCTCGCAGACGAAGAACAAATATCTTCACGGCTCCTGGAACAGGAACGCGCGGCTCGACATCGGCTTCTATACGAAAGGTGAAAACAAGGCGCAGATTGCA
>JBOHZJ010000116.1:0-3730 GCA_050738395.1 Steroidobacter sp.
AGATGATTCATTGCTCGGCCAGGCTCCCGCATATGTCATTCATCTGATCCCGCAATCCTCGCCGCTCATGTCGCCCGCTTCCCGCCTTCGCTCGTCCAGCGATCTGACTGCAGCGCTCGATGCGCTCAACCATGCGACGCTGATCGTGGAGGCCTCGGCGCCCGAACGCCCGATCCTCTATGTGAATCCCGCTTTTGCCGAGCTCACGGGCTATGCGCCGCAGGAAGTGCTCGAGCGCAGCCTGATGCTGCTCGCGGGCCGCGAGAGCGATCCGATCGTTCAGCAGGACCTTCGTGACGCGCTCGCCGCTGCCCGCCCGTTCACCGCAGAATGGATCGTTCATCGCAAGGACGGCGCTCCTGTCTGGAGCCGCGTGTCCCTGCGTCCGATGGAGCTTGCCGGCGCCGCACGAATCATCATCACGCTCGAAGACATCTCCGCATTCAAGCGCGCGCGAGAGTCGGTGCGTGCAAGCGAGGCTCGGCTCGCCGTCGCCATGGAGGCAAGCGAACTATCGATGTGGGACTGGAACGTCGAACGCGACGAGGTCTACTACAACGATCGCTGGCGTGAGTCGCTCGGCGTGGAACCGCGGAAGCTCGTGGAGCGCGCGGCCCTGAGCGACCGTCTCATGCTGCCCGCAAACGATCCCGCGTTGCTCGAGCGGTTCGAGCAGTGCTTTCGGGGCGCGACGCCGCGCTTCGAAGCCGAATATCCATTGACGACGGCGAGCGGCGAACCGAAATGGTTTCTTGCCCATGTCACGGTCGTGCGCCGCGCGCCGGACGGTAAGGCGCAGCGCGTGATCGGCGTCCTGCGCGATATCTCGCTGCGCAAGCGCGATCAGAAGGAAGCGCTGGACGTCGAGCGCCGGTGGGAACGAGCGGTGCGGGGCACCTCCGACGGCTTGTACGACTGGGATCTGTTGACCGGCTACGTCTGGTACGCAACGCGCTTCCGCGAGATCGTCGGGTATAGCGGCCAGGGGTTTCCAGACACATTCCAGGCATTTCAGAACGTCCTGCATCCGGACGATCGCACTCTCGTGCTCGGCAAGATCCGTGCGCACCTCGAGAATCGCGGACGGCTCGATATTCGCTGTCGCATTGCGACGCGCGGCGGCGCGGTCATCTGGTGTCGTCTGCGCGGCGAAGCCGAGCGCGACGCTGCTGGCCGGCCGTTGCGCCTGTCGGGCGCATTGAGCGACATCAGCGCGCAGATCGATGCGGAGGAAGCGCTGAACCGCAGTCAGGATTTCTACGGCACGATTCTGGATTCGCTGCCGCTCTTCGTTGCGTTCGCCGATCGCGATGAGCGCGTCGTGTACGCGAATCGGATGTTTCAGGACTTCTTCGCGGCGCCTCTTGCAACCAGCCGCGGACGCATCATCAACGACCTGATCGGCGCTGACCGTTATGCCGTGATCGGCCCGTATATGGGCGAAGCGCTGCTTGGCAAGACGGTCGAGGGTCAGGGGCGTTTTCGCGATGCGAGCGGGCGTGCGTTCGATCTTGACGCTGCATTCATTCCGCATCGCGACGAAAGCGGCGAGGTGCAGGGGTGCTTCGTCGTAGCCCGCGACATGACTGAAAAACGCCAGCTCGAAGCGGAGCTGCGCCAGAGCCAGAAGATGGAGGCGGTCGGCCGCCTCACCGGCGGCATCGCGCACGACTTCAACAATCTGTTGTCCGTCATCGTCGGCAACATGCAATTGCTCGCCCGCTCCCTGCGCGAAAGCCCGCGCCTGCTGCGGCAGAGCGAAACCGCGCTCAAGGCCGCAATGCGCGGTGCGGAGCTTACGCGGCGGCTCCTTGCCTTTGCACGGCAGCAGGTGCTCGAGCCGAAGAACCTCAATCTCAATGAAATGATCGGCGGGATGTATGAGTTGTTGAGCCGTACGCTGTCCCGCGATATCGAAATTCGGCAACAGCTCGATCCGGACGCATGGTCCGCCAAGGTGGATCCGGGCCAACTCGAGAACGCCGTGCTCAATCTCGTGATCAATGCGCGCGACGCGATGCCCGACGGCGGGCTCATCACGATTGCGACGCGCAATGTGACGCTCGATGAACGTCAGTCCCGTGAAGAGGCCATGGCGCCAGGCGAGTACTCGATGCTGAGCGTCGCCGACACCGGCACAGGCATGACGCCCGATATCGTCAAGCGCGCCATCGAGCCGTTCTTCACCACCAAGGACGTGGGCAAGGGCAGCGGTCTGGGCCTGTCGATGGTGTACGGCTTCGTACGGCAGTCCGGCGGCTATGTGCATATCGCGAGCGCCCCGGGCCGCGGCGCGACGGTGCATCTGTATTTTCCCCGGACACTGTCGTGCGCCGAGAGCGCTAGCCTCAATCCCGACGTCACAGCGGATCTGCCGCGCGGCGCTGAAACGCTGCTGGTCGTCGAGGACAATGTTGAAGTGCGCATGACTGCAGTAGAGATCCTGCGCACGCTGGGGTATCGGGTTTTCGAAGCGTCCAATGGGCGCCAGGCGCACGAGCGATTCATGCAGCATCCGGACATCGCACTGGTATTTTCCGACATCATGTTGCCCGGCGGCTTGCTCGGACTGCAGCTAGTGCAGAAACTGCGTGAACATCGTCCGGATTTGAAGGTCCTGATGACGTCAGGATTCAGCGAAAGCGGCATCATGAGCCGCGGAGTGCTCGACGGCTCCATCGGATTACTGCCGAAACCCTACCGGGTCGAGGACCTGGCGCGCCAGATTCGCGCCAGACTGGATAGCTGCGAGGAGAACAAGCGTGGTCAGGCGTGAACGGAACCTGGTGCTGGCGGTCGACGATGAAGTGGATTTTCTCGAGCTGATTCGGCAGATCGGCGAGGGAGTCGGTTGCGAGGTGATCACAGCCGACACTGCTCAGGGCTTTCGCGAGCAACTCTCGCGACGCCAGCCCTCGCTGATCCTTCTCGACCTGCAGATGCCGGGCATGGACGGCATCGAGGCGCTGCGCTACATCGCTCGACAGGGCATCGCCTCCGGCATCCTGCTCGCAAGCGGCATGGACCAGCGCGTAATCTCGAGCGCGCGTCAGCTCGGGGATTCACTCGGACTCAAAATGCTCGGCACGCTGCAGAAACCAGCGATGCTGGAGGAGATCGAAAGCTTGCTCACCAGACATCTCGAACCCGGTGCAGGCGTCTCAGTCGAAGAACTGCGCCAGGCGATCGATGAACATGAATTGCTCGTGCATTACCAGCCGAAACTCGCGCGCGTAGCCGGAGACTGGCACGTAAGCAGCGCCGAAGCGCTCGTACGCTGGCGTCATCCGCGGCTCGGACTGATATTTCCGGGTGACTTTCTGCCGCTCGCTGAACAATCGGGACTGATCGTCGATGTCACCGACTTCGTGCTGACGGACGCGATCCGTCAAATCGGCCATTGGCGCCAGCGCGGCCTGAATCTCGCAGCGGCGGTGAATCTCTCACCGCGCTTCGTGCAGGACCTGGAATTTCCCGACCGACTCTCGCGCATCTTTCGCGAGTTCGACATCACCCCCGAGCAGCTGACGCTCGAAGTGACTGAAGCCGCATCGCTGCACGACCCGGATCTCGTCATGGACATCTTCACGCGCCTGCGGGTGAAAGGCGTGGGCCTGTCGCTCGATGACTTCGGCACGGGCACGTCGTCATTGACGCAGCTCTACAAAATGCCATTCAGCGAGGTGAAGATCGACGGCTCGCTGATTTCGGAAGTAACGACGAGCAAGGC
>JBOHZJ010000117.1:0-3081 GCA_050738395.1 Steroidobacter sp.
GGCGCTCTGACTAACCGCTAACCGCCAACCGCCAAACCGCTTCCTTACGCCGCAACCGGAACCGGAATCGGAACCGGCGTCGGCGTGAGCTTCGGCACGAGCAGGTGGATCCAGATCAGCGCGAGCACGTACGCGCAGGAGGCGAAGAGGAACATCGGCCAATAGCCGCGCCCGGTGTCGAGCATCCAGCCGGTGAACTCCAGGATCAGCAGGCCGCCGATGTTGCCAAGCAACGCGCCGATGCTCACGACGGATCCAACAACCTGCGGAGGGAACACGTCGGTCGCGACGGCGAAGACGTTCATCGAGAAGCCCTGGTGCGCGGCGAGTGCGATGCCGATGATGAGCGCCGCCGTCCAATAGTGATCGACCTGCAGGACAAGCGGAATCGGCACGACGATGAGTGCACAGATGAACATCGTGCGCTTGCGAGCCGAATCCAGGCTCGCTCCGCGCGTCATCATGCGTGCAGGCAGCCAGCCGCCCGCCACGATCGAACCGAGCGCCGCGGCGGCATAAATAAAAGCAAGCGGTGGGCCGGATTCGCTCATGCTGAGGCCGAACACTTTGTGGAAAAAATCCGGCGCCCAGAAAAGCAGGAACCACCACACCTGGTCGATGAGGAACTTCGCGCCGGCAATAGCCCAGGTGGCTCGCATGCGAAAGAGCGCAGACCACGGTACGGGTCCATGTCCGGACACGGGCGATGTCGTTTCGCGCGCCAGGATCTCAGGGGGCGGGCGGATCATCAGCCAGGCGAGCACCCAGATAAATCCCAGAGCGCCGGTAACGACGAATGCGGCCTGCCAGCCGAGCGCGAGCGCGAGGATTGGAATAAGCACCGGAGTTGCAATCGCTCCGATGTTGGCGGCGGAACCGAGAATTCCGATCGCCTTCGAGCGCTCCGTGGGTTCGGGAAACCACACCGCGACGGCCTTGATCGCTGCGGGCGTGTGAACAGCCTCCGCCACACCGAGCACGGCGCGGGCCACGGTGAACTGCAGCACGGTCCGCGCGAAGGCGTGAGCCATTGCGGCGGCGCTCCAGACACCCACAGCAATGGAGTAGCCCCATCTCAACCCGGTTCGATCAACGAACCAGCCGACAGCGAGATAGGCAGCCGCCGCGGAGAACTGGAAGACGGAGACGATATGCGCGTAATCGCGATCGCTCCATCCGAATTCGTCAGACAGGACTGGTTTCAGGATAGCGATGATCTGTCGGTCGAGGTAGTTCAGGATCGCGGCGGCGAACACCAGCGCGAGAACGAGCCAACGGGTTTTCACTGCCACGGGCGCCCCTTGCAACGAACGTCAGGTAGACTGACTTATATATAAGACATATGATACGTAGGCGAGCATCGAAAGGCGAGCAGACGACGAGGAGGCCTGCACTATGTCCATCGTTACTCCGGAGCAAAGACTGCAATTCGAGACATCAGGATACTTCCTGCTGGAGCGTGCTCTCTCCGCAGAGCAGCTAAAGGTCATGCGCGACGTCTGTGCACACGGCATCGAACGCATCCACGCACGCATGGATGCGGAGGGTGTAGACACCATCGACATCAGTCATCGCAACACGCGCTATTTCGTGAGCGAGATGTTTCGCGAAAGCGAGGCGCTGCGCGACATAGTGTTGGGCGATCTGTTTGCGGATATTTGCCGCGCGACGATCGGAGGTACAGCGTTCCTGTTCCTGGAGCAGTTCGTCGTCAAGGCCGCCGAGCAGGGACTGAAGTTCGGATGGCATCAGGATTCGGGCTACCTGCCGCTCAAGCACAAACCGTACGTGACATGCTGGGCGGCGCTCGACGACGTAAACGAGCAGAACGGCGCAATCGCGGTGCTGCCCTACGAACGCGCGGGCACGAGGACGCGCATCGAGCACTGGCGCGAGCCCGGCACCAACGACATGATCGGCTACAGCGGCGAGGATCCCGGGATCGTCGTCAGCGCACCCGCAGGCAGCGTCATCGTATTCTCGAGCACGCTTCTGCATCGAAGCGGCGCCAACACCACGGCGACTCCGCGGCGCGCCTGGATCGCGCAGTATTCACCGGATCCGATCCTGTACGAGGATGGGCGGCCGCGACGGAACGCCGTGCCGTTCCTTGCGGATGGCGGCAAGCTGGTAGCCTGACAGCCCTGGATTCAGTCGATGAGCCGAAGATGCCGCGCTCGTGCGAGCGCGCCCGTCCGCGTGCTTACATCGAGCTTGGCGAACACATTCTTCAAATGCCACTTCGCTGTGGACAGCGCGATCTGTGAATGTCCGCTGATCTGCGAGTTGCTCAGACCCTGCGCCAGGAGTTTGAGCATGTCGATTTCGCGATCGGTGAGCGGCTCGAGGGGCAGGGCGGCTTTGCGACTAACGCCCGTTGCAGGGATGACGGGCGCGCGGCCGGCGAATACATTCTCGAATTTTCGCAGGTAGTGGCCTGGCAGAACCTGGCGGAGCTTGCGGTGCTCGACCGCCGTCTTGATGAGCTGCGTGAGTCCAGGCGCTTCGTCGAAGACGCTGCGTGTGAATCCGAAGCCGCGCGTGAGCGACAGGCCGCGATTGAGCGCCTCGAACGCCGGCGAGCACTCGGCAGCGCGCCAATGACAGCACGCGAGCAAGGCTTCGAGGCGAATTTCTCTATAGACGTAACCTGCGGCGCGCGCGCTATTGCGCAACGTCGTGAGAATCATCCGGGCTTCTGTATGACGTTTCGTGTGCATCAGCAACAAGGCGTACGCCGAGCCGGAGCGTTCCCAGGCTTCTTCATAGACTCGCCCGACCGCCCATTCACCTGATTGCGCACGCTCGGCAAATCCACATTCGAGCGCGACCGCACTGGCCCGCTCTCTGTTCTTCTCGGCGATGTGCAGTCGAATCTTTTCGCTGCAGACCTGGGCGAGGAAGCGTTTGTGTGCGCCGCCTTCGAGCACGCTATGCAGATACTCGAGCAACTGGGCTGCTTCCGAGCCGAACTTTCCTGCGGCTCTGATGCGCGCGAGCGTGATGTAGGCAGTCGTGAGATTTTCGATCGTCGAAGCCACGGATAAGAGCGGCAGTACTTCCATGCACAGCGCTTCGGCC
>JBOHZJ010000118.1:0-9080 GCA_050738395.1 Steroidobacter sp.
TGCATGGCCTTGTTATGCATTTCGTTGAGTGCTGACAACAGCGATTGGCTTTCGGCCGACCATCTCGACCCAGATGTCGCCACCCAGCTCCATCACCTTCCCACCGACAAAGACTTCGCCCCTATTGAAATCTTTGATCTTTCGGGGAGCAGCCTCAACGTCTTTGGCAAGACACATGATCATGTAGCAAGGAGCGCCGGCACGGATCAGGTCAACGTGAACCAGCCGCTCCTGATATCCGAGATTGTCCTCTTTGCCTGCGTACTTCTCATGATGTGTAACCATGAAGTACAACCGGCCATCCTGCCTTGTCTGGCGATCCTGCCACACGCGCAGGAAGACCGCGTTGTCCCCGGCACGCACGGCGCCCCAAGACCACCGCGAATTGGCTAAAGGCGCTCCCAGACGTTTAAACATTTCAGTTTGAGTCATCACGTTTCGTTCCGTTCTGGACTAAACGCATAACCGACAACCATCAGCCGCGCGCGTCCTCGCGCGTCGGCTGCATGGTTTTGTTAGCCCATTCCGCATTGCATTCATTTTGCGGCGAGGTCCGCGGCTATCAGGTCCGTGATCTTCGAGATCCCACGGCCTATGGCCGCTTCTACTCCTGGCAGATCGTTCTTGACCGCCTCAATTGTCGGCCACTTATCGACTGGATCAAAAGAAATGCGGACCACTTTGGCTCCCCCGTAGTTATACGCAAATCGCTTTTCGTAGAGCACCTGCTTCGTCTTGGCGTCGATCATTCGCGCAATTACGCAAACGAAGGGTCTGAACTCACCAGATATCTCCGCGAGTAGACCATAGCCCGTGATACGAGCGTCAATCACGGCCCAATCGGCTTGCACTGCCGGCAGTTCTGATCTCTTCAGCGCACTTGGAATGAACTCCGCTGCTCGTGCAATCTGCACAGCTCTGGCGTCGATGCTCTTGGAGCGAATGTCGCGCACCAGCGCGTCCTGCAGTTGCTCCTGCACCCTGAAGCCTCGCGCGGCGAGTTCAGAATTCATGATCGGTTCCGTCGACATCGCCTGCATCTGTTTGCCGAAGCCATAGAACGGGATAAAGGTTTTCGCGTCCGCATAGTTTGCGAAGATCAGCTTGTCGGGATGACCAGGTGTGAGAATTACAATGGATGCCTTCGGCGGAATGGGCGCTTGCCGCTCCGCGGTGGAAATGCATCCGGAGAGTGCTATCAAGAGCACTACGGCGAGGACATCAAAACGAAGTGATCTGTGCATCTGTGCGCTCTCAGGGCTAACGTCCGCGTTAAGGGCGCGCGCGTTTCGCGCGTCGCCCCTTGAACGCGTTGTTAGGCATTTTCTCGGTTACCTGCACCACTGCCTCTCGCAAGGAACACCATCGTTGTTTCCGTCCATCTGGGTGTTGGGGCAATGCCGAATGAAATAAGTCGCCTCGGCACAAGATGTCATCTGAGAACAATGCGTTCGTCCGTCGCATGTAAATGAAGATGCACTATCGGTTTCGTTTGCCGAGGCGTACTGACCGCCCACCGGGGAGATGGATTCCACTAACGCCTGATGCGACGCCGCTTGGTACTTCGTGTATCCGTACCACGCGAGGCCGGCAACGATTGCCAAAGTCAGAATGTTTCGCATGTTTGTTGTTCTGAATGTCTAACTCTTATATAGACCGCCCAAGTGCGGTGATTGTGCGCCGCTTGCGCTGGATCCCAGCCGCCGTTTCATCACTTCGTTCCTTGGGTTGCAACGTATTGTTTGCAGCGGGTGTTGGCAGGATACACCGCACGCCTGTTTGGCGGTCAACGAGCGTCAGAACGGCGATCGGACTCAAATCCGGGCGAGAGGTAGGAGACGAGCTCATTGCATTTCTGCGTCACGTCTTCGCCCGTCACTCAGTCCTTCACCGAATACAACCCTTGGCGGGAAAACTTCTTCCCGTCGTTTCTCCTTCCTATATATATGAGTAACATCGACTCAACCGTCGCCGGGTCGCCCGCGAGCTTCCGCCATCCTTTTGAAGGAGAACCTCATGCCGAACATCTCGTACACAGAGAAGGACAAACCAGAAGCTCCCGAGCGTCTGGAAAGTCTCACGGAGCAGCTTTCGTTCAAGTCGCGTTTCGTGCTGCTCTTCGGTGAGATCAGCCACTCCGTCGCGCGTGCGACGTGCGAGCGACTGATTGCGCTCGATCAACAATCCGACGCGCCGATCAGCGTGCTGATCTCATCGCCCGGTGGGCACGTCGAGTCCGGCGATGCGATTCATGACATCGTTCGATTCGTGAAGGCGCCCGTGACGATGATCGGGACTGGATGGGTCGCAAGCGCCGGCACGCACATTTTTCTGGCGGCGCCGAAAGAGCGGCGTGTGTGTCTGCCGAATACGCGCTTCATGATTCATCAGCCCGGCGGCGGCGCCGGTGGTCCGGCGACGGATATTGCGATCCAGGCAAAGGAAATCCTCAGGACGCGCGAGCGCATTGCGCGCGTGATCGCGCGACAGACCGGCAAGGACTACGAAAAGGTGCTCGCCGACATGGAGCGCGACTTCTGGATGAACGCCGCTGAGGCGATCGGCTACGGCATCGTGTCCCGTGTTATCGAGTCGCACACGGACCTGGCGTAATCGGATCGCGATGCTTGCATTCAGGCGGTGAGTACGCCCAGTCGGGCGCATCGAAAAGAGGGGCGGCCGTAACCGCCCCTCTGCTGCTGCATCGATGAACGCTCTCAACGCAGTTGCGGTCCTCGCGTCAGCTCCCGCGTCTTTGCGCCCGAGACCGGCAGAACATTGCGCGGCTTCGCAGCTACGACGGCATCACTGAGCGGCTCGTAGTCGTAGAACCGGATCAGAGACGTGGTAGGCGTGTCCTCGGTGAGTCCGTTGTTGTTGAACGAACGCACCTCCATCCAGTAAAGACGCATGCCGTCCGCCGTCAGAGGAACGATGTACCGGATATCCCACAACACGCAGTTCGCCGCACCGAACTCGCAGTTGGCCGGCCCGCCGGTCGAATCGAATGTCCGACGCACGGTCACGTCGCCGTCATCGAGCGTCCAGCGAAAGCCATTGAACTGACTCGTGGTCTCATTCGTCGTGACGAGGTTGCCCGCGTCATCAAGGTAGTCGTCTTCCTGTGCGCCGCGGCCGTCAGCGTCGAAGCGCATGCGGAATCCCTTCAGAAGCGGATCGGGAGAAGCTTCATTGCCGATGCCGAACTGATAGAAGCGACCCGGAACATCCGCCGCCGTCAGATCGAGGAAGGCGTCCGGCTCGACGAACACCGAGGCGCCCGCGTCGACGTAGCGAGCGCCGCCGGCCGTCCTGATCTCATAGAGAATGTCGCTGGTGACCTCATCGACGTCGCCGAACGAGAGGTACTCGGCAGTCGAGCCATCTTCGAAGGTCGCTTCGATGATGCGGCCCGTCGAGTCCAGCTGCCAGGTGAAAGTCAGCCCGGTCTGCTGCGTCACGCCGGTTCCATCGCCGAGGTCGGCGACGTCCGCGACCACTGCGCCCTGCGCGCTGTCGTAGACGTAAATCGTCTGCGTAGCGCCAGCCAGCTCTGCCGCGTCGATTGCCTGAAAATCCTCCAGCGACAGAATTGTCCGCGCCGAGGTCTGCGTGACTTCGCGCGCCGCAAGTGACGGACAATCCGCATAAGTGATGCTGCTGGTTTCGGTCGTCGCCAGCATTCTTGCGTTCAGCAACGACAGCGTCACGCCTTCACTCGTGTAGTGCGCTTCGACCTGACGAACGGTCCCATCGCAGTTCTCGGTGTCGTAGCTCACGGTCTCGATCGGCTGCGTGAACGTCACGCGGATCGTCGAGCCTTCAATGGCCCAGGTCATCGCCTGATCGAAACTGCCGCCGGTGCTGAAGCCAGCGCCATCCTGCTCGAACGTGTAGGAGGACACGCGGTTCGAGTAGTTGAAGCTGAAGCCCACATCGGTAGAGAGCATCGCCGCGGTAAGGTCCGACGGCACATCCGCCATAGTCAACGGCTGCGACAACGTCGGGTCCGCCGCAATCGCCGTCTGCGCGGCGCTGAAGTTGTCGGGATCCTGCTCGTACACCTCATTGATAAACGCTTGACGCGCCGTGGCGTTCGACGCCAGTTCCAGAATCGAAGTCTGGCCTTCCGGCAGCGGATAATTGGCGGCATCGTCGACCGCCAGCTTGATCGCCGTGGCGAGATCGAGCACGTCCTGCCCGTTAATCGCCGTTCCCAGGCTTTGCCGCAATGCGTCGGTCGTCACCGGCAGACCGCCGTTGGCTTCGGTGAGCAATACGGCTTCGGCCGTGCTGACGTTCGTGATCTGCGTCGAGAAGTTTTCGTCGTTCGAGAGTGTGTCGTCATCGCCGGCCTGCGCCGCGAGCGACTGGAATGAGCCGGCCAGGCTCGTGAATTCGACAAAGGCCTGCTCGCCGACGCCGCGCGCGTTCAAGGTGACGAATGCGCCGACATCGGTCTCTTCGATCTCAATTTCGAGTGTGTAGTCGCCGTTCGCATCTGCGTTCGCGGTGAAGATTTCATCGCCCACGGTCGCCGTCACGACAGCGTTCGCGATTGGGGCGTCAGTCACTCTGCCTGACAGCGTCAGATTCGCCTTCGCGGGTTCTGGCGGAGGCGGCGGAGGCGGAGTGTTGCCGGTGGGCGGCGGCGTTACGGGCGCGGGGTCGTTGTCATCGCCGCCGCCGCATGCGGTGAGCTGCGTGGCCAGCAACAGCGTGCACATAGCGCCGATGCGCTTGCGCCGCGAGTTGGAGGAAAACGATTTCATCAGGAATCTCCTGCAGGGCATGAACAGTATTTTCGAGTTCGACAGTCGCCTCGAACCGCTGCATAGCGCGAGTCGAGAGCGACGGTGCGCGCACGGTAGAGAAGCGATGGTTCCCCTCGCATTCCCAATTTTGGGTATGCGGCGTGCGACGTTCGGCATCTGTGACTACACACTCACATCGTGTGAGACCTGATGCTCACTTGGCCTCGACCGGAGGGTTTGAAGTTCCGCGAAGTGTGATGACCAGCACGCGGCGGAATCCGTTCGATCGGTTTCGCGTTCTGAAAATTCGCAGGAGGCAGGCACGTGCGCGTGCGCTAGCGCACAGCACGTCGGCTTGAAATCGACCGCAGGTACTGAACTCCGGTCAGAGTCGACCGAGTCGCGCGACCAGTTCGATCTGACGATTCGCACCCGCTTTGGCGAGGAGCGCCTTGATCTGCGCACGGACGGTGCCGACTGACACGTCGCGACTGACCGCGATAGCGTCCGGTGTATTGCCGGCGAACAATTGCAACGCAATCTGCGTTTCCGCCGTCGTCATTCCATACACCGCCTGGAGAATCGCTGCGCGACGTTTGTCGGCCGCGCCAACCGCGGCGCCGCGAATCAGGACCAGAACGCGTGGCGCAAAGTTGAACTGGAACTGATGGTGCGGCAGAGGAATGATGTCAACAACGAGCGGCGCTGCCTCAGGTTCGGCCGTACGCACGACGATCGTGCGCTCGAATGGCGCTGCGGCGGTCCCGCGTTCAATCGCGGCTGCGTCAATTGCGTCGCTCAGCGCCTGCGCGTCGGCAGGTTGCGTCGCGGAAAGCCTGCCGAGCTTCAACTGCAGGCCGCGCCCGCGCACGACAAGCGCATGAGCCGCTGGCGTGAGCTTGCGGACGATGCCGGCGCGATCACAGATGAATGCGGGAATCGAGAGCGCCTCCATTGCTCCCGACAGGATTGCGTCGCCATGGCCCTCCAGCGCGATATGCGCGCGCACCGCCGCGCGAACATGCGGAGCGACAGAAGCGAAGGCCCGGCGCTGCGTGCGATTGATGTGGCCCTGTTTGCGTGTGCGAATGACGGCAAGCCCAATCAGCATTCCGTGCTGTCGCTGCAAAGTGGCGAGACAGATGAAGGGGACGTCCCAGGGACGCGCGAACTCCCGGTAGTGCGGATGACGCTTGTGCTCATCGGGCGTGATGAAGTCCGACTCCGCCATGACCTTGAGCACGGGCGCTTCCATGCCAGCCTTGACGCGCGGATTGATTCGCGGATCCCCGCCGCCGATATCGATAAAGGCCTGGTGAAAGCCGGGATCGATGCCGGTCATTATGTTGAGGGGCACGGCGGCGTCCATGCCGATGCCAATCAACTCACCCGTCTGAGATCCGGTTGCATGAGCGAGTCCCTCGAGTGCTGCGTACCAACCCTTGCCGTCGATGGCCGCCGAATGAAATGCATCAGTCAATGTCAGCCAGTGATCATCATCACGAATCATCTTCCCCGATCTCCCGTGACGGGCCTTTTCTCGCGCCAAAGCACCGACTTCAGCTGCCCGACTCGCCAGGCGCCAATTCACCATAGTTTCGCGACGGTGAAAACCGGTGCGAAGCTGATTATTCGTTGCAATTGCCGGGAATCGTTAGGGCGATCACACCCATCCCTGGATGAATGGGACGCAGGTCCGGAAGTAAGCAGCTCAATCAGTAGTGAGGCGGCCGTTCCTGTTCGACGGTGTAGGTCGTCTCAGCCGACTTCATGGCGTCCATACGATTCACCAGCAGCGCGACTTGCGTTCGCAACTCGTCCAGCTCCTGCTGCTGCCGATAAACGACATCGCTCAGTTCCTGGCTGGCGCGCTCCAGGAATGCAATCTTCATTTCGAGGCGTTCGGTGATTTCGTCGTTCATGGGTGCGCGGTGTGAGTTGTGAGTTGTGGAGTTGTCCGTACGGAGGCGCTTCGCGCCCAAGGGCTTCTGCGCACAACGGATAACGCAGAACTGACAACGGCTAGCCCAAGGCGTTCAGCATCCGCTTCAACGCAAAATGTCGATAGCTGTATAGCGCAAGTTCGCGCACTTCGTCCTTGTCGAGATGCTTCGAGACATCGAGCCCGATCCAGCCGTTGTGGCCCATGTATGCGGGGATTTCGTAGCGTTCATCAGCCGTGAGCATTGCCTGTCGATCGACGCCGACCCAGAAAGCCAGGCTGAGCTTGTTCCGGTAGTCGTACGCCGAAGCGAAAGTCTTCTTGCCGGCGCGCCACACGGGGAAACCAAACTGCAATGCTTCGGATGTTTCGGGCAGCGACAGACAGACGCCGCGCAGGGTCTTGAGCACGCTCTGGGCGCGCCTGGACGACATCGGATCGAACTGCGTCGGCGGAACCGTTTCGGTTGGCGGCTCGATCTCGATCGTCTTGCCGAGATTAGCGCTCAGCACCGGCGGGGCGAGTTTTTCATAGGCCTCGCGGACCAGTTTCGCGACGCGCTTCCACGAAATCCCCTTATCGAGATGTACGCCAAGCCAGCCGCGCGGACCGACATACGGAGGTACAAAGAAATGCTTCGGCTCCGCCTTCGTATAGAGTTCCTGTGCGCCGCTCGGAGCGTTGATCCACAGCGCGATCCGACCGTCGCCATGATGATTGACCACGTAGGTCGCGAAGGTCTTACCGCGCACCCGGAAATCCGGCGAGCCATGGGAGATCACTTCGGTCGCCTCCGGAAACCAGAGACACACTTCGCGTACGGCTTGGTTGATGTCTTTCGCCAAGGCATTCCTCCCGGGTTGAGAGTTGACGGTTGACAGTTGACGGCCCGAGCGAAGAGAGGCGTTGGCCGTAAGAGTCTTCTGTCTTTTCTAACCGTCAACCGTCAACTGACAACCGTCAACCCCCCGCCTTCTTGGTCAGGTAGCATGTCGACCCGCACTTCGTAAGACGAATCCTGGAGAACTTTCCATGCAACAGCGTCGATCGTTCATAGCCACGTTTGGTTTGGCCCTGCTGGCGACGCTCGCTGGCTGCGGTAAATCCGAGTCCCCGCAACGCACCGACAGCGCACCGCCCGCGGCGCCCGCGACCGTCAGCGACGCCGCAACGACGACCAACAAGGCGAACGTCACCCGCGCTCCGTTCGGTTCGCTTCCCGACGGTGGAACCGCAATCGAATTGTTCACGCTCACCAACATCGATGGGATGCAGGTGCAGGCGACGAACTACGGCGGCATCGTCACCACGATCAAGGTGCGCGATCGCAACGGCGCCCTCGGCGATGTCACACTGGGTTATGACTCGCTCGACGGCTATCTGAAGAGCACGCCGTACTTCGGCGCGATCGTCGGTCGTTACGCAAATCGCATCGGCGGCGCACAGTTCTCGCTCGATGGCCGCACCTACAAACTCGCGGCGAACAATGGGCCGAACACGCTGCACGGCGGCCTCAAGGGTTTTGACAAAGCCGTGTGGAACGCGGAGCCGTTCGAGAAGCCAGGCGAAGTCGGCGTCGTGTTCACCCATACGAGCCCCGACGGCGATGAGGGCTTTCCGGGCGCACTCACCACGCGGGTGACGTACACACTCACCGACCGCAATGAGCTCGCGTTCGAGTTTCATGCGACCACCGACAAACCGACTGTCGTCAATCTGACGCAGCACGCGTATTTCAATCTGGCGGGCGAAGGTTCAGGCGATGTGCTCGAACACGACGTGACCATCAACGCAGATCGCTACACGCCCGTCGATGCAACGCTGATTCCGACGGGCGAACTCGCCAGTGTGGCCGGTACGCCGTTCGACTTCCGTACGAAAACTGCAATCGGTGCGCGCATCTCGGCAGATCATCCGCAGATCAAGCTCGGCAAAGGCTACGACCACAACTATGTGATCAATCGCGAGACCGAGAATGAGTTCGTCCTCGCCGCGCGAGTGGAAGAACCGACCAGCGGCCGCGTGATGGAAGTGCACACCACGGAGCCGGGCATGCAGCTCTATACCGGCAATCATCTCGATGGTTCGATTACCGGGAAAGCCGGACGACCGTACGGCGAACGCAGCGGGTTCTGTCTCGAGACTCAGCACTATCCGGATTCACCGAACAAGCCGTCGTTCCCGACGACCACGCTGCGTCCAGGCGAAGAGTTCAAGTCGAAGACGGTTTATACGTTCTCGATAGCGGATGGCGGTTAGCGGTTACGAAGAGGCGCGTTGCGCATCCCCTTGTATGTTCGCAAGGTGGACTGCGTGTCTAAGAAAAGCATCTCTGCTACGGTTTCAGCCGTCGCGATAGACCGATTTCCCCGAGGTCCCAAGAC
>JBOHZJ010000119.1:0-1669 GCA_050738395.1 Steroidobacter sp.
GTGTGCATCCTGGCGCGCGAATTCGTGAACGTGCGGGGCGAGCAGTCGAAGTTCTTTGGCCCCGAAGAAGGTCGGCGCGAAGCCGACATTTTTCACAAGTCGATCATTACGGACGAGGCGCTCGCCCGAATGGCCGAGCGAGCGCCGGCGGAGATGCTCGAGCTGCAAGCAGGCTACATCGCCGGCTATAACCGCTTTCTGACCGACCATCCAGGCGAAAAGCTTCCAGCGAGCTGCCGCGGTCAAGCCTGGGTTCGACCGATCGACGCCGCGGACATCCGGCGAATGACGATCGGCGTCGGCATCCGTTATGGCGTCGGCCGCGCGCAGAGCGCGATCGCTAACGCCGCGCCGCCGAATGTCGAGGTGAAGACCTCTTCTGAGACCTTGCAATCCGACCCATTGCCGGCAGACGAAACGCTGTTCGGGTCAAACGCGGTCGCGCTCGGCAAGCTGGCGACGGTCAACGGCCGCGGCATGTTGCTTGGCAACCCGCACTATCCCTGGTCCGGGCCCAGCCGCTTCCACATGGCGCATCTGACGATTCCGGGCGAACTCGATCTCATGGGCGTCGGCTTGTTCACGACGCAGTTCGTGAGCATCGGTTTCAACCATGATGTCGCCTGGACGCACACCGTTTCCACGGCGCTGCGTTACACCCTGTATGAACTTGAACTCGATCCGTCCGATCCGCAGCGTTATCGCTATGGAAGCGAGACGCGCGAGCTCAAGCCGCGCAGCGTGACCATCGATGTGCGTGGGGCCGATGGGAAACTCGCGACCGAGTCGCACACCGTGTACGACAGCCATGTCGGCCCGGTGGTCGAGGACAAGGATCTGAGCTGGACCCGTGAGCGCGCCTACGCGATCCGTGATTCCAACCTCAACAACAACCGCGGCATTGAGCAGTACTTCAAGTTCGGTCGTGCAAAGTCGGTCGAAGAACTCCTGAGCGCAATGCAGACCTCGCAGGGCGTCGCGTGGGTGAACACAATTGCGGCGGACCGGCACGGCAAGGCGCTCTACGCGGATCTCTCCGTTGTGCCCAATGTCGATGAGGCGCTGATCAAACGGTGTTCGAGCTCGAAGGTGCAACGCTGGCGCGAGGCGCCCACGGTCGTGCTGCGGGCGACGCCCGAATGTGAGTGGCGCAACGACCCGCGCGCCCAGCAGACCGGCATTCTGCCGCCGCAGCAGTTGCCCTCGCTGATTCGCGAGGATTACGTGACGAACTCGAACGACAGTTACTGGTTATCGAACCCGCAGCAGCCCCTCGAAGGCTTCTCGCCCATCATCGGCGCGGAGCGTACGGCGCGATCGTTGCGTACGCGCGCGGGCCTCGTGCTCGTCGATGAGGTGCTGCGGGGCGAGGATCGGAACAAATTCGACGCCGCGCGACTGCAGGAAATGTTGTTCAACCATCGCAATTACGGCGCGGAGCTGGCGCTCGATGAGGTCCTCGCGATCTGTGCTCGTGAATCGAATACGGTGGTGCTCAAGGATGCAACGTTCGACGTCGCGCCAGCCTGCAAGGCGCTGGGCGCGTGGGATCGACGGCAGGATGTGGAAAGCCGTGGCGCACAGGTGTGGACCGAATTCTGGCCGCTCGCCGAGAAGACGCCGAACTTCTGGCGCGTGGCGTTCGATCCGAAGGACCCTGTTCACACAC
>JBOHZJ010000120.1:0-7415 GCA_050738395.1 Steroidobacter sp.
CCCCCGACGCTGTCGCTCGAAGACATGCTCGCGAAGATCGACAGCGACATCACGCCGGCGCTGCGTTCGCAACTGCCGCCTGGTGCGAACATCCGTCTCGCCGGCAGCGCCGACCGGCTCGACACGATCATCTCGACGATGAGCGTGAACTTCCTGCTTGCGCTGCTGGTGTTGTTCCTGCTGATGGCGGCGATGTTCCAGTCGATCAAGGATTCGCTGGTCGTCGTGCTCACGGTTCCGCTCGCTCTCGCCGGCGGTGTGCTCGGCATCCGACTGCTCGGCGTGGTCGCGTTCCAGCCGCTCGATCTGCTGACGATGATCGGCTTCATCATGATGATCGGCATCATCGTGAATCACGCGATTCTGCTGGTGGATCGCACGCGCGACGCACTGAACCACGGCCGCGATCTCGAAGAAGCGCTGCGCCTGGCGCTGAATCAACGCCTGCGCGCCATGGTCGCCAGCACGCTCACCGGCGCGCTCGGCGCACTGCCGATGGTGCTGAACCCCGGGCCTGCGAGCACGATCTATCGCGGACTTGCCGCGGTGAACGTCGCCGGCGTGATCGTCAGCATGGTGTTCTCGGTGTTGTTGCTGCCGAGCCTGATGCGGTTGATGTATGAGCGACGGACGCTCACCAGCGGTGCGCGCGAAGAAGCACCCGCGCTAGCGCTGGCGCTCTCGCGCGAAGAAGAACCCTCACCCGGGCTGGGCCCGGCCTCTCCCTAGAGGAGAGGCGGTAGAGAGAGGGCAAGCTCAGATCCCCTCTCGTCCAGACGAAGCGCAGCTCAGTTCCCCTCTCGCTAAGGAGAGGCGAGGCTCAGATCCCCTCTCCCTCCAGGGAGAGGGTTAGGGTGAAGGGTGAGGGGTGAGGGTCTGCGACGCAGGACCCATTTGCTTATGGAGACTTTCGATGAATGTTTCACAAGGATCGATTCTGACGCTCGGCGTTCTGCTGATCGTGTTCTCGACGCCGAGCTCCGCGCAGGAGCCCGCTGTCGTCGTCGAGGTGGCGAGCGCGTCTGTAGCGCGTATCGCCCCGCGGCGTTGGGCGCCGGGAGATGTCGTGAGCCGGAATGATGCGCGGCTTGCGACGAGCGCCGCGGGGCGCCTCGAGTACGTGGCCGAAGTCGGCACGCGCGTCAGGGCCGGAGAGCGGGTCGCAAAGCTCGAAGATGAAGCTGTGCGGCTGCGCGTCGAAGACACGAAAGCGGAAGTCGCGCGGATCGAGTCGCAACGCGCAATGTCGGCGCGCCAGCTGGAGCGCATCGAACAGCTCGCGAACAACTCGATCTCGCAGACGCAGCTCGATGAAGTTCGCTCGCAACTCGCGATGCTCAGCGCGCAACTGCAGCAGACGCAGGTGCGACATCGCGCAGCGCTGCATGATCTCGAGCAGACGGAACTACGCGCGCCCTTTCCGGGAATCGTCACTGAACGACTCGCGCAGCGCGGCGAATATGTCGCAACCGGCGCCGCCATCGCGCATCTGGTCGACACAGTGCATCTGGAAGGTCGCGTACAGGCGCCGCTGCATCTGGTGGACATCGTGAAGCCGGACATGGAACTGCCCGTCAAATCCGGCGGAAAGCAATTCAAGGCGCTGGTGCGTGCAGTCGTTCCGGTCGGCGAAGCGCGCTCGCGGCAGTTCGAACTGCGCATGACGCTTGCGAACAACGCGCTGAACGTCGGCGCGTCGATCGAAGTCGGCCTGCCCGAGCGCGAAGCCGCGGACGCACTCGTCGTGCCACGCGATGCGATTGCTGTTCGACAGGACGGCGATTATGTGATGCGTGTGCGCCCCGACAACGTGGCGGAACGCGTCGCGGTGAAATCGATCGCCACCGACGGCGATTTCGTCACGATTCGCGGTGCGGTGGCGGCGGGCGATATCGTAGTCGTGCGCGGCGTGGAGCGATTGCGCAGCGGCCAGCGCGTGACGATCGTGACGCGCGACGCCGCCGTGCGCGGCGGCGGCAAGGCGGAAGCTACGTAGCGGTGGTTAGCGGCAACGGGCGCTTGATCACGACAAACGCCTGCCTGCTGATGTGATGTCCCAGAGAAACCCTTTCCTATTCGCGTTCGCGTTGACCCTAGCTTGTCGAAAGGCCGAAACGATCTTGATCGGCAGTTTTATCGCCAGGAAGATCCCTTCGATAGACTCAGGGCGAACGGATAAGAGGGAGGCCATCTGACCCGCTCCATCTCCGTTCGCCCTGAACCTGTCGAAGGGCTCTTGGGTCTTGCGCTCCGCCATGGATCTCAGGGCGAACGGATGGACGCAGAATCCCCGCAGGCGCTCCAATCGCGGCTCACGAACTCAACGTCGGTCAGGCTCTTCAGGAATTCGATCAACGCCTGCTGTTCCGCTGTGGTGAGATCAAATCGGCGAATCGATGGACGCACCGGATCCGCCCGCTCGTTGCTGACCGCCTGGCCTGCCGAGATGTAGTGATCGATGACTGCTTCGAGCGTCGCAAGGCGGCCGTCGTGCATGTAGGGCGCCGTCAGCTCGATGTTGCGCAAGGTGGGCACACGAAAGCGACTTCGACCATCCTCCTGGTGAGTCACGTCCATTACACCGTGATCGAAACCGGCGTCGCGCACTGCATCGGTCAGATCGAGGCCGTTATTCGCGAAGGCTGCGGCCGCGTTCGGCGTCGAGCGATGCACGATCGGGCCGGAGAAATTCAACCCCGAGTGGCATGCCGCGCAGCCGGTGCGCTGAGAGAAGAACAACTCCATGCCGTGCTTCGCCGTTGCGGACAACGCGGCGCGTGCATCGTCATAGATGTAGCGATCGAAGGCGGAGCGCCCGGAAATCAATGTGCGCTCGAATGACGCGAGCGCCCTGATCAGGTTCTGCATCGACATCGCATTCGGCTCGTCTGGAAAAGCCGCCGCAAACGCACGCGCATAAGCGGCGTCCTGCGAGAGTAAGGAGCGCAGCGCGGCGTCATCGCGCTTCAGACCCATTTCGGGCGGATGCTCGCTGAAGAGCGGCTGCTCCATCTGCGCTTCCAGCGTCACGATCTTCTTGTCCACCCACGTCAGGGCGGGACTGTAGGCGACGTTCGCCAGGCCCATGGCGCCGCGCGCCAGGACGATGCCGGTCGCACCGTGCGCGCGCGCACGACCATCGGTGAACGCCAGTTCGGGGCGATGGCAACTCGCACAGGAATGTTCGCCTGTGACGGACAAGCGGGGCTCAAAGAAGAGACGGCAGCCGAGCGCGACTTTAGCGTCCGACATGGAATTGTCCGCCGGCGCGAACGGCGGCGGAAAGGCGGGCGGCAGGCGCCAGTCGTAGCTATCCGGATTTGGCGCCGCGGCGGCGGTCGCGCCGCAGATCAGCAGCGCGATGATTCGCATGAGGCGAGCATCCATGAGGCGAGCATCGATCAGACGTCAATTCCACGCCGTTTGTTCGGCTCCGACTGCGAGCGACGCCGTCTGGCGCGCGACGGTCGCACGTTCATCAATCCAGTGCGCGAACGCGTCGATGTCCGCGCTCGAAAGGGCGCCGGGATCGCCGCGTCGTTCCGTCACCCATTGCTGCATGGCTGAGATCAGCTGATCGGCGAAACTCCGCGCGTCGCGAAACAGATTCATGTACGCGTTCTTTGCGTCCTCGATGCGATTCAGCGCCAGGTACGCCTCGCCGCGGTACTCGATCGCCTCGGCGAACGCTGGATTCAGACGCAGCGCCTCATCGTAGGCGGCGAGGGCTACGTCGTACTCGCCCAGCTTGCGGCTGGTGTAGCCGAGGTAATTCCAGGCTTCATGCATCTGCGGCAGCTCTCTGACGGTCGCCGCGAAGTACTCGCGCGCCTTCCTGTGCTGGCTCAGCGCCCGATTCAGCGCCTTGGTCTGCTTGCCTTCATTGGCCGCCTCGGCCGCCGTCTTCTCGTATTTACCGGCCTGCTTTACCGCACGCACACCCCGGTTATACGCCGCCTTCGCCCGCTCCTCCGGCGTCATCTCGCGCTGGGGCCCCTCGAAGGAACCGCCGCCCGAGCCGCCGCTCGGAGCCGCCAGAACGGCGCCCGATGCGACCGCAGCGAACAACGCGAGCACAACCATTTTTGCGATGCGCATAGACCTCCCCCTTCGACTTCTCGACGCCAACCGAACCGACCCATCGATGTCGAGTGGTATGTACGCCGAAACGGCTCGTCGGTTCAATTGGCGCCTTTGCAAAAAAACATACTGCATCGCAGGTCCCCGGCAATGCAGCGCGATACCGGCGCGCCGCCCGAGCACTGCATCTGGCAGACTCTGCGCGGGTCCTTGTTACATCGTGAAACGGAGCCACAGCCATGTCGAGAGGTTCACTGGGTTACGCGATCAGCATCGCGCTTGCTTGTTTGTTGCAGGCGGGTACGGCGCTCGCGCAGTCGAATGCCGCGCCTGCAACGAGCACGTCTGCGCCGGCCGCACAGCCAGGCAACGATTACAGCAAGCCGGAAACCTGGCTGTGCCGGCCGGATCGCAAAGATTCGTGTGCCGTGGATCTGGCGACGACGATCGTCGCAGCCAACGGCGAGCTCAGACAGGAAACTTTCACGCCGGATCCCCAGGCGTCGATCGACTGCTTCTACGTGTATCCGACGGTGTCGATCGATACGACGCCGAACAGCGATATGAATGCAGGGCCCGAAGAGCATTCCGTCATTCTTCATCAGTTCGCGCGCTTCGCTTCGCAATGCCGCGTGTACGCGCCGTTGTATCGGCAAGTCACGCTCACCGCGTTGCGTTCGGGAATCGCCGGCAAGCCGATGACGGTGGATCGTATGCTCGGCTACAACGACGTGGTCGATGCGTGGAACTACTATCTCAGGAACGACAACAATGGCCGGGGCGTTGTGCTGATCGGTCATTCGCAGGGCTCCGGCGTGCTGACGCAGGTGATCCGCAATGAGATCGATGGCAAGCCCGTGCAGTCGAAGATCGTCTCCGCGTTGCTGCTCGGCACGAATGTCGCCGTGCCAAAGGGCAAGGATGTCGGCGGCGCGTTCCAGAATCTGCCGCTGTGCAGGTCCGCGTCGCAAACCGGCTGCGTCATTTCCTACGTTACTTTCCGTGACGACGCGCCGCCGCCGCCAAACTCGCGTTTCGGACGCGCGCCCGGCGAGAACATGGCGGCGGCCTGTACGAATCCGGCGGCGCTCGCCGGCGGTGCGGGTGAATTGCATGCATACCTGGGCGCGAAGGGCCGCAGCATTGCATCGTCCGCTGCGGAACCGAACCCATGGGTCGCACCTGCCCGGAATATCGACACACCGTTCGTAAGCGTCCCGGGATTGCTCACGGGCGAGTGCGTCTCGAACGAATCGGGTTCGTATCTCGCCGTCAAAGTGAATGCGGACCCTAAGGACCCGCGCACGGACGACATCGTCGGCGACGTCGTCGTCAATGGACAGGTCGAGAAGAGCTGGGGCCTGCACCTGATCGACGTCAACGTCGCTATGGGCAATCTCGTCGAGATCGTCGGTCGGCAGGCAAAGGCGTACGTGGCGCGCTGAGCGCGCTGCGAGCGGTTAGCGGTTAGCGGTTAGCGGCGAGTCGGATCTCGGAGCGGCGGCGCGCCTTCTTTGCCAAGGAAGTCGCCGGAACTGTACTGCGGACCCCAGCGTTCGTATTGGCGTCCGTCAGGCGCGTGCACAGTGCGCGTATGCGCTCTGTCCAACCGCTAACCGCTAACCGCTTTCTTCAATGCGCTATCTCGCCCTGTGCTGCGACTATGACGGCACCATCGCCCACCACGGTCGCGTCGACGAACCGACGCTTGCGGCGCTCGAGCGGCTGCGCGATTCCGGCCGCAAACTGATCATGGTCACGGGGCGTGAACTCGACGACCTGCAAACGGTATTCACGCGCTTCGATCTGTTCGAGCGGATCGTCGCCGAGAACGGCGCGCTGATTTATCGGCCGCAGACGCGCGAAGAACGCGTGCTCGGCGAGAGTCCCTCGCCAGCCTTCGTCGATGCGCTGCGTGAACGCGGCGTGGAGCGCATTTCCGTCGGCCGCAGCATCGTCGCGACATGGGAGCCGCACGAAAACACCGTGCTGCAGACGATCCGCGACTTTGGCCTCGAGTTGCAGGTGATCTTCAACAAGGGCGCGGTGATGATCCTGCCCGCGGGCGTCAACAAGGCGAGTGGTCTGATCGCCGCGCTCGAGGAACTGAATATATCGGTTCACAACGCGGTCGCCGTCGGCGATGCTGAAAACGATCACGCCATGCTGCGCCTGTGCGAATGCTCGGCTGCGGTCGCGAATGCGTTGCCAGCCGTCAAGGAGACTGCAGATGTCGTTACCCGCAGCGATCACGGCGCAGGGGTGACGGAGCTGATCGAGGAAATGCTCGCCGATGATCTTGCAAGTCGCGAGCCTGCGCTCGTTCGTCATCTCATCACGCTGGGCGCGAATGAGCGCGGCGAGCCAGTGCGCCTGTCGCCCTATGGCGTGAATGCGTTGATCGTCGGCGCCTCAGGAGGCGGCAAATCCACGGTCGCCGTCGGGCTGGTGGAGCGCCTGCGCGAGAAAGGCTACAGCTTCTGCATCATCGATCCCGAAGGCGACTATGACAATGTCGAGTCGGCTGTCGTGCTCGGCAGTCCCGGGCACGCGCCTACGATCGAGGAATGCGTGCAATTGCTCTGCAAACCCGACGAGAACGCGGTGATCAATCTGCTCGGGCTGAAGCTCAACGATCGCCCTGCATTCTTCATGACGCTGTTCGCGCAGTTGCGCGACCTGCGTGCAAAAACCGGTCGGCCGCATTGGCTGATCGTGGACGAGGCGCACCATGTGCTGCCCGCTCAGATGAATCCGACGGACGTGACCTCGCCGGAACGACTCGACGGCGTCGTGCTGGTCAGCGTCACACCAAAACTCGTCGCTCCGTCGGTGCTGAAGAACGTAGAGACGCTGATCGTGCTTGGTGATAAGCCGCGCGAGATGCTGCAGGAGTTCACCGCGGCGCATCAGATCGAAGCCGTCGAGACGCCGCGCGAAGCATTGGAAGCGGAGACGGCGCTGGTGTGGAGCAAGAGCGCGAGCACGCCGCCGCAGCTCGTGCGTCTCGAGCCGAGCCGCACCGAGCGCCGCCGCCACCTGCGCAAATATGCCGAAGGCGAGTTACCCGATGAGCGCAGCTTCTATTTCCGCGGCCCGGAAGGAAAACTGAAACTCCGCGCCCACAATCTCATCCTGTTTACGGATCTTGCCGACGGCGTCGATGACGAGACCTGGCTGTTCCACCTGCGCAAAGGCGAAGTCTCGGAATGGCTGCGACGCGCGATCAAGGACGAGGCGCTCGCGGAGAAAGTTGCGCGTATCGAACGCGACAATAGACTTGATGCGGCGGCGTCCCGGAAAAAAATTCGCGAGCTGATCGAGGAGCTCTACAC
>JBOHZJ010000121.1:0-14876 GCA_050738395.1 Steroidobacter sp.
GAGCAGGGCGTCTTTGCAGCTTGATGGCGCTGCGTGATATATAGCCCAGACATCGTTTCGTAACACACGAAAGTGCGGCGGGAACGAGCGTTTCGCTGACCTTTCAAGGGTGATACATGTCCGACGATTCCCGCAGCAAACACGACGACGGCAAACTGCTGTATTGCTCCTTCTGCGGCAAGAGCCAGCACGAAGTCCGCAAGCTCATCGCCGGTCCGTCGGTGTTCGTGTGCGATGAGTGCGTAGAGCTCTGTAACGATATTATTCGTGAGGAACTCGAGGAGCGCGCCGAGCGCACGCGCGACAAACTTCCGCGGCCGCACGAGATCAAGAAAGTCCTTGATGAGTACGTGATCGGTCAGCAGCGCGCGAAGAAGGTCCTCTCAGTCGCCGTCTACAACCATTACAAGCGTTTGCAGACGAAGAGTTCCGAACAGCGCGCCAAAGACGAAGTCGAGCTCGCCAAGAGCAATATCCTGCTGATCGGACCGACTGGTTGCGGCAAGACGTTGCTGGCTGAGACGCTGGCCCGTCTGCTCAATGTGCCGTTCACGATTGCCGATGCGACGACGCTCACTGAAGCTGGTTACGTCGGCGAAGACGTCGAGAACATCATCCAGAAGTTGCTGCAGAAGTGCGACTACGATGTCGAGAAGGCGCAAACCGGCATCGTCTACATCGACGAGATCGACAAGATCTCACGCAAGTCGGACAACCCCTCGATTACGCGCGATGTCTCCGGCGAAGGCCTGCAGCAGGCGTTGCTCAAGCTGATCGAAGGCACGATTGCGTCGGTGCCGCCGCAGGGCGGCCGCAAGCATCCGCAGCAGGAGTTCCTGCAAGTCGATACCGGGAATATTCTGTTCATCTGCGGCGGCGCGTTCGCCGGCCTCGAAAAAATTATCCTCAATCGCACGCAGAAGACCGGCATCGGCTTCACTGCGGATGTGCGCGCACAGAGCGAACGGCCACATGGCAGCGATGTATTTCACGACGCAGAACCGGAAGATCTCATCAAGTACGGCCTCATCCCTGAATTCGTCGGTCGCTTGCCGGTGGTAGCAACGCTCGATGAACTGGATGAAGGCGCGCTCGTCTCGATCCTGCTCGAGCCCAAGAACGCGCTCAGCAAGCAGTACCGGAAGTTGTTCGACATGGAAGGCGTCGAGCTGGAGTTCCGCCAGGATGCGTTGAAGGCTGTCGCGAAAAAAGCTATGCAGCGCAAGACCGGCGCGCGCGGCTTGCGAACGATTCTGGAGAACGTGCTGCTCGAGACCATGTACGAACTGCCGTCGTTGCGGAATGTTCAGAAAGTGGTGGTCGATGAAGCCGTGATTCTTGGCGAAAGCAAGCCTTATGTGTTGTATGGCGCATCCGAAGACGCGCGGCTCGCGCCCGTCGAGGAGCGACGTCCTACCGGCAGCGATCATTGATCGTTGCCGCGAATCGTTGCCGCGAAAATTCTGCATCGATGTAAATGAAGGGCGCCTGCGGGCGCCCTTCGTCTTTTCGTGTCATGGTTTGCATGGCCTGCAATCGGAGCAACCCTGCATTTTCCATTCGACGCGCCACGCATCCGAATAACCCGAGGCTGTGTGGGCGCCTTTGCGCTGGCAAGGCCGGGCGACTTTAAGGTATTTTCGACTGCGACCTTCCTCGCCGGTTTTCCTCGTTCAACTTCGCTCGATCAACACAGAGGCGCCCACGCGTGAGCAACGACACTCCAGAAGCCGAACAGACCGCCGCTCCAGCCGCCCTGCCTGTGCTGCCGCTGCGCGATGTGGTCGTGTATCCGCACATGGTGATTCCGCTATTCGTCGGTCGCGAGAAATCCATTCTCGCGCTCGATCAGGCGATGCGTGCGGGCAAACAGATTCTGCTGGTCGCACAGAAGCAGGCCGATGTCGATGATCCGGGCGCGCAGGATCTGTATCGATTGGGCACGATCGCGACGATTCTCCAGTTGCTGAAGCTTCCGGACGGCACGGTCAAGGTGCTGGTCGAAGGCGCCGAGCGCGCCAGAATCGAGAAGCTGATCACGGGACAGTTTTTCTCGGCGGAGGTCTCGGCATACAAGGACCTTGAACAGTACGACGAGCGCGAGATGGATGTCCTGTCGCGTTCAGTGACTTCGCAGTTTGAGCAGTACGTCAAACTCAATCGCAAGGTGCCGCCGGAAGTGCTGACCGCGCTGGCCGGAATCGAGCAGCCCGGCCGACTCGCGGACAATGTCGCGGCGCACATGTCTCTCAAGCTCGATGCAAAACAGAAAGTGCTCGAGATCCAGGACGTGCGCAAACGTCTCGAGCACATCCTGGCGCTGATCGAAGGCGAAATGGACGTGCTGCAGATCGAAAAGCGCATCCGCGGCCGCGTCAAGCAGCAGATGGAAAAGAGCCAGCGCGAGTACTACCTGAACGAGCAGATGAAAGCGATTCAGAAGGAGCTCGGCGAAATCGAAGATGCGCCGAACGAGCTCGCGGAGCTCGAGCAGCGCATTCAGAAAGCCGGTATGCCGAAGGAGGCTCGCGACAAGGCGGTCTCGGAATTGAACAAGCTGAAGCTGATGTCGCCCATGTCCGCCGAAGCGACCGTGGTGCGCAACTACGTCGACTGGCTGGTGAAAGCGCCATGGAAGAAGAAATCAAAGGTGCTCACCGACATCGTGGTCGCGGAGAAGGTGCTCGATGAGGACCATTACGGCCTCGAGAAAGTGAAGGAACGCATCGTCGAATATCTGGCCGTTCAGCAGCGGGTGAAAACCATCAAGGGGCCAATTCTGTGTCTCGTCGGACCGCCGGGCGTTGGCAAGACATCGCTGGGTCAGTCGATCGCTCGCTCGACCAATCGCAAGTTCGTGCGCATGTCGCTCGGCGGAGTACGCGATGAAGCCGAAATACGCGGACATCGCCGGACCTACATTGGCTCGATGCCGGGCAAGATCATTCAGAACATGGTGAAGACGGGCGTTCATAATCCGCTCTTCCTGCTGGATGAAGTCGACAAGATGGCGATGGACTTCCGCGGCGATCCGTCTTCGGCGCTGCTTGAAGTGCTGGATCCCGAGCAGAACTCGACGTTTGCCGATCACTATCTGGAAGTGGATTTCGATCTTTCGGAAGTCATGTTCGTATGCACGGCGAACAGTCTGAACATTCCTGCGCCGTTGCTCGACCGCATGGAAGTGATTCGTTTGCCCGGCTACACCGAGGATGAAAAGAGCGCGATCGCACAGCGCTACCTCGTTCCCAAGCAGATGAAACAGAATGGGTTGAAGGACGAGGAGCTGAAGCTTTCGGAATCGACGCTGCTCGACATCATCCGGTACTACACCCGCGAGGCGGGAGTTCGGAATCTCGAGCGTGAAATCTCGAAAATCTGTCGTAAGTCGGTGAAGCAGTTGCTGGCGAAGCCGGACACCAAGGTCGTGAGCGTCACGCCGAAGAATCTGAACAAGTATCTCGGGGTGCGCCGATTCCGCTACGGCCGCGCAGAGGAGCAGGACCACGTAGGTCAGGTGACCGGGCTCGCGTGGACGGAAGTAGGAGGAGAGTTGCTCACGATCGAAGCTGCCGTGGTTTCAGGCAAGGGCAAGCTGACGCACACCGGTCAGCTCGGCGAAGTCATGCAGGAATCAATTCAGGCGGCAATGACGGTCGTGCGTAGTCGCGCAAATACGCTCGGTCTCGATCCCGATTTTTACCAGAAGGCCGATGTGCACATTCACGTGCCCGAAGGTGCAACGCCCAAGGACGGTCCGAGCGCCGGCATTGGCATGTGCACCGCGCTCGTGTCCGCGCTCACCAAGTCGCCCGTGCGATCCGATGTGGCGATGACGGGCGAGATTACGTTGCGCGGACAGGTGCTGCCGATCGGCGGATTGAAGGAAAAACTGCTGGCGGCGCACCGCGGCGGCATCCGTACGGTGCTCATTCCGGATGAGAACACCAAGGATCTGGCCGACATTCCGCAGAACATCAAGGACAGTCTGGAGATCAAGCCTGTCAAATGGATCGACGAAGTGTTGCAGGTTGCGCTCAAAGATATGCCGGCGCCGGTTGCTACGCCGTCCGAGGCGTCGCGCGCCAGCGACAAACCGCGTGCACGTCGGGTAGCGAAGCGCGCCTCGAAGCAGGTGCGGGCGCACTAGGGCGCTGAATGGCGGACGGCGGACAGCGGACAGTGAGGCTGCATTTCTTTCACTGTTCGCCTTTCCCCATTCACAATTCACCCTTTCCGTGTTGACCCTGTCTTTGACGCGCTGCTATAACGCGCCCCCGCTGCCGATGCAGTCGCAGCTTCAATAAGAAGGAAGCCTCAAGATGAACAAAGCCGAACTGATCGACGCCGTGACGACTCAGGCGGGCCTGCAGAAGTCTGAAGCGACTCGCGCCGTCGACGCCGTATTCGATTCGATTGCCGCAGCGCTGAAGTCTGGCGACACCGTTTCGCTGCTTGGCTTCGGCACGTTCGTTGTCAAAGCGCGCGCCGCACGTGCTGGACGCAATCCACGCACTGGCGAGACGATTGAGATCGCTGCGAGCAAAGCACCGGGTTTCAAAGCTGGCAAGGCCCTGAAGGATGCTGTAAATTAGCGCGCCTTCGGCAGGGGCAGCACAGGCTGCTGGCGCTCTTTCAGTGATTTCAGCCAGTGACTTTGGCGAGAAATCCTTCGACGAGACGTTCGGCGACGGTAAACGACAGACCGTGTCGGATCACAACACGGGGTGCTTAGCTCAGCGGTAGAGCGTCGCCCTTACAAGGCGAATGTCGTGGGTTCGATCCCCTCAGCACCCACCACGCCTCGAGTCAAACGTTCTGGGCAGGGTTCTGAACAGGACATCTCAGCAGTTTCAAGCGCGGAGCGGTAGTTCAGCTGGTTAGAATACCGGCCTGTCACGCCGGGGGTCGCGGGTTCGAGTCCCGTCCGCTCCGCCATTTTCTGTAAGAAAGAAGTGACTGGGAAAGAGTCAGAACGCCAGAACGCCGGCCTCCTGCCCAGGCCGGTCACGCTCACCAGCCATCTTCCCGTTCTGGAACGTTCACCAGTCGTCTTCCGGTTCTGACCATTCGCTAGTCACCAGTCACTAGTCACTCCTCATGCTGCAAACAATACGCGACAAAATCACTGGCTGGATCGCCTGGACCTTCATCGCCCTGATCGCCGTGGTATTCGTTTTCTGGGGCATCGATTTCGGCTCGGGCGCCAGCAACTACGCGGCCAAGGTCGAGGGCGAGAGCATTCCGATCGAGACTGTCCGGCGCGCCTGGCAGCAGCAGCAGTCGCAACTGCAGCAGATGCTCCGTGATGAGCTGCCTGATGAAATGGTCAAGTCTCAGCAGGCGATGCTGCTCGATCGGTTCGTGCGCCAGACTCTTCTGACGCAGCGCGCTGAGGAATTTGGCTACCGGGTGAGCGATGAAGCGCTCGCGAGGCGCGTCATGGAGTTCCCGCAGTTCCAGGTCGATGGGAAATTCTCGAAGGACCGCTATAACGCGCTGATCCGCTCCAGCGGCCTGAGCGAAACTCAGTTCGAAGAAGAACTAAAGTCGGAGCTCCTTCTCGATCAACTGCAGAACGGCATTGTCGATTCCGCGTTTATCACTCCGCATGAACTCGCGCGTCGTTACGCCATCGAGAAGCAGGAGCGGGAAGTCGACTACGCTCTCGTTCCGGCCAACGATTTCGCCGCATCCGTCGCGGTGACCGACGATCAAATCCAGAAGTGGTATGACGAGCACAAATCGGAGTACCTGCTTCCTGAAACTGTCGATCTGCAATACATCGAGCTCACGCGCGCGCGAGCCGAGAACAGCGTGACTGTCACTGAAGAAGCGCTCAAGGATTACTACGAGCAAAACAAGGAGCGGTTTGAAACGCCCGAGCGTCGCCGGGGGCGGCACATCCTGATCACCACCGAAGAGGGCGCCGACGAGGCGGCCGCGCAGAAGAAAGCCGAGGAACTTACTGCGAAAGCGAAAGCGGGCGCTGACTTCGCGGAGCTTGCGAAAGAGAATTCCAAAGATCCAGGGTCCGCGCAGCAGGGCGGAGATCTGGGCTGGGCGCAGCGCGGTATGTTCGTCGGTCCCTTTGAAGAAGCGCTCTTCAGTATGTCGCTCAACGAGATTCGCGGCCCGGTCAAGACTCAGTTCGGCTATCACGTACTCAAGCTCGAAGAGATAGACGCGGGGCATCTTCAGAGCTTCGAGGAGGCCCGAGCGGAACTCGAGGATGAGTATCGCAAGGAGCGTTCGCAAACGATTTTCTACGACGAGTCGCAGGAGCTGGCGGACGCCGCATTTTCAACTCTGACCGAACTGGAATCGGTCGCGAAGGCGGCTGATCTGCCGCTCAAGTCAGTCAAGGGATTTACACGCGAGGGCGGCGGCGAGTTGGGTCAGGAGCCAAACGTCATCGAGGCTGCATTCAGCGAGGAAGTGCTGCAGCGTGGTGAGAATAGTCAGCTCGTGACCATCGGCGACGATCGCGCTCTGGTGCTGCGCGTAGCGGAGCACAAACCTGCCGAGCCGCGACCGCTCGCCGAAGTGCGCTCGCAGATCGAATCGCAGCTCAAGGCCCAGGCCGCACGCGACGCTGCTGCGAAAAAAGGCGCCGACGCCCTCGCTCGCCTGCAGAAAGGAGAAACCTGGAGCGAGGTAACAGCGTCCATGGGGCTCGGCGCCGTCGGTAAACGCTACATCACCCGAGATGACTCGGTGGCGCCGGAAGCGGTAAGGAGCGCCGCATTCAGCGTGCCGAAGACACACATCGCGGAGGCCAAGCCTCACTTCACCGGAATTGTGACGGAGGATGGCAACTACGCGCTGCTCGCAGTAAGCCAGATTCGAAGCGGCGATCCCGCGGCAGAGCCCGGGCCGGCAAAGACTGGGCGCCAGCGCCAGACGGAGCGTCAGACAGGCAACGAAGAATTGGCCGGCTACGTCGCCGAAGCAGAACGCACGGCCGACATCGTAAAGAACGAAAAGGTGTTTGAGTAGGAAGCGACGAGCGATTAGCGACGAGTAGGAGCGCGCGCTACGCGCACACCTCACCCGCTCCGTGCTGCACAAGGATGTGTCCCGCGGGATTCCCGTTGATCACGAATGCCGCGGGCGCATGGACGCGTTAGAGCGGCCCTCCCTCTCCTGAAAAGGAGGAGGGTCTCAAGCCGCGCAGAGGTCGCGCTCCGCTTCTTACCTCTCCTGCAGGAGAGGTCGCTCGTCTGTGCGGGTGAGGTGTGCGCGCACTGCGCGCTCTGAGTACTTCACCAGCAACGATGCGTGTCCCACGGACTTCTCCCATAGGGATTTCTCCGCTGGGCGCGTCGGTGACGAATCCGGAGGACGCGTTAGAGCGATCTGACGTGAACCGCTATCCCTTATCTGCTTCCAGAGACATTCCCACCGTGTTGAACCCGCCGTCGACGTAGAGGATCTCTCCCGTGATCCCCGAGGCGAGATCGGAACACAGAAAGGCGGCCGCGTTGCCCACATCTTCGATCGTCACGTTGCGGCGTAGCGGGGCGGTGGCGGCGACATATCCCAGGATTTTGCGAAAGCCGCCGATACCCGCTGCAGCCAGCGTCTTGATCGGTCCCGCCGACACGCCGTTGACGCGAATGCCTTTAGGTCCCAGATCGGAGGCAAGAAAACGCACGTTCGCTTCGAGGCTCGCTTTGGCGAGCCCCATCACGTTGTAACTGGGCAATGAGCGAACAGCGCCGAGGTAGCTGAGCGTCAGCAGGGCGCCCGAGCGGCCTTCCATCATGGGCAACGCGGCTTTCGCAATTGCGGTCAGGCTGTAGCTCGAGATGTCGTGCGCGATGCGGAAATTTTCGCGCGTAGTCGACTCGACAAAGCCGCTGCGAAGCGCGTCGGTCGGCGCGAACGCAACCGCATGGACGACGATATCCAGGCCGTCCCAGCTCTGCTGCAACGTCGAGAACGCGGTGTCGATGCTTGCATCGCTCGCGACGTCCATCTCGAAAACGACCTTCGAGCCGAATTCCTGCGCCATACCCTCGACGCGATCCTTGAACCGCTCCTGATAGCTGAACGCCAGATCTGCACCCTCGCGACGCATCGCCGAAGCGATGCCATATGCAATCGACCGCTCGGTCGCAAGTCCCACGATCAGGGCGCGCTTGCCTGCAAGAAAAGACATAGTTGAAGTGGCTGGTGACTAGTGACTGGGGACTAGTCTAAGAGGCGCAGCGCCATTGCGCCACGCCCTCCGCCATATTCTCGAGCACTCCCGCGAGACAACAAAGCGGGCAGAGTCACGATGAGTAAAGTTGACCGTCAGCGGTCCGGGACTATTCACCAGGCACTAGGAAACAGTCCCTTCCTCCTCATATCCCCGCACGGCGATCCGCGACGTACATTACCAGTCGCTGGCCGGGCTTGATGACGCTGCGCGAACTCAGGTCATTCCAGCCAAGCAGGTCCGCCAGGCGCACGCGGAAGCGATTGGCGATGCGCGACAGCGTGTCGCCGGAGCGCACGACGTACGTCATCGAACGAGAACTCGCGCCATCCGTGGAGGCGAGCTTCGCAGTGCCCGGAATCGACAGCACCTGGCCGATTGACAAGGTGTCGCTGCGGCGCAGGCCGTTGCTGCTGGCGAGGTAGTCCATGGTGACGCCGTGCGAGCGCGCGATGCTCCACAAGCTGTCGCCGCGTCGCACGATGTGCCTGCCTGAAGAGTTGCGACGCACGGGCGCCGATTGCTCTGGCCTCTCGGCGCGTGCAAGCGCAGGCGCATCCATGCCGCGCGGCGCTGACGTGATCAGCAAATCCTGGCCAGGGTGAATGATCGATCCGCGAACCTTGTTGGACGTGCGCAGCGCCGCGACCGAGACGCCGTACTTGTCCGCAATGGCGCCCAGTGTGTCGCCGCGACGCACACGGTGATACACGATGCGCACGCGCTCTTCCGGGGGAAGCGCCGCGATGGCTTCGATAAACCGCACCTCGCGATCCGTCGGGATGAGCAGGTGATGTGGGCCGTCCGGGTCCGTCACCCAGTGGTTGAACGCCGGATTGAGCGCGAGCAGTTCTTCCTTGGATATATCTGCAAGCTCCGCGGCGACATGCAGATCGATCTGACCAGCCACGTCGACCTTCGTGAAGTAAGGTTGATTGGCGATGGGCGAGAGGGCCAGGCCGTAAGACGCCGGGTTGCCGATGAGCCGGCTCATCGCGAGAAGCTTCGGCACATATGCTCGTGTTTCCCGCGGCAGCTTCAAGCTGAAAAAATCAGTGGGCTTGCCTGCTGCGCGATTTTTCCTGATCGCGCGCGCGACGTTCGCTTCGCCCGTGTTGTACGCAGCGACCGCGAGCAACCAATCGCCATCGAATTCGGCGGCGAGAAATTCCAGATAGTCGAGGGCGGCGGTGGTCGCGGCGGTGACGTCGCGGCGCCCGTCGTAGTACCAGTTCTGCTTCAGTCCGTAGTGTCGGCCTGTGCCCGGAATGAATTGCCACAGACCCGACGCGCGCGCACGCGAATAGGCCACCGGATTGAACGCGCTCTCGACGACGGGCAGCAGCGCCAGCTCGAGCGGCATCTTGCGCGCTTCGATTTCGCTGACGATGTGGTAGAGGTAGCGCTCGCCGCGTTTGAACGTGCGGTCGAGGTAGGCCGGATGGCGAGCGAACCAGCGCACTTCGCTGTCGATCGTGGCGTGATCGACATCTGTGATGCTGAAGCCGCTGCGAATGCGCTCGAAGAGGTCGTCAGGGCCCTCAGCGCCCAGCGCATCCGACGAACTGGCTTCGCTGACGAGCCGCGGCTGCGACTCGGTTTGCGCATCCAGCGCCTCGATGGCGTCTTCGATCTGCTCTGGACCGGACGTGCCGATCGCGGCTTCATCGAGCTTGCCGATGCCTGGATCGAGTTCGATGGGCTGGACCGCTTCGGCTGCGTCGTCTTCCGGAGCGGTCGCGACGTTGCTGCAACCGGCATTGAGAAGGGTGGCGACCGCTGCAAATATTGCAAACAGCACCCTCAGGTGTGGCATCTGGCTCATTCGACCCCTCCACGTGTCAGCCGAATGGGCCCACGCGCTCGCATTTCACGGAGTGCCGACGCGCTTCGATCACGCATCGCCGGCTCGTTTTGTCATCCTCGAAACCCGTCCTTCCATCGGCGAATGACGGCGAAAATTTCAATGTGATTCTGTAACCTGCGGCCGGCCTTCGCTTCCGCGGCCTGTTTCACAGTCTCTTGATCGCAGCGCAGGAACGGATTCACATTCCTCTCACGCCTCATGGTCGATGGAACCGTTGTCTCATCCCGCTCGCGTTTGGCGCGGCATTCCTCGAAGTAGCCGGCGGCCTCGGCATTCTCCGGTTCCACAGCCAGTTCGAAGCGCAGATTGGACATGGTGTATTCATGGCCGCAATAGACCTGAGTGTCGCCATTAAGCGCCGCCAGCTTGGCCAGCGACGCCGACATTTGTTCGGCCGTGCCCTCGAACAGGCGACCGCAACCAGCGCTGAACAGCGTGTCGCCGCAGAAGAGAGCGCCGTGCCCAACGTAAGCGATATGGCCGGCAGTGTGGCCAGGCACGTCCAATACGCTGAACCTCAACCCCAACTCCGCAAATGCGGCGCTGTCGCCCTCGCGCAAGCGAACCGGTTCGCCAGGCGTGTTTTCGCCCGCGGGACCGAAGATCGGGATCCTTCGCTGAGTGAGCAGGGCGGTGACGCCGCCCACATGGTCGGCGTGATGGTGCGTGACCAGCAGGCCAGCGAGGGTTAGCTGCTGCTCGATCAGGGCTCGTTCGACCGGCGCTGCGTCGCCAGGATCGACCGCAACGACCTTCGATGGATCGCGCGGCGAATGAATCAACCAGATGTAGTTGTCCGCGAAGGCCCGGACCGGGGTCACCTGCAGCATCGTTCCGGACCCCGTCGGGGCAATGAAATCGCAGGCCGTATTAAACATGGCGAGTTTCATAGCGGCAAGCATTCAAAGAGAAGCGGTTAGCGGTTAGCGGTTAGCGGTTAGCCGGACAGGGTCTCGCGGGCTGCTGTCTTGCGATGCGAACGAACCGCACGAGCGTAAGATGCGAGCAACGGCCACGGCCGGCGCTCTGACCAACCGCTAACCGCTAACCGCTAACCGCTTCTACAAACATGTCGGACGCTACAACGCCTGATCTGCACTCCTGGTTGCGTTCCCCCCTGGGTCAGCGTGTGTACGCGCTGGAGCGCAAGCTTGCGGCGGAAGCGCTCGCCCAGGTATTCGGCTGGCAAATGCTACAAATCGGGCTCTGGGGCGATGACGATGGCTTGATCTCTGAAGGCCGCACGCAGCGAAAGACGGTGCTCGCTTGGCACGGGGATCGGTCCGATTCCCGCCCCTCTGCTATCCGCTCACGGACGGACTCCCTGGCCATCGCGTCCGATTCTGTCGATGCAGTGATGCTGCCGCACACGCTTGAGTACGAGCCCGAGCCGCACGAGATTCTGCGGGAGGTCGGGCGCATTTTGTCGGGCGAGGGTCATCTGGTCGTATTCGGCTTCCGACCCCTGTCGAGTTGGGGCCTTCGACATCTGTTCGCGAGAGACGGCTTCCCTCCAGGCGTAGAGCGATTGATCGGGGAGGGGCGTCTGCGCGACTGGTTGAAGCTGCTCGGGTTCGAAATCGTGGATGCTCGCAGGTATCTGTTCACGCTGCCGTGGGGGTCGACCGTGCATTCCTCGCACAGCTTTCTCGAACGCGCCGGTGCGCATTTATGGCCGCTGTTCGCCGGCGGTTATCTGGTCAAGGCGCGCAAACGCGTCTACACCCTGACGCCGATCCGACCGCGCTGGCGCCTGCGGCCGAAGGTCGTGGGTGGGCTCATCGAGCCAACCACACGGAATGTGAGCCGTGGATCGTGAGATGAATTCGGACTGTGAGCCGTGAGTCGTGAGTCGTGAGTTGTGAGCCGCCAGAGCCGCGCTCCTCTCACGCGAGGCCAAGGAAATGGGGACAGTCCCCATTTCCGGGTTCCTGTTGTGCACAGAGCGTTGCCCGTTGTCCGTTGTGCGCAGAGCATTGAGTGCAAATGCTTCGCAATATTGCCGGACTCGCTGGTGTAAAGATGAGCTCCGTCTCGGAACGCACAACTCGCAACGGACAACCGACAACAGAGTGCGCCGCGTGAGCGCGGTGACCATCTACACCGACGGCGCGTGTCGCGGAAATCCAGGGCCGGGAGGTTGGGGCGCGATTCTCGGCTCCGGCGCGCACGAAAAAGAATTGAAGGGCGCGGAGCCGCTGACGACGAACAACCGCATGGAATTGACCGCGGCGATCCGCGCGCTTGCGACGCTCAAACGGCCGTGCACGGTCGCGCTCTACACAGATTCGCAGTATCTACGCAAAGGCGTCACCGAATGGCTGCCGCAGTGGAAAGCGCGCGACTGGCGGACGGCGGATCGTAAGGCCGTCAGGAACGTAGATCTCTGGCAGGCGCTGGAAAAAGAAATCGAGCGCCATCGCATCGAATGGCATTGGGTCAAAGGTCACGCAGGCGTTCCGGGAAACGAGCGCGCTGATCGCCTGGCAAATGCGGCGATCGATGAAATGCAGAAGCGGGTAGCGATTAGCGGTTAGCGGTTTGTCCGGAAAGTCGCTCGCACTCGCCTACGCTGATGTAACGCGCGCTATCCGCGATGAGCGTTCCTCTCTTACACTAGTCGCCAACCGCAACCGCCAACCGCTTCCCTTCATGGATTTCATCGATCTCAAAACGCAGTATCAACGCATTCGCGAGTCCGTGAATGCGCGAATTCAGGGCGTGCTCGATCACGGGCAGTACATTCTTGGCGCGGAGACTGTCGAACTCGAGAAGCGTCTCGCCGAATACGTCGGGGCCAGGCATTGCCTCGGCGCGTCGAGCGGCACGGACACATTGTTGATTGCACTGATGGCGTATGACATCGGTCCGGGAGATGAGGTCATCACCTCTCCCTTCACCTTCATTGCGACGGGAGAAATGATTGCGCTGGCTGGCGCGACGCCGGTGTTCGTCGATATCGACGCGCGCACCTACAACATCGATCCGGCGTTGCTGGAGAAGGCGATCACGCCGCGGACCAAGGCGATCATGCCAGTTTCGTTGTATGGCCAGTGTGCGGACTTCGATGCAATCAACGCGGTCGCACGCAAACACGGGATTCCTGTCATTGAAGATGGCGCGCAAAGCTTCGGCGCGAAGTATCGCGGCAAACGCTCGTGCGCGTTATCGGAAGTCGGTTCGACATCGTTCTTTCCCTCCAAGCCGCTCGGAGCGTACGGCGACGGCGGCGCACTGTTCACGAACGACGACAATCTCGCCAGGCTGATGCGCGAAATCCGGGTGCACGGACAGGACCGGCGGTATCACCATCCGCGCCTCGGCATCAATGGTCGACTGGACACGATGCAGGCGGCGGTGTTGCTCGCCAAGCTCGAAATTTTTGATGACGAGGTGCGCGCCCGCGAAAAGATTGGTGCGCGTTATTCGGAAATGATCGCGGAAGCATTCGGCAGGCAAACCGATCCGGCGCGCCGTGTAATCACGCCGTATCTCGCGCCGGAATGTACAAGCGTCTACGCGCAGTACACCATCGAAGTCGCCGATCGCACCAAAGTAGAAGAGGGCCTGAAGGCGCGCGGTATTCCGACGGCCGTGCATTACCCCGTCCCACTGCACATGCAACCCGTGTTCGCCAATCTGGGCCAGGGCGCCGGAACGTTTCCGGTCTCCGAGTCGGTCGGGCGGCGCGTGCTGAGTCTTCCCATGCATCCCTATCTGACGGAAGATCAGCAGGCGCACGTGGTGAGCGCTCTGACCGAGGTCGTGCTCGGCCAGTGAGTTGTGCGTTGACCGTTATGCGTTGTGCGCAGAACATCAACGCTTCGGGACGTACAACGCAGAACTGACAACTCGTAACGACTCTATCCTTCATGCGCCAGATCATTCTCGATACCGAAACCACGGGTCTTGAGCCCGAGCAGGGCCATCGGATCATCGAGATCGGTTGCGTCGAACTCGTCAAGCGTCGCAAGACGGGCCGCACCTTCCATCGCTATCTGCGGCCCGATCGCGAGATCGACCGCGGAGCGCAGCAGGTGCACGGCCTCACGAATGAGTTCCTGGCCCAGCAGGCGCGCTTCGCGGACGTCGTCGATGAACTGCTGGAGTTCATCGGCGACGCCGAGCTGATCATTCACAACGCCGCGTTCGATCTCGCCTTTCTGGACGCCGAGTTGAAGCGTCTTTCCGGCCCACCGCGGCAGATGCGCGCTCTGTGCGGCGTGCTCGATACGTTGCCGCTCGCACGACAAATGCATCCTGGGCAGCGCAACAGCCTCGATGCGCTGTGCAAGCGGTACGGCGTCGATAACTCACATCGTGAGCTGCACGGTGCGCTACTCGATGCGCAAATTCTGCTCGACGTCTATCTAGCGATGACGGGCGGCCAGACGGCGCTCATCCTGGGCGAGGCGACCGAGGTGCGCGTCAACGCATCGTTCGAGCCGATCGCCGCGATCACTCGACCGATCGGAGGTTTGCGCGTGATCCGGGCGACCGATCAGGAGCTCGCGGTGCATGAGCGCGCGCTCACGACAATAGACAAGGTCAGCGGCGGCAAGACCGTGTGGCGGCGGATGCAGGAAGCGGTCAGCGAGCTGCGGTTGGCCTCAGCGGTCAGCATCGAGCGAGAAGCGGTCGGCGCCTAGCGCAGACGTGCTTCGCTCGACACCTCACCCGCGCTGCGCGCGACCTCTCCTGTAGGAGAGGTGAAGAGCGAAGCTGGTCCTCCCCCTCTCCTTGAGGAGAGGGAGGCGCAGCGGGTGAGGTGACTCAAACCCCTCCCTTGAGGAGAGGGAGGCG
>JBOHZJ010000122.1:0-5550 GCA_050738395.1 Steroidobacter sp.
GATGAGGATTCCGTGAAGGATTCGAGAAGTATGGCGCTGTCATCGACCGAACTGTCATTGCCGCGTCACACGTCCATGGCTAACTCTCGTCAACGCCGGCCGTGGATTCAAATCTGGTGTACGAGCCTGACGAGCATTACCGCTATCGAACCATCTGGCTCTCCGACATTCACCTCGGAACGCGCGGATGTCAGGCTCACTACCTTCTCGAATTTCTGCGTCAGCACAATACTGAGACGTTGTATCTCGTCGGGGACATCATTGATGGCTGGCAGTTGCGCAAGGGTTGGTACTGGCCGCAGATGCACAACGACATCGTGCAGAAGATACTGCGCATGGCGCGCAAGGGTGCGCGTGTCGTGTACATCCCCGGCAATCATGACGAGTTGACGCGTCAGTACATCGGCCTGTCATTCGGCGAAATTCAGATCGCCGAGGATGCGATTCACGTCACTGCCGATGGTCGTCGCCTCTGGGTTACGCATGGGGATCTGTTCGATGGCGTGATGCAGCACGCCCGCTGGCTCGCCTATCTCGGCAGCTCGATCTACGAGTTGCTGCTCAAGCTGAATCGCTGGCTGAACCTGTTACGTCTGCGTTTCGGGCTGCCGTACTGGTCCTTGTCTCAGCATCTCAAGCACCAGGCCAAGAACGCGGTCAGGTTCATTTCGGATTTCGAGCACGTCATGACTGAAGAGGCGCGTCGTCGCGGCTGCGACGGCGTCGTCTGCGGTCACATTCACAAGGCTGAAATACGCGACATCGAAGGCGTCCTCTACTGCAACGACGGCGATTGGGTGGAAAGCCTGACGGCGCTGGTCGAAACCTTCGAAGGTGAACTGCGGCTGGTTCACTGGCGCAATCGCATCGCCCTGCCGCTCAACTTTGGCCGCATCGACGAGCCGCACGTCATGTCGGCCTGAAACGGATTCATTCTCAGCAGCAGGAGCATTCACCTATGAAAATCTTGATTGTCACAGACGCATGGGAGCCTCAGGTGAATGGAGTCGTGCGTACATTGAAATCCACGCGCTCAGAGCTGCTCGCCATGGGACATGAAGTGGAATTTTTGACTCCCCTGGAGTTCCGCACCATCCCCTGCCCAACCTATCCCGATATCCGCCTGTCGCTGGCGCCAGATAAACGCGTGTTCGAGCGTCTGCGAAATTTCGACCCGGACGCGATCCACATTGCGACTGAAGGTCCGTTGGGTCTCGCGGCGCGCCGCTTCGCCATTGCCAACGACCGGCCGTTCACCACGGCGTATCACACGCGCTTTCCGGAGTACGTGCATGCGCGTTTCAGAATCCCGTTGTCCGTCACCTATGCTTTTCTGCGCTGGTTTCACCGCCCTTCGCGTAGCGTGATGGCTCCGACGAAAGTCGTGAAGGCGGACCTTGAAGCTTATGGCTTCACGAACGTGAGGCTCTGGTCGCGGGGCGTCGATCACGGCATCTTCCGTCCGCAGAAGAGCGATCGCCTGGACACGCTGCCGCCCATCTTTCTGTATGTCGGCCGCGTTGCCGTGGAGAAGAACGTCGAAGCATTCCTGCAGTTGGATCTGCCGGGATCGAAATGGGTGGCGGGCGCAGGTCCGGCGCTCGAAAACATTCGCAGCCGCTATCCGCAGGTGAACTATCTCGGCGTGCTGGATCAGCGCGAACTCGCGCAGGTTTACGCCGCGGCGGACGTGTTCGTGTTTCCGAGCAGGACGGATACGTTTGGACTCGTGCTGCTCGAAGCAATGGCCTGCGGACTTCCCGTCGCGGCCTATCCGGTCACTGGACCTGTGGACGTCATCGGTCAGTCGAACGCCGGTGCGCTTCACGAGGATCTGCGCACGGCGTGCATGCGCGCGCTCGAACTCAAGCGCGACGACGTCGCGGCATACGCGAAGCAATTCTCATGGCGCGCCGCGACCGAACAATTCGTATCGCACCTGCATCCGCGCGGCGAGCAGGAGAGCGAGGCGCTCGAGCCGCTGGCCACGCTGACAGCGATGAGCGATGAGCGATGACAGGATTGGCTCCGCTCTGGCTAGTCGCTAATCGCTCGTCGCTCGTCGCTCTTCCCCGCGAACAGCCTCTCGACGTCGCTGGCTTCGAGTGCGCGCCATTTGCCTTCCGGCACATCTCCCAGCGTCAGCCCGCCGATGCGGCTTCGATGCAGCGCTTCGACGTGATTGCCGACTGCCGCGAACATGCGTCGGGCCTGGTGATAGCGGCCCTCGGTCAGTGTGAGCCGCGCCTGTCGCGGCCCGAGCACTTCCAGCACCGCGGGTGCGAGCGGCGTCTTTTCGGATTCAAGTTCGAGTTTTCCGCTGGCGAAGATCGCTGCCTCATCGCCTCGCAGATCGCGAGCGAGCGTCGCTTCATAGATTTTCGCGAGCTTCGACTTCGGATGGACGATCCGGTGCAGCAAGACGCCGTCGTCGGTCATCAGCAACAAACCCGTTGTGTCGCGATCAAGTCGACCGACGGTCGCAACGACCGGCGAACGCAGGCGAAAACGAGGCGGTAAAAGATCGTAAACGATCCCGCCCGGATCCTTGGTCGAACACGTGTAGCCAGCGGGCTTGTTCAGCATGATTACCAGGCCGGATGGAGGATCCAGCGGTTCGCCGTCTATCCTGATCTGCGCGTGCTCGACCTGATCGTCTGCGTAGAGCACCTCGCCATCGGCGTTTGTGATGCGGCCTTCGCGAAACATCAATGCGACCTGTTTGCGGCTGCTGTAGCCGAGATTCGCAATCAGCTTGACGAGCTTCATCGTGTCCTTCCGGTGTCACGCGGAGCCTTGATCGCTTCGATAATTTTGAAGCCGCTTTGCTGGGCGACGATGCGCACCCGGCCGAAGGCGTCGTTGAGCACTGCTTCGTACGGCAGGTGACGGTTCGCGACTAACCACAGGCGACCGCCCGCATTGAGCGCCTGCGCAGCCGCTGCGATGAAGCGACGCCCCACGTCCGGCCGCTCGAGCCGGCTTTGCGTATGAAACGGCGGATTCATGACGATCACGTCATAGGTGTGCGACAGACCGGTCGTGACGTCATGCCAGTGATACTTGAGCTCGACGCGCGATTCGAACGCAGACAGATTGCGACGTGCGAGATCGAGGGCGCGCGCTTCGGCCTCGTAAAGATCCAGCTTTGTGATCTTCGGACAGCGGGTCAACAACTCCGCCGAGAGATAGCCGAATCCGGCGCCGAGATCCGCAGCACGACCAGCGAGATGAGCGGGCAAATTCGCAGCGAGCAACGCGGACGCCAGATCGATGCGGTCCCACGCGAATACGCCGGGGCGGCTCATGAAACGACCCTCGATAATCGGGCGCACTGCATCCAGTTCGCGCCACCGCTCCGCGAGCGACAGATCGGCCGCACCCTGCAGCGGCGCCGTCCAGAACACACGACACTTGTTCTTCGCCATCGTTTCGACCGGCCCGGCGAGCCGCGCAAGATCGCCTTCGCTCGAGCGTGCCCCTTCGTTGTTGCTCACGGCTGCAATGATGCGTCCGCCCGGTTTCGTCGCAGCGATCGCCCGCGCCATCAACGCGCGCGCTTCATCGCGCTGCCGTGGGGGCAAAATGAGCACGAGTGGGTAACTGTCCCCTTCCTCCGTGCTGATCTGCATTCCGGCACGCCGCAAGGCGTCCGCATCGGGTTTGAAACTCTGCTCGCAGACGAGGCCGGGCAGCGGGCGCTGATGTAATGGCGCACCGTCGCGTGCGCGCAGAAACAACGCACCGTCCTCTGGCCATGGCAATCGAGCCTCGGCGAATGGCAGAAACAGGGTTTCGAGTGCAGCGTCTTCAGTTGGGGCGGGCATCGGGAGTGACAAAGGTAGGATATGCGTCCGATAGTGTACGCCGCCGTTCAATGCTGTCCGCCTGACGCAATCGATCATGCATAGTCAGACTCAGGAGCCGGGGATGCCGATTGAAGTTTTTCCTCAGCAGGCGAGTTGCGGCGCGCTCATCCACGGTGTGGATCTGTCGCGACCGCTCCCCGGCGAGCAGGTCGCTGAGATTCGCGCGGCATGGTTGCGACATCAGGTCGTCGCCTTTCCGGATCAGTTCCTGGAGATTTCTGACATCGAGCGGTTCGCGAGCGTGATCGGACCTTCTGGCGTCGATCCCTATTTCGAATCGATTCCCGGCCACCCGCATGTCGCTCAGGTGAAGCGGGAAGCCGATGAGACCACGCAGATTTTCGCGGAGACCTGGCACTCGGACTGGAGCTTCCTCGAGCGACCGCCTGCCGCAACCGTGCTTTACGGCAACGTCATTCCTGCTGTGGGCGGGGATACGCTCTTCGCAAATCAATATGCAGCGTGGGACGCCTTGTCCGATTCGATGAAAGCTTTCCTGCAGAACAAGCAAGGCGTTCATTCAGCACGCCGCGGCTATTCCCGGGAGGGAATGTACGGCGAAAAGGACAAGGGCCGCTCGATGGCGATCCGCTACTCGGATAGCGCGATGAGTACGCAATTACATCCCATCGCGCGAACTCATCCCGAGACCGGACGCACCGCGCTGTTCGTCAGTATGGGATACACGATCGGGATCGACGGCGCGACAGAAGCGGAAGCGACGGCGGTTCTGACCGAGCTGTTCGCGCACCAGATCCGGCCGGAGTTCATCTATCGCCACCGCTGGTCGCAGGGCATGCTCGTCATGTGGGACAACCGCTGCGTGCTGCACGCTGCGACGGGAGGCTACCAGGGTCATCAGCGCCTGCTCCATCGCATTACGGTGGCGGAGCGATAGTCGCAGGATCTCTCCTCTGCACCTCTCCCGTTGGGAGAGGTCGCGCGCAGCGCGGGTGAGGGCGACGTCAAGCTGTGCAGTCATACTGCGTCATTGATTTCTCCTGACCATCGCCCCATCGAATCCGCCAGACCAAGTTCTCAGCGCATCTAGCGTGCGACACACGATTTTATTGCCCTGCTATCCGGCAAAATTAGCGGCGTCGATTCGACAATACGGATGGCCGGAACCAGACCACAGCTGGTCATCGTAGGCCAAATCGTCACCCGCATTTGCGCGACGCGCACAGAAAGCAGGTGCGTGTAGATGGTTCTGAATCCCGGATCCGAAGAGCTTAGAAGTGTTCGATTACGATGGAAGAACGACTCGTCCCTTGGATTGAAACCAGCCCTCATCGCTGTGGACGTAGGTGTCAGAAATGGATTTTAGTGAACCAATTGGTCAGTCCCACGTCTGAGTGCCCACGCTCAGAAACAAGAGCTGCGCGTAGTGTCGACTGTTCGAGGGCGCTGGATCAGACGTGCGAACAAAGAACACCGGAGATTGAGCCACGTACGCTGCCATAACCAACGCTGACACCCTCTTCAATTGCTCTCCTGTGAACGCTTCAGTAGTCAGAACGACGTACGGATCCTTATCGATAGTGAATCTCATGTAGTCACCTGCGGTGGACAAGCCCACGCCAGTAATCTTTGCGTCGTGGTAGTCCGCGGCGTTTGCGGCGCTACACGCCAGGAGAAGCGATCCAGCGGCGATTGTTTTGATCATGTGACTGCTCCATTC
>JBOHZJ010000123.1:0-6883 GCA_050738395.1 Steroidobacter sp.
GTCCTGGCGCTGCTCAGGAACAGCGGAATATCGCAGGAAGCGAATTCACTGAAGCCGCTGCAGCCGCGCAACGGTTATCAGTACTTTTCCATCACATCGAAGAGTTTCCGCGCCCTGCGGCCGGCGCGCATCAAGCCCGTTTTCTTTCCGGCGGAGGGCCGGCTGATCGCCGCCTACTACGTCGAGATAACCGGCCGGCGCACGAAGCAGGAAGCGATGGAAGGCTGGGGCAGCATCGTGTCAGCGCAGGACGGACGGGTCCTGCGTCACGACAGTCTGATTCACGAGGTCGCCCACAGTTATCGCGTGTACACCGACGCCAGCGGGGTCCCCCGGGTCGATGCGTACGGCGATACGTTTCCTCATCCGACCGCCCGGCCCGATGGTTGGCTGCCGACGTCGCCCGCAGCCATGCAACGAATCACGCTCGATCATGCTGGACTCACGACAGCCGATCCGTGGCTGCCCGCAGGCGCGACTCACACCATTGGCAACAACGTCGATGCGTTCTTCAACGGTCTGATCGCCGACGGCGGCCTCTGGACATTCGCGGGCGAAGGTCCGTCGGTCATTCCCGCGGAGGGCGACTTCCGTGCGCCGTTGTCCGCCGCGGGCGTATTCGATTACGGGTACGACGTCACTGTCGCCCCCGGCGATTATTTTCAACGCTATGGTCAGCCGGCGACACCAGTGCCGGCCGGCTCGGCGCAGTTGAACGCGAAAATCGTGCAGGCGTTTTATGTGAGCAACTGGCTGCACGACCTGTTCTACGATCTGGGCTTCGACGAGGCCAGCGGCAATCCGCAGCACGATAACTACGGGCGCGGCGGACTCGCGGGCGATCGCCTGGTCGTGAACGCCGCGTTCCCGGCCACGTTCGTGTACACGCCCGCGGACGGAGAAAGCCCGCAGATGCATCTGGGGTTAAATGGCTCCAGCGGCACGCGGCGCGATGCATCCGCCTTCGACTTCCCCGTGATCGCACATGAATGGACGCACATCCTGTTCCGACGGCTCGCCATCGCCGGCTTCGGCGGTCAGCAGGGTGCGTTGAACGAAGGTACGGCGGACTTCGTCGGTCTGCTGCTGAGCGTGCGCGAGTCGCATCGAGATGCGGCGCCGGCATCCTCAGTCCTCAGCGGCGCTTACGGACTCGGCGCCTATTTCAACCGCGACTATGACTATCCGGCGGACAGCCTGCCGGCGGCAGGATCGCCCGGGGTTCCCGACAACACCTACTATCACGGCATTCGCCGTTTCCCGTACTCCGCCGACTTGTCGCTGAACCCGCTTTCTTTGCGGCACATTGGGTACGACGCCGACCTGCCGGTGGGCTCTGCACCCTTCGACTGGAAATTTCGATCGGTGGTGAACGCCGAGGTTCACAGCGCGGGCGAGGTCTGGGCCAGTGCGCTGTGGCAATGCGCGCGCAACATCCTTGCTGACGAAACCCGATTCGTGTTCGAAGAACGCAAGCGACGCGTGCTCGCCTATCTCGTCGCGGGTCTGAAATTGTTCCCTGCGGATGCGGACTTCATCGAGGCGCGCAACGCGATTCTCTTCGCGATGCGAGCCGCTGACGACGTTGATTACGAACTGTGCCGGCAGGGATTTGCGACACGAGGATTTGGGTCCGGCGCGCTCGCGCCCGCGCGGTTTGCCACCGGCAACAAGGGCGTGCGTGAGAACTTTTCGAGCTCCAATACGGGGCTGAGCTTCGTCGCCTGGCGGCTCGAGGAGACTGCAGGCGGAGACGGCGATGGTGTACTGGATGTAGGCGAGAACGGCAGACTCACCGTGACGCTGAAGAACTCAGGTCTGACGCCGCTCGAGCAGGTGCGGATCTTCGTTCCGCCGCTCTCGTGGGCGTATGCGTTTCCGTCCGGCAGCACGTCGGGCGGCATCGTGCTGCAGCCGAATGAAGAGCACACCACGAGCTTCGACGTGCAGATCAGTACGACGCTGGGCGCGCAGATGCTGCTGTTCAATTTGTCCGCGAATGACGAAGTACGCAGCGATGTCCATGCACAGCACGACGCACTTTTCATCGTGAATTACGATCTGCGCCGCGACAACAGCTCCGACTGGCAGGTGTCGCAACAGGGCTTCGAAGCGGATTGGACGACCGGCTTCGAATCCGATCACGGCTGCGCCATGGAATGCTTCGGCGATCTGACGAACTGGGAGCGGGTCTCGCACCTCGGCGATTTTGCATATCGCATCGAGAGCGAACACGTTTCACTCGATGCACACCTGACCACGGCGCCGTTTACGTTGCATTCGGGGGCGCCGTTTCGCATTGTCCTGACGCACGACTACGACCTTGTTCGAACGGGCGTGTACGGCGGCTCAGCAACGGGCGACATCGAGATCAGCGTCGCGGGCGGCGCGTGGGAACCGCTTGCGCCGCACCTCGTCTCGGGCAGCTCACACTATTTCGGCGCGAGCGGCGGCTGGCGCACGGATACGGTTGATCTCGGCACGGCCTTTGGCGGGCGGACGGTCCGACTGCGCTGGCGTATCACTGCCGGCGCCAGCTTCACTTCTCAGCCGGTCCACTGGGCGCTCTCACGGATCAGTATCCAGGGCGCCTCCACGCCGATGTTCTCGAGCATGTACGTCGACGTCCATTGACCCTGTACAGGCTGGCCGCGGCAGGCGGAAATGGGGACAGTCCCTATTTCCAGCGGCAGGCCCACTTTCGATCGTTGCTGCGCGCGATGCGTTTGCAATGACGGACTTGGGCGGAAATAGGGACTGTCCCCATTTCCTGTGAGTCCGCCAGATCAGTTCCCACCGACGACCTTTGCGTCCTCGCGACCGAGTTGGCGACGGAGCGCCTCGTCGCGGGCCTCGTCGATCGCCAGTAGTACGTCGCCGAGATCGGCCGAAGTTTCATCCTTCACGAAAATGCCGCTGAGCTGGCTATCGGGCTTCAGTTCGCCCTGCTCGAACAACGCCCACATCTCCCTGGCGTACTCTGTCGTCAGGAGATCCGGCGCGAACCGGCCGAGCGTGTCGGTGATATTTCTCACGTCTCGCTCCAGCATCGCGAGGGCGCCGTTGTTGCCGGCCGCGTTTACCGCCTGCGGCAGGTCGATGATGACGGGTCCTTGCGGCCCGACCAGAACGTTGAACTCGGAGAGATCTCCGTGGATCAGCCCGGTGCAGAGCATGCGCACGACCTGTCGAATCAGAAACTGGTGGAATTCGCGCGCCTGTTCGGCTGACAGCTCTACTTCACCCAATCGCGGCGCCGACTGTCCCTCGGCGTCCGTCACCAGCTCCATGAGCAGCACGCCGTTGAAGAAACCAAAAGGCTGCGGCACACGTACGCCGGCCGACACGAGCTGGTACAGCGCATCGACTTCGGTGTTCTTCCACGCGGCTTCCTGCTCCTTGCGTCCGAATCGCGTGCTCTTCGCCATCGCCCGCGCCTGCCGACTGCCGCGCACTTTGCGCCCTTCCTGGTACTGCGCACGCTGCTGGAAACTACGCTGCGCCATGTCTTTGTAGACCTTGGCGCATCGAACCTCCGACCCGCAACGCACGACATAGACAGACGCTTCCTTGCCGCTTTTGAGCTGGCGAACCACTTCGTCGATGATGCCGTCATCGAGCAGCGGTTGTAGTCCTTCAGGTATTCGCATCGGTTCTCGCGGGCAAGGAAGTCGGAAAGGGGCGCTACGTTACATGGTTTGCAGCCCCGACATGGGAGCGACTGAGTCACAACGGACGGACTCGCCCGTATGCTTGCGCTCGAATCGGGCATTGCAAGTACATGGGTGATTCCGCCGCGAGCGCCCCCCGCGGCGACCGTCCGGAGAACATCTACCCTTCGCCTGGGTGGGCGCTCTCGATTCCGGAGGGGCCCGATCGCAAGGTCGGGCGCCGATTCGCTACTTCGCAGCCGCGTAGCGTTTTACCAGCTGATAGAGGAATTCCTGTGCGTCGTAGAACTGCCTGACTCCGACCCGCTCGTCGCGACCGTGGGCTCGCACGTCGTTGATGTCCCCGAACAGACCCGAGACTCCGTACATCGGTATGCCGTTCGCGCGGAAATGTGAGCTGTCGGTGGCGCCAGTGCTCATCATGGGAATGGTCGGTATGCCCTTCCACATTGTGTATGTGAGTTCTTCGATCGGCTTCATCACGACCGGATTCAGCGGGGATGCCGGCGCGGCGACTGTACTTTGGGTCAGCATGGTCACGGCGATCTGATCATCGGCAAGCACTCGCTCGAGCGTGCGCTGCACGTCGCCGACGGACTCCTGCGGCAGAACCCGGCAATTCACATTCGCCGTCGCCTTTTGCGGCAGGGCGTTTCGTGCATGGCCCGCCTGCAGGAGTGTGGCGACGCAGGTGGTGCGCAGCATCGCGTTGTACGCGGGCGTCTGCGACAACCGCGCCGCCGCTGCGGCGTCGGCGCCGTTCGATTTCACGATGCCTTTCATATCGGCGGCCGCATCGCCGCCTTCGATGGCCGCGGTGCGCTCGAAGAAACTGCGCGTCACCTCGTTGAGGTTCACAGGGAACTCGAAGGCGGCCACGCGATCGAGACTGCGCGTGAGACGATAAATCGCATTGTCCTTTGTCGGCAACGAGCTGTGACCGCCCTTGTTGACGATTTCAAGCTGAAAGTCGCGATACACTTTCTCGCTCGCCTGCACGCCATTGAAGAGCGGCTTGCCATCTCTTGCGCGGCCGCCGCCGCCTTCATTCAGGCCGAACTCGGCGTCGAGCAACTCGCGATGATTCGCGACAAGCCACCCGGCCCCGTTGTAGTCGCCGCCTTCTTCATCGGCGGTGAGCGCAAGGATGATGTCGCGCCGGAGCTTCACTCCCTCACGCCGATAGCGAATGAGATTCGCGACGAAGATGGACGCCATCGCCTTGTCGTCCGCGGTCCCTCGCCCGTAGTAGTAACCGTCGCGCTCGGTGAGCTTGAACGGATGCAGATCCGGCGACCAGTCTTCCTTGCTCGCCTCCACGACATCGAGATGCGCCAGCAGCAGGATCGGCTTCATTGCACCGTCGCCACGCAGCCGCGCGACCAGATTTCCTTTCCGCGCATTGCCGGGGTGCACCAGCACCTGCACATCCTCAGCTGGAAAACCTGCGGCGATGAGGCGAGCCGCCATCGCACGGGCCGCCTGCGTCGTATCCCCAACCGAATCCGTCGTGTTGATCTCGACCAACTCCTTATAGATGTCCAGGAGTCCTTGCTGTTGTGCGGTCAGCTCAGCGGCTCCGGCGCTCCCGCAGACGACGCCGCATAAGGCCAGCAGGATGGCGCGCGCGCGGTGGATCGAGGCGAGGATCGTATGATTGATCTTTCTCATGGCTGTCCGGGTGCACAGGTTGGCGAATCGTTCTTGTCTATGCTTCACGCATCGACATTGTGCCTGTATTCCGGTGCTTCCCTGCGGTATTCCTTTCGAGTTCGGCCGGACCGTTCTATCCGGATCGTTCCCCTTATTTGCCCCGTCGCAAGCCGCCGATGGATTGTCGCCGCCTACTCACGTCAGCGTCGAAGAATGATCCAGACCGCGTGGACGATGCCGGGGACATACCCGAGCAGCGTCAGGAGGATGTTCAACCAGAATTGCAGCCCGATGCCGACCTGAAGAAACACACCGAGCGGCGGCAGCACGATCGCCAACAGAATTCGCAGGACGTCCATACCACCCTCCACCGGCTCAGATCAGCGTGAACGTCCAGATCGTCATGCGGTTCCGCTCCACGACTGCTCATCGCAGCAAGCTATCTTCTGACCGATATGTGCGAAGAATTGTGTGGCGACATCGCCCTTCAGCGTTCCTGCGTCGCGCCTCGCTGCACGCCGGTTTTCAATCCAGTGATCGCGCAGTACGCTAGCGCTGCTTCAGATCACGCCGGGATCATTCAGAGGTTCCTATGTATCAGCGCGCGAATTTTTCGAATGGTGTCCCGACGATGGTCGCAATCGTCGTCTTTGCGTGCGCAACTTCCGCACACGCTGCGACGCCGAATTGGCAGACGCCGCGCACATCGTGGGGAACGCCCGACCTGCAGGGCACATGGACGAACGCGTCGTTGACATCGCTCGAGCGTGACAACATGTTCAAAGGCAAGGCGTCGTTGACGCCAGCCGAGGCAGCCGAGTTCGAACGTACGAATGCGTTCGCGCAGTTCTCCGAACAGGACGCCAAGCCCACTGACCCAAGCGTCAGGGCGACGGCGACCGCCGACCCTGGCGGATACAACGCATTCTGGCTGGACCCCGGTACGAAACTGGCGATGGTCAACGGCGAGGCGCGCACCTCCTTCATCGTCGACCCACCCGATGGAAAAGTGCCTTACACACCGTCCGGGCTCAAAGCGTTTCAAGCGGCTCGTGCAGCGATGAATTTCGACGGACCCGAAAATCGGGCGCTGGGCGAACGTTGCCTGCTCGGTTTCGGATCGACCAGCGGCCCGCCGATGCTGCCCGACGTGTACAACAATAATTATCAGATCGTGCAGACGCCCGATTCGATCATGATTCTGGTCGAGATGGTTCACGATGCCCGCATTGTCCGGATCGACGGCGAGCATCTGCCGAAGAACATTACCCCGTGGCTCGGCGATTCCATCGGTCACTGGGAAGGCGACACTCTGGTCGTCGAGACGACCAATCTGCATCCGGGCCAGAAAGCCCACTATGGAATCAAGCAGCGCTTCTACCTGCCGCCCAGCGGCAAGGTCATCGAGCGCTTCACGCGCGTCGCCGAGAACGAAATTCTTTATCAGTTCACCGTCGAGGACAGCGCAACGTACACGCAGCCCTGGAAAGGCGAAGTGCCGCTGCGCGCAACGAAGGACCACATCTATGAATACGCCTGCCACGAGGGCAACTACGCCC
>JBOHZJ010000124.1:0-12045 GCA_050738395.1 Steroidobacter sp.
GCACAAGCCGAGTGTCCTGCTGGCGGTGAACCTGTACCCGACGTTGTACCTGACGCTGGCGGGCGTTGCGATGACTGATCGCCCTCGCACGGTGGGGCTGATCAATACGTCGGAGTTTACGCGTGAACGCGCATGGCGAGCGTCGTTCTATCGACCGGTCATGAAGCGATTAGACCGTACGGTGTACGGGAGCGAGCTGCAGCGCTCGCGTTGGCTGTCGCTGCTGCAATATCCGGGCGAACGCTCGCGGGTGCTCTACAACGGCGTGGACACGGAGCACTTCGCACCTGCTACAACTGGCGCACAGCGCTTGAGTGAACGGCGCCGGCTGGGCGTATCGCCAAACGGTTTTCTCGTGGGTGCAGTGGGGCGGCTCGTACCGGAAAAGAATCACGGTGTGCTGCTCGAAGCCGTGGCGCAGTTGCGCCATAGCGGAATCGAGGCCCAGCTGCTCCTCGTCGGCGAGGGCAGGGTGCGTGGGCAGCTCGAGAGGCGAGCTGCGGAGCTGGGCGTCCGCAATGAAGTGATCTTCGCCGGCAAAATGAGCGACGTGCGACCCGCTCTATCGGCCATGGATGTCTTTGTACTGCCTTCGACTCATGTGGAGACGTTCTCGAACGCAGCACTCGAGGCGATGTCGATGTGCAAGCCCGTCGTATTGAGCAACATCGGCGGCGCTTCCGAAATGGTTCGCAATGGCGTCCACGGATTCACGCTCGAACGGGCTGAGCTTTCCGCAACTCTCGCGCCGCTGCTCACACGGCTGCACTCGAGCGAGGAATTGCGCCAGCGCATCGGGCGAGCGGCCAGGGAGCGCGTTTTGCAGGAGTTTTCGCTCTACAGCATGGTAGAGGGTTATGCAGCGCTCATAGACGAGTTGATAAACGAGTCGTGATCGCCCGGGAGAGGTCGCCTCAGGCGCTACTTCCGGCGATCGGCGCCGCGGTTTGCAGCGTCAATTTGCGCTCGGGCGCCGGCGCCGGGACGATCCGGCTGGCGCGCGTCCGGATGGCCATCCAGGATTTCGTCAGACGCAGGACCGGTTCCGGCACGAGTTCCGCGTCCGGAAACAGCTCGGCCATGTCGTCACGGCCGAGCAGATTCCAGTCGGGTGCGGTGCGCTTGATCCAGATGCGGTTGGTGACCCGAAGGATCGGGAGGAGTAGTGGTCGCGAGAGGTAGCCGACCAGCGGCAACCAGGTATGACTCTCGATCGGAAAGGCGCGGTTCGGCGTCTGCACGAAGTACGCCTGGGCAACGCGGCGGATTTCATCTGCGAACGCCCGCTGGCGTGCTGCAGCGCGCGTTCTGAACGCGCCGGCGTTCGTCACAGACCAGAGCTCGCACTTCGGTATGGTGACGTGCTCTATCACGGACGAGCAGTACACGAGGTCAAAATAACTGTCCGGGAACGGCAGGCGCCCGGACTCACTCAACACAACGGGCGTGTACCCGAACTTGTCGCTCCCGCATTGGACGGCGCGAGCGCTAACGTCAGCGATGTGCACGTTCGCTGGCGTCACCCTGAACCTCGCGAGGACGCGGGCAAGGTTGGCGCCGTCTTCCGATCCAAGATCCAGAATCCGGGTGTCCGGGCCGATCCACGGGAAATAAGTGCGAAAGATCGCATCGCGTCTACTGCGCGCGCGGCAGGAGATGTCGACGAAAACCTGCGTGAGTGAGCTCATCGGAGCCTCCGCGGTCTCAGACTATTCCGAGTATCGTTGCACTAACAACAGGCAAGAAGCGCGCCATTGCGACGTGCGAGCGCACGCAGAACTGTTTCGCTCGTCGATATATGTAAAGACCTGGTCTGTGAGCGACGAGCTGGCTTCGTCGGTCGCCGCCCGTGATCGGCCGCGACGCATCACGACTTACAGTTTCTGCGATTCCCTGCGTCTGTCGCCCTGAGCGACGCTCGCTCATGGCTGCGTGACTCTCACGTCGTCGAAGTCGACAGCCGCTGCATTGGTAATCAGGCCATAGCGTCCGCGTGTGTTGGAGAGGTCGACGACGCCGTCACGGGCCTCGAGCACCAATGCGCCGTTGAGGTATACGCAGTCGATCGTCGACCGTTTCAAGTCGCAGCGCGTACCAGGTCCCGGTAGCAACTGTGAGCGGCGCTCTATCGAGGATGCGCCTTTCGAAAGAAATGCTGCGCAGCGCCATTGACTCTCGATAGCAACGATGCCGCCCGCCACGATGCGATTGCCGTGAATCGCGATGGGGCCGTTGAGCGGCAGCTGCGCGTCCGGCGACTGCAATCGCGCCGACTCCTCAAGAATCGTCGGCCCTGACCATGCGGTCGGAGTGAAGCCCGTCGCCGCGCCGCTGCCAGCCAATGGAGTCTGACGTCGCTCCTGGACGGAGCGGCTCGGGCGACGCGCTAACATATATCCATACTCCACTGCCCGACCGCTACTATGCCCGCCATGGAGTCGCAAGTTGCATCCGATGTCCTGATGATTCGCCCCGTGCGCTTCGCCGGAAACGTTCAGACCCGGGAGTCGAATACCTTCCAGTTGCGCGACGCTTTGCCTGCTGCGCATCAGGCGCAAGCATCCGCCGCGAAGGAGTTCGACGGGTTGGCGAACGCCTTGCGCAGCGCATGCGTTAATGTCCGCGTCATCGACGACACGCTCGAGCCGCACACGCCCGATTCGATCTTTCCGAACAACTGGGTGAGCTTTCACGCAGACGGCGCGGTGGTGCTGTATCCGATGCTGGCCGAGAATCGTCGCCTCGAACGACGCGACGATCTGCTCACGGCGCTCAGTGTGCAGTATGGATTCAGAATCTCCCGCGTCGTCGATCTGACACACCATGAAGGCGGCGGAAAGTTTCTGGAAGGCACGGGCAGCCTGGTGCTGGATCGCGTCAATCGCATTGCCTATGCGTGCGTCTCGCCACGAACGGATCTGGATGTGCTGGGAGACTTCGGCCAGCAACTGGACTATGACGTGGTCGCCTTCGAAGCTCATGACGCCGCCGGCGCAGCGATCTATCACACGAACGTGTTGATGTCGATTGGCGCCCGCTTCGCGGCCGTCTGCTCCGCATGCATACGAGAAGATGAAAGAGCTGCGATTCTGGACGCGCTGCGCACCACCGGTCGCGCGATAGTGGATCTGACGTTCGAGCAACTAGCAGCCTTCGCCGGAAACATGCTCGAACTGCGGTCCGCACAGTTCGGCAGCGTCGTGGCGATGTCGAGCCGGGCTCTGCACGCACTCTCCCCCGAGCAGCGGGCATTGCTGGAAGAGTACGGCGGCCCAATCGTCGCAGCGCCGATTCCGACGATAGAGACGCTCGGCGGCGGCAGCGTGCGTTGCATGCTGGCGGAGATTTTCCTGCCCGCAAAGGGCTAGCGCGAGACACTTCTGTATCATTCATGGATGCTTGAACTCGGGGTCAAAACTCTGCTCGCGTATCTGCTCGGATCGGTGAGCGGCAGTCTGCTGCTCGGCCAGTTGCGCGGTGTCGATATCCGCACACTCGGCAGCGGCAATGCGGGCGGGACCAACGCGCTGCGCACTCAAGGCGCCGGGTTCGCTTTTTGCGTGATGGTGATCGACATCGGCAAGGGCTGGCTCGCCGCTGCCTGGCTCCCGGGATCGGGTTTTCCGATCATTGATCCTGATCCGGCAATCGATCGTTCATGGCTGATGATTGCGTGCGCCGCGGCGGCGGTGGTCGGTCATGTGTATCCGGTTTGGTACGGCTTTCGCGGCGGCAAAGGCGCGGCGACTCTGGTCGGCGTGATGATCGGTCTGAAGCCCATGGCGCTGGCGCCGGTGCTGATCGTGTGGCTCGGCGTCGTAATGCTCACCGGCTACGTCGGACTCGCAACGATGCTGGCCGTCGCCGCGTTTCCGATCTACATCGCGATCGCGACGGGCGAATTCTCCACGGCGCTGTTCACCTTCGGCTGCGTCATGCTGCTGTTCGTCTGCTACACACATCGATCGAACATCGAGCGCATGCGCGCCGGCGTCGAGAATCGGGCGCAACGCTTATGGCTGCTGCGGCCGCGGTGAAGCGCTGATGCCCTCTGCGCCGCGTGCTCAAGCCAGGGTTCGCCGCCAGCGTCTGCTGTCGATGATCTCAGACGGCGCATTTCATTCGGGCGAACAACTGGCGAAACGCCTGCGCGTTTCGCGCGGCGGCGTGTGGAAGCTGATGCGCGTGCTGCGTGCGATGGGCGTCGACGTGGAGTCTGTGCCGCGTCAAGGGTATCGGTTGCCGCGCGCCGTCGATCTGCTGGAAAAAAGTGCGATCGTCAATTCACTTTCGACACACGCGCGCGAGCATCTCGATCGACTCGATGTGTTGCTCAGCGTCGACTCGACCAACAAATACCTGGCGGAGATCACGCCTGCGGCGCCGGGTCGAGCGCAGGTCTGCGTCGCTGAAATTCAGAACGCCGGACGTGGACGCCGCGGACGAAGCTGGGTGGCGCCGTTCGGAAGCGGCATATGTATGTCGTTGGGCTGGCAATTCGCGGAAGCGCCGCCGGCGTTTTCAGCCCTGAGCCTGGCGGTAGGCGTCGCCGCGATTAAGGCGTTGCGCCGTTTCGGCGTCGAGGAAGCCGGGCTCAAGTGGCCGAACGATCTGATCTGGCGGGGCCGCAAGCTGGGCGGAATCCTGATCGAAATGCGCGGCGAGTCCGCGGGTCCTGCGCACGTTGTGATCGGAATCGGGATCAACATGCACATGCCTGCGGCGGTGCGTCTCACGCTCGCCGAACAACAGGCGGCGCTGATCGCCGATCTCCATGAAATTCTGCGCGAGCGCACGCCGGCGCGAAATGCGCTGATCGCGGCGCTCACCGATGAAATCATCACGATGTTGCAGGTCTTCGCCGAACGCGGTTTCGCCGCGTTTCTCGATGAATGGCGTGCTCTCGATACGCTCGCCGACGCGCACGTCAAAGTCATCAATGGCGCACAGACGCTGTACGGCGCCGCGCGCGGCGTCGAGAGCGATGGCGCGCTGCTCGTGGAAATCGACGGGCGCATGCAGAAGTTCGTTTCCGGTGAAGTCAGCCTGCGCGCCGCGCGCGCCGGCAGCGGTTAGCCAGAGCGCGCGGCGCTTCAACTCGCACTCCACAGCTCTTTCCGATTTCAAGCTAACCGCCAACCGATTCTCCCATGATCCTCCTCATCGACATCGGCAACACGCGAATCAAGTGGGCGCGATTGGCCGACGGCCGGATCCACGATCAGTCCGCGGCGCCGCATGCGCAGATGAATCGTGATGAGTTCATCCACACCGTGCTCGATCCGCCCGGACGTCCTGACCGCGTAGTGGCGGCGAATGTTGGCGGCGCGCGCATCGGCGAGCTGACGGCTGAATGCGTCAGGCAACGGTGGAACATCGAGGCGCAGTTCGTGCAATCGACGCGCGAAGCGTGCGGCGTTCGTAACGCCTATCGCGAGCCCGCGAAACTCGGCGTCGATCGCTGGCTTGCGCTGATCGCGGCTCGTGCAATCGAAAGACGCGCCGTGTGCGTCGCCAGCATCGGCACCGCGATGACTGTTGACGGGCTCGATGCCGACGGCCGTCATCTTGGCGGCGTTATTGTCCCCGGCCCCGATCTGATGGTCGCCAGCCTGTTTCGCAACACAAGCGACATCGCGCAACGCGCGCAGCACGGCGAAAGCACCAAAGCGTTGTTCGCAGACAATACGCGCGCCGCGGTAGAGCAGGGCGCGGCGCATGCGTTGGCCGCACTCATCGAGCGCGCAATGGAGACCATGGCGTCTGAAACGAAGAACCAGCCGGTGCTGATCCTGACCGGCGGTGCGAGTTTCCGGATCGAAACGCAATTGAAGCTGCCCGCCAGCGTCGTGCCCGACCTCGTGTTGCGCGGTCTGGCCGTACTGGCGGATGGAGACGGTTAGCGGGTGCGATCCGGACGCACAAAGACTCACGATTTTATCTGTGGCTTCTCTGCGTCTCAGCGATCTCTGCGAGAGGAACCGGTATGATTGTCGCCCATCGGGTAGGCACTTCACGGAGGCTTCAATGACAATGGATGTGCGAGCGCCGGCTATGGCAGTGCTGATTTTTGCGGGCCTCGGCGCGCACGCAGCGGACGTCAACGCCGGAAAGGCGACGGCGCAGGCGCGCTGCATCGACTGTCACGAGGCGGATGATTGGGACGGCGAAGACGCTGCTTCGCTCGAGAGCCTGATCCGCGACATCGTCGCGGGCAAAGTGAAGCACAAGGGAAAGCTGCAACTATCGGACGCTGAGATTGCCAACATCGCTGCTTACTGGGGTCAGGAGAATGTTGGCGGTTGACAGTTAACTGTTGACGGCCAGAGGAAGAAGACGCCGCCAGCGCTTTACCGCTCAACTCCTGTTCTGGCTGTCAACGGTCAACCGTAAACTCAACTCTCCTTTCATGCGTACGCTTTGCCTGCTGCTGATTCTCGCCAACGTTCTGTTCTTCGTCTGGTCGCAACTCATCGATGTGCAGGTGAGTGCGCTCGATAGCGCGCGGGCGCCTAATGCTGTTCCGCCGCCGCGTATCGTGCTGGCTCGCGAAGTCGCTCCGGCGCAATCCGGTGAGGAGACCGACAGCGGAGCGATTCGCGATGTCGAGCCTCCGGACGTGGAGCCGCTCGCCGCACAAACGCAGTCCGGTGCAGCTGCGAGTACGGATTCCCTGTCATGCACGAGCGTGGGTCCGTTCGCCGATCTGCCGCAGGCGGCGCAGGCGCAGGCTGCGCTGCGTTCAGCGGGCTATCAACCGCGACAACGGCTCGAGCAGGGCGAGTTGTGGGTCGGCTACTGGGTCAGCATTCAGAATCTCACCAATCGCAACCAGGCAGAGGCCGCGGTCGAAAAGCTCAACGACAACCGCGTAACCGACGTCTACCTGATGCCAGAGTCCGACCCCCCGAACGTCGTGTCGCTCGGTGTGTTCTCGGATTACCAGCGCGCGCAACGGCGCGTCAACCAGGTGCGGGCTCTGGGACTCGAGCCGCGTATCAGTGATCGGAAACGTGCGGGTTCCGTGTACTGGATCGATGTGGATCTCCCCGAGCCAGGACAAGGTCTGGACACCAGCGTCTTCCAGACCGGCGAAGCCCGCATCATGCGACTTGAAATGCGCGCGTGCCCGGAGGAAGGAAACGATTAGCTAGCGGATCGTCAGGGCGCGCGGTGTGATGAAGCGGAGCCGTTCTCGGCCTCTCGCACTTCACTGTTGATGACAGGCCATGCAGGCGAATTCCGAGTTGATCATGATGCGCGCCGCTGGTGCGCCATCTGTCGCATTGAAGGACGCGACGTTGGCTTGCGCGCGATTGATGCGCTCCTCAAGAACCGATTGGTGTTTCCAGCTCGCGTATGTTCTTGAGAGTCTGGCGTTCGCGTAAATCTTCTGCGCCGTTTGCCAGTCCCCCGACTTGACGAGCATGTCGCCCATGTTCAGAAAGAATCCCTCCAGGTTGTGCGGCGCGATCCACGAATTCCAGCAGGCCCGCTTCCCGCCCTCTGTCGTTTCCTTCGCCATGTACTGCGAGTAGTCCGGATTTGCGCGGTCGAGCTTTCGCTCAATGCACTCCTCCAGCGTTCGCCACTGCCATTCAAGACCTTCGCGGAATTGCGGTGAATCAGCGGGCAGACGGCTGAAGATGTACCCGCCCGTGAACAGATTGAATTCCGGCCACGCTTTGATCGCGTCGAGCATCATGAAGTAGCCCTCGCGGGTCAGCCGTTCGTCCTTGTGCAAGGCGCCCTCGGCCAAAGTGTGCCCGGCGAGAAAGCCGAGATATCGAGCATCCGAAGGATCAAGCTTCACTGCTTCCTGGAAGTACCTCCGCGCCAGCATCGTGTCGTCCGTGATGGCGGCGGGTGGGGAGTCCATCCGGGCGCGTTCGGCGATTCGCCAGTTGTGCAACCAGGCAATGTGAGCCGCCGTTTTCGCATCGTTGGGCGTCCGCAGATAGGCGGCGGTCAGCGCTTCAAGTGCACTCTGTATCTTGTCGTATTCTCCGTTGTGGAACGTGCTCCAGAACAACTCATCGGCCTTGATTGCCGCCTCGCTTCGGGATGCAATCGCCTCTTTCTTCGGAGCGGTCATCACAGCGATTCGATCCCGCATGGCCCAGCCCCCTCCGCCAAGGATCAACAACGCCAGGATGATGGCGACGCCTGCTCTCATAAAACCCCATGTGAGTCAGACAATCTATTCAAGGTCGGCTCGATCGCATCGACGGCGACGTGAACGCCGCATCAGCGACTTCGACCTGGTGTGATGAGGGTGCGCTGCGTGAGCACACCTGCCTGGTCCGTGAAGATACACGGCGACTTCGGTCCACGCGATCGCATTGGCCCCAGAGTCGGCTTTGATTTTCCTGCTCAGTCCGTCGCGTCAGAAAGACACGAATCGCACCCGCATGGCGGCGCGCGAGGCCAACTCCTGCCCTGGCGCATCCGGCCTTTCGTGATCTCGCTCGCCTGAGTTGAAGTGGCAGTCGCCGGATCGTAAACGCGCAGCGCCAATTCGATATCACCGTCAGCCATGGCGCGCTGGAACAGCCGACAAAGCCTCTTCAGGATTCTTCGCCGTTCAAGCATCGCCGACGAAGGCGCCTAGTGGATCTTCAGCACATCTTTATTGCGCATTCCGTCATGCGTGTGCTGCAAGTTGATGACTCCCGGCGGCGGCCTGGCGGTGTCGCGATCGGCGAGCGTACCGACGGCGCCTTTCGCGGGCGTAATGCCGCCGTCGACGAGCCACAGTGCTCCCGTCACGAAGCTCGCCTCATCGGAGGCAAGGAACGCATACACATTGGCGATTTCTTCCACTGTTCCCCGCCGGCCGAGAGGCGTCGCGGCGATCAAAGCATTCTCGATAGTCTCATCGACCGCGCCCGTCTCCTTGTGCGTCCACGCGGTGTCGATCGGGCCGGGACACACGCAGTTCGCGCGCACACCGTACCGTGCCTGCTCGACGGCCACGCCCATCGTGAACGCATGCAGGAATCCTTTCGTCCCGCCGTAGATCGTGTTTCGGGGCTGGCCGTTCACGCCGCCCTCGGAGCCTGCGCAGATGATGCTGCCGCGCGACTTGCGCAAGTGCGGAAGCGCAAACTTCGTCATCAGAAACGCAGACCGTACGTTGCAGCGCACGTGCTCATCGAATGCGCCGATCGGCATCTCGTCGGTGTCTGCATTGGCGAGCAGGACGCCGGCGTTGTTGATGAGCACATCGAGCTTGCCGTAAGCCGAGATCGCGGCGGCGACGCAGTCGCGAGCCGTCTGCTCATGAGACACATCGCCCGGAAAGGCGATCGCTCGACCGCCTTCGCGTGCGATCGCCGCCGCCACATCGACGATCGGATCGTCTGCGAGTCCGTTGACGACCAACTGCGCACCCTCACGTGCAAACTTCCGACAGACGGCCTCGCCAATCCCCGTGCCGCCGCCGGTGACGATCACTGTCTTTGCGTGCAGACGACCTTGCATGACGCTCTCCGGGCAGATCTGTTGAAGTGCTTACCGGTCGTGGTCTTCGTCTTCCGCATTTCTGCGACGCACCTCAACCCATGCATACATCTGGTCATTGAAGTGGGGCAGAACGGCGCAGATGACCAGATATCTGCCCGGATTGAGAAAGGCGACCGGTTCGACGCGATTCTGCGCAAGCGATATCGGAGCGAACGGGGGCGCGGGCGGCGGCGGACCGAGTGAGTTGAGTCCCTCGTAGTAAACGTCGAGGCCGAGCGGAGGAATCACTGGCACGGGTGTTTCGGTGAAGCAGTTCGGAGGAAACGTCGCAGGCGGCAACGGATTCGTCTCGCACTCATCGGGAATCACGGACTTCACATCGCTCAGACGGACGCCGCGGTCGTAGACGCGAATGACGTGCAGACCCGCAACGACGAAGTTCACCACATCACCGGCTCGCACTCTGATCGTGTTGGGCAGAACGTGGTGGTTGTCTGTGTTGCCCGGTTGCGCCGTGTTGAGGCCGGCGCCGAACGCCACGGTAACCACTGCGCGCTCGCGCTGGCTGTGATCCTCAGTGTGTTCGGCCGCAAAAGACGTGGAGATTGCTGAGATGCCAAGCGTCGACAGTGCGACGAGCGTTCGGAACGGCTGCTTCACGTGCGGACTCCTTACTTTCTTGCTGCGTTATTTGAGCGGGTTCGCGCGCGAGAGTGCTACCGCCGGCCGGCAGTTCGCAATCGGCAACTGGCCGACAGATCGAACGCACATTGCCGCACGCAAGTCTGATGCAAAGCATTTGAGTCGGGCCGCGAAGAAATCGTCCGACGTCGGCGCTCTACAACAGGTGTGCTCGCGCTCGAGGAAGCGAAATAATTGCGATCCACGAATCTTTCGCAGCAGCTCGATTCGATGAACGGACCAACTCATGAGCGGCTTCGTTCTCCGCAAGCTTTGCCGCAGGCCATAACGTCGTTCCTTCTGCTTCTCGCATGGGCGGGCTTCTCGCCGTCGGCTCGCAGTTCTGAGCAGACCGGAGATTGCACGCGCGAACAGCGTCGCGATGCGCTGCGTACTCTGCAAGAGCAAGTTCTGCGGGCGGCCCCGCAAACGCTGCAATCGCTGGACGATGCAATCAAACCCGGCGGCGCACTCTCCGGGTTGGCGGCTATCGCACGGACATCTGGCGTTGGCGGGCGGGCCTGCAGTGGGTATCGATAATCTTCAGGCGAAGGATCCGATGCCGCCGGTGCTGCTCTATGCACCTTCGGCTTCCAGCTCACCCGCCGACTGGCGGGATTTCCAAGGAGAGGACGGTCCGTACCAGCTGATTGGCTGGGGCTATCTCGCGCCGTACAAGGAGGGCTCCGCGCCACCGAGCCGCACGTGCGTTGCTGCCGAAGAGTGGTTCGTTCACGAAGCGGGTTGGTCACGGACGGCGGAATGCATCTCACACCCGGTGCGGCGACGGAGCCGCCGCGGCCCGGCTTGCCAGTGGGCATCCATTTTTGGCATCCGCGCACCTGGGACATCCACTTCTGGATTGGAGCTGACGGCCTGCCGACGATCTCGCCGGAAAACCCGGCAGACAGGGGCGGTGGACTGCGGCTGCCCAGCGAGGCGTTTTTCTATGTCAGGCCACGTCGCAAGGAGTGATTCCGCCTTCGGCGTCGAATGTGCTATCCAGGGATGCTCCAACTCCGGACACCGACTACAATGCGGGCCTCGGGTGATCTAGCGCCTCCTGATCTTTTTCCGCTATCCGCATCCGCCAGTCATTTCCTCAAATGCCGGCTTAGCACAGTTGGTAGTGCACCTGATTTGTAATCAGGGGGTCGGGGGTTCGAGTCCCTCAGCCGGCACCATAAAGAACAACAACGCACTGGATGAGTTGCATGAGACGAGCCGGGCGGTCGATGCGCCGCCACCTTGACCGCCTCGCCCTCGCTCTGCTGTTCGGGCTAATCGCCAACCCGGCCGCCGCCATCGTCACCGGCCAGGCGGAGGTGGTCGACGGCGACACCATCGCGATCCGCGGCGAACGGATGAACCTGTTCGCGATCGACGCGCCCGAGCTGGCGCAGATGTGCACGGCCGACGGCAAGGACTGGCCGTGCGGCAAGCGGGCGTCGCAGGCGCTCGCCGACAAGATCGCCGGCCGCGAGGTCACCTGCCGCCAGCGCGATACGAATCGCTTTCGCGTTCCCCTCGTCGTCTGCAACGTCGACGAGGACGACATCAACGCCTGGATGGTCATCGAGGGCTGGGCGCTCGCCTTTCGGCAGCACGCGCTGGACTACGTGTCGCGCGAGTACCAGGCGCGGTCCGGTCATCGCGGCATGTGGCGCGGGGAGTTCACGGCGCCCTGGGAGTGGCAGCAACGTCAGCAGTGAAACGGCGCGTCGGGCCGGGCGCAGGTTGTCACTCGCTGCCGCGGCGTCTATACTGCGCGCCAACGTCGTCGCGGACCGGAATCTGTCATGACGCGCGGCGATTCCATACAGCGCCTGCCGGTGCCGCTTGATCGAGACGTCTTCCTGCGCTCCCTGATCCGCGAGCTCTCCGGCGCGCTCGAGGACG
>JBOHZJ010000125.1:0-9339 GCA_050738395.1 Steroidobacter sp.
ACATCACGCCCTACGTGAAAGGAAAGATCTCGGGCGCCGCCGGCGAATACGCCATCGGCAACTACTCCGTGCATACCGGAACCGGAACGTCGGAAGGCTTTCAGTGTATCGACTTTGATCCCTGCTATAGCGTCACCGGCACTGGATCGACGCTCCAGGGGAGCGGCCCGTTCAGCTTTCGCCAGGCGGGGTCCGGGGCGCGCTACGCCTTCAATCTGAAGCACATCAAGACGACCACGAACAATCCGAACACGTCGATGTACTACGCCTCGAGCGTCTCCTACCCGAACGGCGAGACGCTCACTTTTTCCTATCAGACTGCGGCGCTCGGCGGCGCCACCTACTACCGACCGACGCGGATCACGAGCAACCTTGGGTTTTTCATCACCGTGTCCTATCAGGGCCAGACGCTCGGCGTCGATGCCTGGGGCGCGGCCGCAGAGGCGACGATCTACGCGAGCGCCGACCCCGCGACGCCCCTCGGGCGCCTGACGTACGGCACGGACGCTACAGACGCTACGATCACTACGATCACAGATCTCGGCGGCCGCGTTTTCCGCTGCCGGGCATGCGCGAACTCGCTCGGCGCCGGCCTCCAGACTTCATCCGGCATGACGCAGCTGCCCAGCGAGGGATCTCCGAACCTGCAGGTCACATCGCGGTCCGGTTCCCCGCACGTCGGCTCGGTGACGAAAGACGGCGTCACCTGGAGCTATGCCTATACCAATCTGCGCAACGCCACGTCGCTGTCGACTTACTTGTACGACAAGCTGAACGTCACGGGCCCGAACGGCTACAACGTCGCCTACGACATGCGCGATATCGGCCAACGCAACGTGATCAGCAGCATCACGAACTCCATCGGGCGTGCGACCTCTTACGACTTCGACGCCAGCTACCGCGTGACGCGCATCGTTTATCCGGAAGGCAACGAGGTGAGCGTCGTCTACGATGATTACGGCAATATCACCTCGCGCACAATTTGGCCGAAGCCGGGCTCAGGGCTCGCTGTCATTTCCGAGTCGGCCTACTACGACCCGGCCGGCTGCGACATCGTCTCCGGCGGCCCACTGTGCTATCGCCCCGTGTGGTACCGCGACGCCCGCGGCAAGCAAACCGATTTTCTCTATAACGACGCCGGCCAGTTGCGGGAGCGAACGGACCCCGCCGATGACAACGGCGTCCGGCGCAAGACCTATATCGAATACGACAGCTCAACGGGCGTGAGCCGGCGGCGAGTCGTGCGCATCTGCGGTGACACAACCACCTGCGGCACGGCTGAGGAGATTCGCACCGAGTACGAGTATTGGGGAAACACGCTGCTTCCGCGCATTGAGCGTCGCATCGACGCCGCTCGCGGAGAAATTCTCGAAACTCACTATGCGTACGATGGCGCGGGACGCCTGCTGAGTGAGGATGGGCCTCTGCTCGGCGCCGACGATGCGAAATACTATCGCTACGACGAGCATGGCCGTCGAACCTGGGAGATCGGACCGCTCGGGGAGAACGGGCTGCGCAACGCGCGAGAATTTACTTACCGTCCCTCCGACGACAAGGTTCGGTTCATCGAAGAAGGCACGGTCATCGATCCTTCGAGCCCGTCGCTCACCGTTTACACCCGTATCGACTACACCTACGACGGCCGCCGCAACCCCGTGACGGAGGCGGTCTCGGCATCCGGAACTACGCGCACTCTCCTTCAGCGCTCGTTCCAGGATTCCGGGCGGCTTGAGTGCGAGGCCCGCCGCATGAACCCCGCGGCCTTCAGTTCCCTTCCCGACGCCTGCACGCCAGGGTCTGAAGGAGCGTTCGGTCCCGACCGCATCACGCGCAATGTGTATAACGTGGGTGGGCAGCTGGAAATCGTGCAGCGTGCTTATGGGACACCGCTGCAGCAGAACTACGCCGTATACACATACACGCCGAACGGCAAGCGCGAGCGCGTGTACGATGCAAACGGCAACCGGGCCGAGTTGCGCTATGACGGCCACGATCGGCAGAACCGCTGGGTGTTTCCGTCGAAGACGACGGCCGGAACCGTCAACGAAAGCGACTATGAGGCTTACGGTTACGACGCTGCCGGCAATCGAACGTCGCTGAGAAAGCGCGATGGACGAACCCTCACCTACCAGTACGACGGGCTGAATCGGGTCATCGAGAAGGCGGCGCCGAGTTCGGTCAGCGGCGCAGCCGGCTACAGCGTCGACTACGGATATGACGTCCTCGATTTGCAGCTCTACGCGCGCTTCGCCTCGACTGGCGCCGGCATCACGAATGTGTATGACGGCCTCGGGCGACTTCGCCAGTCGACCAACAACATGGGAGGCGTCAGCCGCAGGCTCGACTCCAACTATGATGCTGGCAGCCGGCGCACCCAGGTGATCTTCCCGGATAGCAACTACTTCACATACGTGCCTGACCCCGCCGGGCGGCTCATAGAGATTCGTGAGAACGGCGCCACCACGGTGGCGAATTTCAGCCAGGACTTCCTGGGCCGTCGTGCGGATGCCTGGGTGGGTGGAGCGGTGACGAGCGCTGAGTACGACGCGATCTCGCGCCTGGAGATCTTGACCCATGAGCTTGCCGAAACTGCGGCCGACCAAAGTCTGACATTCGGCTACAACCCCGCCTCGCAGGTGATTACGCGCACCGAGAGCAACGACGCCTACGCGAGCAGTACGCCGGACGGCCTGACTCGCAACTACAGCGTCAACGGCCTCAACCAGTACACGAGCGTCGCTGGCGCCGCACACGCCTACGACGCGAACGGCAACCTGACCTCGGATGGCGCGACGAGCTTTGTCTACGACGCTGAGAACAGACTGGTGTCTGCGAGCGGCGCGAACAGTGCGACGCTCACCTATGACCCGCTCGGGCGACTGTTTCAGATCTCTGGCGGAAGCAGTACGACTCAGTTCCTCTATGACGGCGACCGACTCGTGGCCGAGTACAACGACGGCACGGTGGTGCGTCGCTACGTGCACGGGATCGGAGTAGACGAACCGTTGCTCTGGTACGAAGGCGCCGGGCTCGGCACGCGTCGCGGCCTGCTCGCCAATCATCAGGGATCGATCGTCGCCGTCGCCGATGCAAGCGGCAACAAGCTCGGCATCAATGCCTATGATGCCTATGGCGTGCCCAACGACGGCAACATGGGACGGTTTCAGTACACGGGCCAGACCTGGATTGTGGCATTCATTGGACACCCACTAATTTGGATATCTGAATAGATGGGTGTCCAACGGGGAGGCTACCGTACTTGCTCTCGTGGACAGTCGAACGCTGCCTCAGCCTTGGGTGAATACCAGCGGCTTCCTGACCGTGACTTCGTTCGACGTGTACAGGATAACCACGTCCCCGAAGATGACCGCGCCCTGCCCGCTGACGTTGAATGTCAGTTCATTGTCTTGGAGCTTTAGCGCGCCAGCCGGAATGATCTCGTGCCACGAGCGCTCGGGCGGATCCGCTGAGACGAAGGTGTACTGGGTCAGGTATGTCGCATTCAGGCGCACCGATAACCTCGGTCGTTCCGTATGTCGAGTGCGGAAGAAGATCACGGGAGCCGAACCGCTCAAGAGGCCGGGCGCATGAATCTGCTGAATGTGGCGGTCGCTTTGTCCCGACCCCGGATCAGGAAGTTGGAACCCGCCGGCTGTCCCGGCTAGCGCGATGTACCGCGCCACCTCCGGTTCCTCGAAGAACATCTCACCCGCCGGCCCGGTCCGTGCGTGAATGATCGACATGGTTGCGCTCCCCCTTTCCTGCCTGTGGCGGCGTGTAAGGACCGACCTCCCTTTCGGTCGGTCTCGGGATCACCGGTACGATCCTGAGCGCGATTCATGGCGAAGGCAAATAGCATCTGCCGCTATCCCCGACGAGAAAATAGCCTCCCTACGCACCGGGCCGGGATACCGGGCCGGGATACCGGGATAACAGCCCTCGACACCAAGTCAGAGGCCTGTGTTGATATGAATGAAAGTTGAACTGTCCCGCTTTCCCGGCCCGACACGTGGTGCGACGCGTAAATGACGATTCGACCAGGCGCCACCGTGACCAGACCCGGACATTCATTCCGTACTCGCTCGAACCTGCGCCACCACGTCGAGAATTGCATCGATCACGAGTTGAGGCTCCTCCGCCTGGATAACGTGTCCCGCCTTCTTCGCGATGATCTGCTTGCTGTTGCTCGACAGGTGCAGCAACTCCGACTGCAGTCTCTGATGCACGGCATCGATCAGAGGCTCCACGTCATCAGGAGCGAACGGGTCGTTCCAATCCGGACTTGCTGTCAGCACGATGAGCGGCTTGTCGCCGATTCCTCCGGTAGCTCGCACGAGATCTGCATTGGCTTTCAGGTCAACCCACTCTCGCGACTTGGACAGGTCAGGACCTTCCCTCCATCCTTTCAAGACACGAGACTCACCGGGTGAAGGTGGCGGCAACACCTTCGCGACTTCAGGGTAAGCATCAGGATGGGAGGAATCGACCAGAACCATGCCCGCGACGGTATTCGGATACAGCGACGCAAACATCCGCACGTTCATACCGCCGAATGACTGCCCGGCCAGAACGTAGGGCGGCGCGATCTCCGCTTTAGCGAGCAACGCGTGAAGATCCCTGGCCACATCCAGACTTGTACGGGGCAGCGGCGCCTTGTCGCTGCGACCCAGGCCAGCGCGATCGGCGGCACAAACACGCGTCACTTTCCTGATTTCGGAAAAAACAATCGCCCACCCGATTGGCTTCTCCCATGACAAGACGGTCTCCAGTGACACGCCTCCACCCGGTTCAATCAGCACGGTGGGCGTTCCTTCGCCTGCGCACATATAGCGCAGGGATCGCCCGCCTATATCTACGCTACGAAAACCCGGGACAGGGTCCGCCGATGGCGCGCCCGCATCCAACGGCTGCCCCGATGCCGTGTGTGCGGCGACAAGCGCGCCAGCTGATGAGACAACCATCGACATCATTGACGTCGCGCGATTCATTCGACACTCCTTTGATACGTGAAACTGTTCAACATAGGCTACCGAAAGCGGACGTGAATGCCCGCGCACAGAGACACGTGATCCGTTAATTCCGGTTTCCCGGCCCGGCGCCGACGGTGATCAAGCAGGCGGGGCCGATAGCTCAACCTCCGTGATCGCGTTGACCGCCCGACAAGAGTTTTTGTCTCGCCCTGCCGTGGCGGCAGTCTTCGGCTAAACGCTTCGAAGGCCCCACGGCCCATCCGTCAAGGCCAGCGCTTTGCTGGCGGAAATAGCGCGACCCGTGCCTCGCTTTGGCTGCGGCCGCGCCACTTCAGCAATTTCAGGCCTTGACGAATTGCCCGCTGTCTTCTGCTCCCACCGGTTGCATGCGCAACCGTCTTTCCAATTCATTGATCGCTAGCTTCTGGTTTTATCTTCGAGCGAAGGACCTTGGGCATCGGAGACTCAGCCCGGGCTGGTGACGGGCCGTTGGCGAAAAGCAAAGAGATTTGAAACGGATGGTGTCCGCTTTGGGTCGAGGCTGTGTGGAAACACGCTGTATATACACAGCCTCGGCCCGCAGCGGACGCTTCGCCCGACGGCGTCGTTTCGTTTGTGGTCTCGAATCGAACGATCCATCTGATTGATGTTCATTGCACCATGGGATCAAATCAGCATTCGCCATCGGCTAGAAACGCACCCGCTGGATCTCGACGACATCACTATCTCCTCGGAGTTGTTATGAAGTGCTACGTGCGTGCGATCACAGTGATCGGGTCATTGGTGATCTCGTCAGCAGCATTCGCTAAAAGCGAGACGTTCAAGCTCGAAATTTCGGGCCCAGGTCTTGCTCAACCGTTAGACATCACCGAACCAGAAATCCTGAATCGCTTTAGCATTTGGGGCTCTCCAGGGATCGACTGGTTGCGCGGTAACGTATCCGGGCCGTTGCAAGTCAAAAGCTATACGGTGACGTTCCACCAGCGTGGCCGTGAACCGATGCACGAATGGCATCGCCGCTACGTCATTACCTATGGCGTCGACGCCGCCACCGGCGAGGGTTACGTCTACCTTCCAGGCCCTGACGATGGAGACGTCTACAAGCGAAACACGTTCTCGATCTTCCGCGACGTTGAGGGCAACTGGTTCCATGCCTCTAAAGAATGGGAGAAGTCCGTCCGACCGCTGATCGAGCACGCGAGCAATCGTGCGAACGAGCTCGCGCACGTCAAAACGAGCTCGCGCACATCAAGATGACTGTGGGTTTCGATGCAGCACCGAGTCAGGTCGTGCTCCAAGTGCCCGAGTGGCCTGGCGCGAGTTGAGATGGGGCTGCAACGGTCGCGACAACTGTTCAAGTGGGATCGATGCGTCCGGCATGACGGGTCAATAGACGCGCCTACGTCGAAAGTACGCTGGGAATTGGGGACAGATCTATTTTTGTTACGCACCTAGCGCTTGCGCGGCCGCCGAAAGCGAGACCACTCGGTCTTGCGAGTCACACAAGCGAACCGTGCCAAGCGAACCGTGCCTGCCAAGCGAACCGTGCCAAGCGAACCGTGCCGGTGCGGGGTATCGGGGTTGTCAGGAGGAAAAGTAACGTTCGACGCTCTCTCGCAGCGTGGATTCATCGCGGTCGAACAGGGCGGCGACGTATGCGAGGCTGGCGATGCGCAGTGTGACTGCTCGATATGCAACCCACGCTCGCGCCTTTGCAGGTAAGCGCGCGCGGCCAGACGCGATCAGACGATTACGGCTGATGCCGAAACGCTGTGTTGCTTCCTCGAGCAACTCATCAATCGTTTTGCGTGATGGCGGTTGCCATGCTGCGGCGTGAATGCGGCCGAGGAAGTCATCGTCGCCAAGAATTCGTCGGTCATTTTCGTTGAGTTCACCGAGCGGCGAAATTGAAGAGACTTGCCCGCCCGCCGCGCTGCGGATGAAAGCTTCGTAGCCTTCCCGCGCTCGAGCCGGATCGGCGTGGAACAAGCTCAGGACAAATTCCGTGTGGAGCCAGCCAACCTGCCGGCTTCCCAGGTATGCATGATGGCTGGTCCAGAGATAGCGGTCAGGTTCATCCACCAGTTTTGCTCGCACTGGATTGAGGTGAATGTAGCGGACCAGCTCCAGGAGATACGCGTCGGCGTCGACGATCACGGCGTGATAGCGACGCTCGAATAGATGTCCGGTCGTGTTGAATCCTTTCTGCAATTGCCGCGCGTATTGACCGGCGACGCGTTGGATGAGGGCTCCCAAGGGCTTGTTGCTGACCTGGATGAGGATATGCACGTGATTCGTCATCCAGCAGTAGGCGTGAACGCGTGCAGCGAAGCGCTCGACCACCGGTGCGAGGATGCCTTCGAAGCGCTTGCGATCATCGGCAGCGAAGAAGATGTCCTGGCGATGATTGCCGCGGAGTGTCACGTGGTAAAACGCGCCGGGCACATGAAGTCGCGGCTTTCTGGGCATCCATGCCTCTCCGGTTCGAAGACTCGGCCCATGTTACCGGCTAGTGCAGTGGTACGAAGGGCGCAATATCTCCGCTTTCATGGAATAAACCCCGATACCCCGCACCGGCGCCGTCATCTGCGCGGATACCCCGCACCGGCGCCGTCATCTGCGCGTTCGTCGCCGGATACGTCATCGATTGCGATGTGCCGCCGGGGAACACATTGACGGTCAGCGTCCGCGTCGCCTGAACGACGCTCCACTGGATGCTCGCGTTCTGACCGCCCGTGTAGTTGCCGATGAAAATTCCTGGCAACGCAAATGGCCCGGTAACGTTGTCGAGCCCGTTCGGCGCCACCGATCCCGAAAAGCCAGGCCCAGGCGCGAGATTGCTCACTTGGGCGCCGCCGAGATTCGTGTACTTCGCCGGCGATCCGTGCACGCCCATAACGCCGAGAATGATGCTGGCCGATCCTGGTGAGTGTCCGCCCTCTGCAGCACGCCGAAGTACGCGCAACTGTGTACGCGCTCAGCTGCTCGCTTTCGAGGAGTGCGTAGCGGAGCGAGAGCGACAATCATCTGTCTCCCGTACACCGCGACCGCGACGCTCGGTAAAGCGTCTGCCTGCTACGTCACGCCAGCCCGTGCTTGTTGTCTTGCCACGTCGCGCTTGGGCTGACATCCGAGCACCCGAGGAACGAACCATGAACATCGCATCTCGCACCAAGCTGCCGATCGAAAGTTCCTTCCTGCGATTCGCACCCGCCTCGAATGTAGCGGCCTCTGCAGGCGCCGCGTGCACACGTGTGCAGAGCACAACGTGTATGGCCGTCGCGCTGGCCGCTTCGTTGATGCCTGCGTTCGCCTCATCATCGCCGCGGGTACTGGAGGAAGTCGCCAAGATCGAGCTGCCCGATCCGAGTTATAGAGGCGGCAGTCGCGTCGCCGTTCAGGGAGATGACCTGATCGTCGCCGGGCACAAGAGGGGGTTCGACCCGGAAGTCGGGGATCTCCTCATTCAGGCGGCCTTTCTGTTCAAGCGTCAGGCGGACAGCAACTGGGCCTTCGTGACCAGGTTGGCCGAGCAAACCGATAGCATCAACTTCGGCGAGTGGTCTGACATCTCCGCAGCCATTGACGGCGATGTCATGGCCGTCGCGATCGGGCCCCGCGCTGTGTCGCTTCATGTGTTCGAACGAACGCCCGCTGGCTGGGCGATCGCTCCGACGGCTCGCCCGCTGTTCTTCGACACCTCGGATGTCGAGATCAGCAACGGAACGATCCTCGTGAGCGATTGTTGCTGGAGCGCCGCCGTAGTTCGCAAGAATGAACTCGGGGTGTGGGCGCGATCAGCCGGTGTGAGCGGCGGGTTCCCCATTCCACCCGACGACGACAATAAAGGAGGCGACGTCGATATTTCGGGCGACGCTTTCATCGTGGCGAATCACAAGGTGGATCTTTTTGATTTTCCCGGCGGCCCCGAGGCGCGAATCTATGAACGCACAGCCGATGCATGGCTCGAGAGGGCGAGACTTACGGGTTTCGGAAATCATCCTGATGATGCAGTCGGAGCAGTTGCAATCGACGCGAGCACAGCCTATGTCGGCGGCTCGGCCGTAACTGGGCTGCGTGTGTTCGACAGAAGCGGCACGGGTGAGTGGCTGCCAACGACGACGATAGCGCCTCCAGACACATACATGATCGGCAAGCCGTTGCGCGTGGAGGCGGAGGGATATGTCGCCGTTGCGTACCCTGCAGACCCCAATCGCCGCGGCTCCGTCGGTGTATTCCAGCGCCAGAGGTCGGGCGAGTACGAGGAAATCGCGAGACTGGTGAGGAGCGACGCGGTCGCCAGCAGCGCCCCGATCGACGATGTCGACATCGATGTCGGCCCGGAGCGCACGACCTTGGTCGTGGGAAC
>JBOHZJ010000126.1:0-6212 GCA_050738395.1 Steroidobacter sp.
AAACCGACCCGCTCCATGAAGAGGGCGGACGCCCTGGGCGTGATGGCCGAAGGCTTCCTTAAGAGTGGAGAAGAAACGATGACCGGCGGCGACCGCTGCCAGATCGTGGTGCATGTGGATGCAGAAACACTGCGCGAGAGCACTGCGGGACGCTGTGAGATCGAAGACGGCCCTTCCCTGGCCGCAGAAACCGTCCGGCGACTCGCCTGTGATGCAAGCATTGTGGCCATCATCGAGAACGAACACGGTGAACCGCTGAATGTGGGGAGAAAAACCCGAAGCATCCCGCCCGCGCTACGCCGCGCGCTGAACGCGCGCGACGGCGGCTGCCGCTTCCCGGGCTGCACCCATAAGCTTTATGTCGATGCTCATCACATCGAACACTGGGCGCACGGCGGCGAGACGAAACCCTCCAATCTCGTGACGCTCTGCAAGCTCCACCACCGAAAAGTCCACGAAGGCGCCGTACGCATCGAATTCCTCGGTGACGTGCGCGCTTCTTGCGACCTCTCACGGGGTCAGGTCTTGCAATCAAGCATGTCGAGAGCACCACTGTTCGCTGATGTTGTAGTGCGTTGTTGCAAGACCTGACCCCGATTCCTGACCCGGGGCCGCGCTCGCCCCCGCCAAGCTCGCGTCACGGTCTCACTGCACTGAAGGAGTCGAAGTCCGCTGACGTGCGCAGCGTGATGAGGCCATAGCGCCCGCGCGGGAACGCTTCATCCTCCGTCTCGAGCAGCAAGCGCCCGTTCACGTACACGCGCAAGCTATCTCCGATCGCTTCGAACCGCATGCGGTAGTTTGTTCCCCGAGAAACGGCGAACGGTGCAGCGTCGAGCTCGGCCTCTGCGCCATTCTCGCGCTTGCGCAAGGAAATCCTGTTGTCGTTGGAGAGGAATGCATAGTAGTGACTGCCGCGATTGACGTAGCGCGCCACCAAGCCCGCTCCTGCTGGATCAGGGCCCGCGCCGAAGGCGGCAGGCCTGACATCAGCGGTGATGATCTGATCGGCTGCGGGCCGGCCGTTGATGGCTCTGGCCCTGCCGCTCAAGTGGAGTTGGCGCAGCACGGCCTCCTCGAACGTGACTTGGCGCTGCCACGCCTCCACGGGCTCGAAGATCCAGAGATGATTGGAGTTGGCGCCCAGGAACGTGTCGCGCACGTACGTGGTGTGCGGGCTGGTGCTGACGATCACGTTGTCGTACTCGCCTTGTGCTCTCGACATCGTCAACGCCGCTGCGCCGTTGTGAAGAGAGCTGTCAATTGCCTCGGCGACGATCTCGCCATCGATGAAGGCCCGCAATCGCGTACCGATCGCCTCGAGTCGCAGCCGATAGGTGCGATTGAGCGCGAGTGCGAAGGGAGCAGTCGCAAGGGACTCGACGCTGCCGTTCACACTCTTGCGGATCTGAACCGAGTTCTGCCGGTCGAGCATGAGATCGTAGAAGTTGTTCTGATTCGTGTACCGGACCGCGAGACCAATCATGCCTGAATTGGGAGCGACCGAAATTGCCGTGAAGTCTGCTTCGATGGCCTGATTCTCAGATACTGGCGACTCCAGAATGGCGCGTGCGTCACCGCTGCTATTGAGTTGCCGAAGACGCGATCGCCCCGCCGACGATGCCCACCTGAGAGACATGGCTTCCCGGCGCCTGCAGCGGTGTGCTGGACCAGCCGTTCGCGCTGCGCTCGAGCACGAGCACCTCAGGGTGGCCCGAGCTGAAAACGGCGACGTCGCCTTGCAACGCGACGTCCGCCAGCAGGAGTGAGTCATGCGACAGCGTCGCAACGATGCCCTGGAAATTCCAGACTCCGCTGCTATCGCGCTCGAAATGGAAGAGCGCGACCTGCCCGGTGGGGTGGCCCGCGCGAAAACCCGGCGCGAGCAGCGTGCGGCCGTCGATGGCCGCCCCACGGACGTCGAAGTCGTAGCTCGGATCGGGCGAAACAATCTTTTGTGCTTCCTCCAATACGATCGGCCGCGCATGGAGACTGGATGCAAGCAGCGCGGCAAAGACTCCGAGCCACCATCCTGCTTTGCGAGAAATCCGCAATAAGGCGCGCATGAGATCCCCATCCGCACGAGCCCGGCGCTCGCCTCGCTCTATATGGACGAATCCCGCAAGATGTTCCGTCACGGCGAAGGAAGTTGCTGCGACGGACGCGCGAGCCTGTCGCTACGCCGGTTGGAGATCCAACTCACCTCTCGGATCGAAGAGTCGGATTTGCAAGATTGCTTCGTTCCTGCGAGTGCTCGATAGGCAAGTGGCATACGCACGCGAATTTGACGACCGGTCTCGACGAACTGGCGCTGCGCTCGAGAGCAGAGGCGCGCTAGTCCGCTTGCTAGATGCGGCGCCCTCCTCTCCCCTCATCCGCCCACCGCGAAATACGGCCGCTCCGCGACAAACAACAATCGGCTTGCGGCGTGACGCCATTGCTCTGGCGCCTTTTCTCCCAGCAGCACGACCGCCGCGCTGTACGCGTGACCGCGCAGCGCGAGGTCGAGACCGTCGAGCAGGCGTTCTGCTGCGGCACGATCCGGTGAAGTTCGCACGACAGTGATGAAGTCCAGAATCTGCTGGGCGTCATCCATCTTGTATTCGCGAATTGCAGCGACGTAGGACGCCGGGTCCTTTCGCTCGCGCAGCGCGAGTGCGAGCGCGGACCAGATGCTTTCGGCGTCGATGCCTTGATCCATCGGCAGCGCCAGGGCGGCGGCGACGAGTTCGGGCAGTGCGCCATCCGAGGCGGCCGCCAGACGAAGAGCGCGGCGATCGGCGTCAGGATGCTGTTCCAGCTCCAGCGCCGCTGCGCTGAGTGCACCGCGGTCAAGGTGGTGGTACGCCATATCGACGCCCGGCTCCAGACCCGTGCCGGATTTCAAGTTCAGGTAGTAGTTCAACGTTGCCGACTGAGACGCGAGGTCCGCGCTCTGCGGGTCGTCATCGATGCTCACCATGCGACGCACGCGCATCGTGTCCAGTGCGAGCCTCTCTCGCATCGCCGGAAGCCGTTGTCGCGCTATGTCGAACAGCGAGTTCGCGTCGCTCCACCGAGCATATTCCGCATGCGTGTAACCCACTGCGAACGCCAGCCACCCGTTCTGCGGCGCCTTTGCATAAAGATCGGCGAACGCCTGCTCGCGTTGCGCTTCGTTCTCGACGCAGCGTGCGGCGATGTACTGGAGATCGGCATTCTCTGGCTGTGAACCGGCCATCGAGCGGTGGCGGCTGCAGACGACCCCGTACATTCCGGGCCGCGCGTAATCCTGTTCCGCCCGCAGCGTGAGCACGTCGTGCGGCTGCAGCTTCAGCCGGTCCGCGACGATCTCATCGAAGGAAACGCTCTGAGACGCCAGGCCGAGCCACATGCCGGTAAAGGGAGCGTCGCTGGAGTCCCAGCGTGCGTGCGCCGCAATGATCTGTGCGCGCTGCGTTTCGTCCTGCACCACTGCGAACAATGCCGAAGGATTGTCGTGACCGAAGGCGCTGATCACATCGCGAGTGCCGCCTTCACTGGAGCTGCCGGCGCCAATACTTTCCGGCGCCTCTTCGAAGATGAGGCTCGCGTTCGTCGTGGTCCAGCGCAACGGGCCGATCATTCGTTCCGGCCGTTCCGCTGCGGATCCATACGTCGCAGTCCATTCCACCAGCGCGCTCGCGCCGGCCACGTTGTAGACACTGTCGTTCGAGCCGACCGGAATGTCGACGTCGAACTGCTCGATCAGATCGCCCGTCTCGGTGACGGCCTTGACTGCGTACTTCTCTTTATCGCCCAACGTGAGCGTCGCACGTGAGAAGGGCGCGATGTTGATCGAATCCTCGCCGACAGAGACTGTCACCGGGCGCCCGAGGCCGTTGTAGATGTTGACGAGCGTGGCGCCGACTGTGGTTCCGACGCTGAGCACCGCGGCGATGATTCCGCAGGCGATCGTGAGCCGCGCCAGCGTTGGGACCAGTCCGTCGGCGACATGAAAGCGATCCCACAGATCGAGCTTCTTCTGTCGCGGCCGCTCGCTGTTCGGCAGCAGCAGAGGATACTGCGCAGGCGTCTTCGCGGCTTCGGGCGCCGCGCCTGGCGTCATCTTGTCGCGGACGAAGCGCGCGACCTGTGCTTCCACGAGAAGCAACTGCTCGAGCGCGCTTTGACGCAGCGCCGACAGTGCGGCGCCCGCGCTCGAAACCCAGCCGTCGATCGCGTTCAGCCAGTCGCCGACGTTCTGTTCCGTCGCGAGCGGCAAACCGAAGGAGCCCAGCGCTTCCTGCCAGCTCTCGACTTTCAAACGCCGCAGCAGCGTGCGATCGAGCACGATGAGCTTGCCTTCATCTTCATATATATGTCGCAGCGCGTTGTGCATTTCTGCGCACGCCTGGATCAACCTCTTCCTCTCACCGGAAGACACACGACCATCCGCAGTGACGATCGACACGACATTGCAAAGCGCGCCGTGCGCGTCGCGCAGATTCGCCTCGCTGTGTTCGGCGTAGTGGAGCACCGAGAGCAGCCCCTTGAGATAGGCGTCCCACCCCGAACCGAGCTGCGCGGCTGCCGAGAGATGAACGCTTCGGCAGCGCCGATCGTGGTTCAGTACGGCGTCGCGCGCACGTCCGAGCTCCGATTCGAGCTCCTTGATCGCGCCCTGCAAATCGGCGCGCTTCAGGTCCTTGCCGCGATGGCGGATGATCCCGCCGTGCGCGGTGAGAAAGCCTTCCTTCAATCCCTGAAGCGCCTGCTTCTCTTCCTCCAGTGATCTCAATCGCTGCAGATCCTGCGCGAGCTCTGGCGGGTAGATCGCGTCGAGCTCGGCGACAATGGAATCACCATTCAATAGCGGGCTGTAGAGTTCGGCGGCGTCGCGCGCGTGGATGGCGAGCGCGCGCCCGAGATAGGCGCCGCGATACGATCGATCGTAGTAAGCGCGCCCGTACTGTTCGTCGAGCTTCGCAAGCGACGCTTCCAACGGCGCCTCCTCGGCATCTTCAACCGAGCGATACACGTGCGTCGTCATCTGTTTCTTCAGATCAGGCGCCGCGTCGAACAGCTCCCACGCGCTGCGCTCGTCGATGACCGCGGGAACGTACCTGCGCTTGGCGTTCTGCTCACGCTCCGAGTTCGCCGGATGCGTGCTCCACATCCTCGGCGGCTGCGCGAGCGATGTCTTGAAGACGCGATGCTCTTCGGGCCGGTCCTGGGGAAGAGGCATGACCTCGCCGTAGGTCGGATCATCGAACACCTGGCGGAGCCGGGTCGTGATGTGCTTCTGGACCGCGAACAGATCGCTGACGCTGCGCTTCTCGCGCACCTCCGAATTCGCGAAAGCGAGCGCGCGCTCCCAGGCTTCGTCGGCGCCGTGCAGCTTGTGCAATGCATGGATCAGTGCGTCGCTACCGGTGAGCGACACGGCCACGAGATCCGCTTGCAGCTCCATCTCTCTCGACAACGCGCGCTGCGCCAGCACGACGAGACGGAACATCGTTTCCATCAGGGAGCGGATCGACCACACCACGAGCGAAAGCAGCCAGCCCACCCAGGCGATGCGCAGGTCGACTCTGGAGAGCGTGCGCAGCAGCGAATCCAGTGCGTCGCGCTTCGTCACGATGTGGCCCGCGATTTGTTGAGCGATGTACACCCAGCGTCCCACCGCCATGGAGCGTTGGCCGAAATGGCCGAACTCGTGCGCCAGCACGGCCTTGAACTCGCCGAGCGAGAGGACGTTCACGAGTCCGAGACCGATCTCGAGGTTCTTGCGTGAGGGGAACAGAAGATTCAGAACGGACAGGTCATAGAACACCGCAGCGTTCACGCGCGGCGACAGAAAGACGCGATGGGCGCGCGGCGCGCCTGCTTCGTCCGCGAGACGATTGATGAAATCAAACAGTCGAGGCTGCTCGGCCGCGGTGACTTCGATGTCGTCGATCTCGCGCCGGTGCTGGACGAAGAACAGCGCTTTCCACATGAACACCGCGAGGAATGCGGAGCCCACGCCGGCGATCAGGCCCCAGAACGCATCTCCACCATGAGCCACGCCGACGAGCAGTCGGTAAGCCGTCCAGCTGAACCAACTCGCCAACGCCAGATACAACGCGAGGAACAACGTGAGACCGCTCATCGCGAGCCACGCGTGCGTGCGATAAGCCGAGGTCGGTCGCGTGAGATCGGCCGGCGCCGCGCTGGGGCCCGCCGGATAGATGTGTTCCGCTGTCATGTTC
>JBOHZJ010000127.1:0-2976 GCA_050738395.1 Steroidobacter sp.
CGGTTAGTCAGAGCAGAGCTGGTCTTTCTTCTGTCAACTAACCGCTAACCGCCAACCGCTAACCGCTTCCAATCATGAAACCCGAACTCAAACTCGTAGAAAACACCGGCTCGCAGCTTGACGCGGACGCGCTCGCGTCCGAACTGCCGCCACAGCAGAGCGAGATGCCGTTCGCCGTCGTTGAAGGCGAACCGGTGACCGAACTGCCGCGCGATCTGTACATCCCCCCGGACGCGTTGCAGGTCTTTCTGGAGGCGTTCGAAGGTCCGCTCGATCTGCTGCTCTATCTGATCCGCAAGCAAAATCTCGATGTTCTGGACATACCCATCGCGGAGATCACCCGGCAGTACATGAAGTACATCGAGGTGATGGCGGATCTGCAGCTGGAGCTTGCCGGGGAATATCTGCTGATGGCTGCGATGCTTGCGGAAATCAAGTCGCGCATGCTGCTGCCGCGCGTTGCGAGCGCCGAAGGGCAGGACGAGGAAGATCCTCGCGCCGAACTCGTGCGTCGGCTGCAGGAGTACGAACGCTTCAAGAAGGCGGCGGAAGATATCGATCGACTGACGCGTGTGGAACGCGACACGCTGCCTGCTTCCGCTGAACTGAGCGAGCGCAAGGTTGTGCGCGTCCTGCCCGATGTGACGCTGCAGGAGATGCTCGTCGCATTCAAGGACGTCCTGACGCGCGTTGAAATGTTTTCACATCACCACGTCGCTCGCGAGCGACTGTCGGTGCGCCAGCGTATGTCGGATATTCTGAGCAGCCTGCGCGAGACCGCTTTCGTCGATTTTCCGAATCTCTTCCGTCCGGAGGAAGGACGCATGGGCGTGACAGTCACGTTCATCGCGATCCTCGAACTCATGAAGGAAGGGCTGATCGAGATCGTGCAGGCGCAGGCGTATGCGGCGATTCACGTGCGCACGGCCTCGGCAGGGCGCCGTCTGACAGTCGTGGAGGGCGGCCCCCCTGAGGCCGATCGGGAAAACGAAGCCGCGCTTGCGCAACCGGCGCAGCCGGACGAGGACGTGCCTGACGATGAAGGCGGACTCGAATCGCATGACATAAAGGGTTAGCGCGACATGAACGAACACGAATTGAAGCATCTCATCGAAGCGACGCTCCTGGCCGCGGGCCGTCCGGTCACGATCCAGCAGTTGCTCGATCTGTTTGACGAGCGTGAGCGTCCCACCGCCGAACAGCTGAAGACGGCGCTCGAGCTGCTGGCGCAGGAGTACGCATCGCGCGGCATCGAACTCATCGAAGTCGCGAGCGGCTGGCGCATTCAGGTGCGCCAGCGCGCGGCGGAAATCGTGTCGCGTCTGTGGCAGGAGCGCCCGTCGCGCTACTCGCGCGCGCTGCTCGAAACCCTGGCGCTCGTCGCTTATCGCCAGCCGATCACGCGCAGCGAAATCGAAGAGATCCGCGGCGTATCGATCAGTTCGACGATCATGCGCACCCTGCAGGAGCGCAACTGGATCCGCATTCTCGGCCATCGCGAGGTGCCGGGCCGACCGGAACTGCTCGGCACGACCCGCGAATTTCTGGACTATTTCGGGCTCAAGAGCCTCGATCAGTTGCCCACGCTCGCCGCACTGAAGGACGTCGAGACGATTGGCGTACAGCTGGAACTGCCCTCGGGGGCGGCGCCGGTCGAGGCGGCCGCCAATGCGGAAGCAGAAACCCGGAGCGAGGTCGACGAGGAATCCGACGAGTCGGCGCACGCAGCAGCGGACGAGCCCGAGCTGTCGGCCGATGATGATGACTCGGACGTTACGCCGACACTGGTCGCCTCGGCTGACGGCGAGCAGGACGACAGCAGAACGATCGCAGAGCCGCCGGGCGATCAGTGAGTTCTCGGACTAGCGGCCCTCCCACGAACAGGTTGCACAAGTCTCTGTCCGCCCTGAGCTTGTCGAAGCGATCTCCCAGGCGAAAATAGCGGATCAAGATCGTTTCGACCCGTTCGGCAACTCAGGGTCAACGCGAACGGGTGTTGAGAGTTATTTTTGGGGACGCCGCTAGTCTTTTCTTTTTATGTCCGAACGCCTCCATAAATTGCTGGCCCAGCATGGCCTCGGCTCGCGTCGCGAGATCGAGAAGTGGATGCTCGCCGGTCGGGTGCTGTTGAACAGCCAACCCGCACAACCCGGCGATCACTACAACAGCGGCGATCGCGTCGTCATCGACGGCAGGGATGTGACTGCGCGCCTGAAGGTCACCAGCGCGCCCACAGCGCTCATTTTTCACAAGCCGCAGGGGCAGCCGATCACGGCTGCAGCAACCGACGAAGCAACCGATTTCGAAAAGTCCGTGATGGAGTCGCTGCCCGCCGTGCGCGGCGCCCGCTGGCTGGTCGTGAATACGATGCAGACCGGCGACAGCGGGTTGCTGCTGCTCACCAGCGATGGACGCCTCGCGGATGCACTGCGCCGCCGCGCTGAGTCGATCCCCGCCGCCTACGTTGCCCGCGTACTCGTGCCTTTTGTGGACTTCGATGTCGAATCGATACCGCGAGTCGTGCAGTACGACGACGACACGGTCGAGTTCGAGAGCATCGAGCCGGCGGGCGGCGAGGGGACGAATCGGTGGTTCCGCGTCGAATCGCATCGCACGCATCGGCGCGCCGCCGTGAGAGCGCTATTTGAAAGCCGCGGGCTCAAAGTGAGTCGCGTCATCCAGGTGCAATTCGCCGGGCTGGAGCTGCCGCGCGATCTGCCGCGCGGCCGCCATCGCGTGTTGTCGGAAATCCAGATCGCAAAACTCTACGAACTCGGCGGTCTGCCGCCGCCGCCCACTGCGCGAGAAGTTCACGAGCAGCGTACGCCGCGCGGCACGCGTCCAGGCGCACGACACGGGGGTGGCGGCGACCGGAGGGGCGCTCCTGTGAAGAAGGGAATGAGGAGCCGCGAAAGACCGCACAAAAGAGATGGTAAAGGCCCGAGCAGATAAGGAGCTGGTGTGTAGGGTCTATCC
>JBOHZJ010000128.1:0-5108 GCA_050738395.1 Steroidobacter sp.
GTTCCTCACCGATCGCTTCGAATTCTTCGTCGGCGGCCGGGAAATCGCGAACGGCTTCTCGGAATTGAATGACCCCGAAGATCAGGCCGCTCGCTTCAGGGATCAGCTGGTCCGCAAGACGGCAGGCGACGAAGAAGCGATGCAGTACGACGCCGACTACGTCCGCGCGCTCGAGTACGGCCTGCCGCCTACCGCGGGCCTGGGCGTCGGGATCGATCGGCTGGTCATGCTGTTCACGAATTCACCGTCGATTCGCGACGTGCTGCTGTTCCCGTATATGAGGCCTGAAGCGCAGTGACTAGTGACTAGTGAATTGGGGCGGAGCCTCGCGTCAGGCGCGAAGGCGCGTTCTGACTATTCACCAGTCACCAGTCACTAGTCACCAATCACCATCCATAAGGAAGCGTCTGCGGCTCGAGCATGGCGCCCTTTGGCGTTTCGAGTTCAAGCGCCCGTCGGGCTTGTGCAAGGCTGACGACCGCGAGCAACTCGCATCCTCCCGCCGTTGCGACGGCGTCGACCACATCGCCCGCATGCTGATCCCCTGCCGCGATTCGTGTTCCCGGCGCCGGAGGAGGACAGGTCGCCTTGAAGCGGAACATGCGCCGTTTGATCGCACCTCGATAATGCGTCCTGGCGATGATTTCCTGTCCGGTGTAGCAACCTTTACTGAAGCTGATCCCATCGAGCGCATCGATATTCAGCATCTGTGCGACGAACGCTTCGTGCGTCTCCGGATACACCTGCGGCAGTCCCGCGCGGATGTGATCGAGCCGCCAGGTCCGATCGACGCCTGCGTCAGCGTCGTTCCAGTCGGGCGCGTTCGCGAGCGTAAGGATCTGAGTGTGGCCGGGTAGGTGGACGAGACTTACGCCGGATTGTTCTATATGTGAGCGATCGGCAGTCGGGGTTGCGGCGCCGGACAGCACTCCCCGATCCAGTACACCCGCGGCGAGTCGCCCTGCGGCCGGATCGATCCTCACTTTTGAGCGCAGTACGTATTTGCGCAGGCGCACGGCAATCGACTCCAGCATGGAATCAGGCAGCACCAGCGCGACGCCGTCGAGTCTTTCTACCAGCCACAGCACCGCCTGCACCCGACCTTGTGCGGAATTGCACGATGCCAGTCGTGCACGGTCGGGCCGCAGTTCTTCCATTTCGGCGCTGAGCTGACCCTGCAGAAACGCACGCGCGTCGGGTCCGCCGACCAACAGTGCGCTCAGTTGAGCCAGGCGCGAGGGGCGCAGGGCGCTCAAATCGATCAGATCATTCATTCGCCAAATCCGAATAGGAGCGTCGCGATATACATAGCGCCGCAAGGTTCCGCGCCAAAATGCCTTCTGGCACACTTGCGGCCATGTCGCGCAACGGTTCGCAATCATCGTCCGGTTCCCCATCGATCACAAATACCGAAAGTGACGGCGCCCAGAACGAGAGCGGCGCAGTCAGCAAACCAGCAGAAGCACGAGAAGAAGCGCAGCCGCGCGAAGTCGGCGGTCGCGAAGGTCCCGATCCCACGCGTTATGGTGATTGGGAAAAGAATGGCCGCTGCATCGACTTCTGAGGAATCACGCTTGAGCACCACGACGAAGTCCGCACGGCCGCTCTCGCCCTTTCTGGGGATCTATCGCTGGCAATACACGATGGCGCTCTCGATTCTGCATCGAGTCACTGGCGTCGCATTATCGGTTGGACTGCTGCTGTTTGTTTACTGGCTGGTTGCGCTCGCTTCCGGCGCCGAGGCATACGCCGATGCTCAGGCGATCTTCGCGCACCCGCTGACCCGAGTCGCGCTCATCGGTTTCTCGTTTGCATTCTTTTATCACCTGCTCAATGGCGTGCGGCATCTCACGTGGGACACCGGTCGCGGTCTGGAGCGCAGGAGCGCCCGGTTGAGCGGCTGGATTGCATTCATCGGTGCACTCGCCGCTACGGCGCTCTTCTGGGTGCTCGTCATGAATCGCTTCGCGGAGAGCGCGACATGAGCCTGCGTAGCCCCATGAGCCGAGTGCTTGGACTGGGTGCGGCGAAGGAAGGCCCCGGCCACTGGTGGTCGCAGCGCGTAACCGCAGTCGCCCTCGTGGTCCTGACCCTGTGGTTCGCGGCCGCGCTGCTGCGCATGGGTACGGTTGAGTATGGCGCAGTGATCGCCTGGATCGACGATCCGGTCACGGCTGTCTTGCTTGCGTTGCTGATCGGTGCGCTCGTTTATCACTCACAGCTTGGTGTGCAGGTCGTTATCGAGGATTACGTGCATGGCGGCGCGAAGGTCGTCACGTTGTTGGTGGTCAACTTTCTGCACGTCGTCGCCGGCGCCCTCGGAATTTTCGCTGTGTTGCGCATAGCGTTCGGAGGCGCCGCGTGAGTTCATATCAGTTCATCGATCACTCCTATGACGTCGTCGTCGTCGGCGCCGGCGGCGCAGGTTTGCGAGCAACCTTCGGACTTGCGCATTCGGGCCTTTCGACAGCGTGCATCACCAAGGTGTTTCCGACGCGCAGCCACACGGTTGCAGCGCAGGGCGGCATCAGCGCAGCGCTCGGCAATATGGGTGAGGACGACTGGCGCTGGCACATGTACGACACCGTGAAGGGATCGGACTGGCTGGGCGATCAGGACGCGATCGAGTTCATGTGCAAGGAGGCGCCCGGCGCCATTCTGGAACTGGAACACTATGGCCTGCCGTTTTCGCGCACTGACGATGGCCGCATCTATCAGCGTCCATTCGGCGGCATGACCACGCATTACGGCAAGGGCATTGCACAACGCACCTGCGCTGCGGCGGATCGCACCGGTCACGCCATGCTTCACACGCTGTATCAGCAGGCGCTGCGGCACGAGGCGCAATTCTTCGTCGAATACTTCGCGATCGACCTGATCATGGAGAACGGCGAGTGCCGCGGCGTTGTGGCCATCAATATGGCGGACGGTACGCTGCATCGCTTTCGTGCGCACAAAACGATCCTTGCGACCGGCGGCTACGGTCGCGCCTATTTTTCCTGCACTTCAGCGCACACCTGCACGGGCGATGGCGGGGGGATGGTGTTGCGGGCGGGCCTGCCGCTCCAGGACATGGAATTCGTGCAATTCCATCCGACCGGTATTTACGGCGCCGGCTGTCTCATCACCGAAGGCGTACGCGGCGAAGGCGGCATTCTGCGCAACTCGCAAGGCGAGCGATTCATGGAACGCTACGCGCCCAATGCGAAGGATCTCGCTTCGCGCGACGTGGTTAGCCGTGCGATGACGATCGAGATTCGCGAAGGACGCGGCGTCGGCTCACAACAGGATCACATCTAACTGCACCTGGAGCACCTCGGCGCGGAGGTGATCCACGAGCGTCTGCCCGGCATTGCGGAGACGGCGAAGATTTTCGCAGCCGTGGATGTGACGAAGCAGCCGATCCCTGTGCTGCCGACCGTGCATTACAACATGGGCGGCATTCCCGCGAACTATCACGGTGAAGTCGTCACGCTGAGGGAGGGTCGGCCGGACAGCGTCGTGCCCGGACTGATGGCGGTGGGCGAAGCTGCGTGCGTGTCCGTCCACGGCGCCAATCGACTCGGCTCCAATTCGCTGCTCGATCTGGTGGTGTTCGGACGCGAGGCCGCGCGCTATTGCGCCGAGAGCGTCAAGGCGGGCACGCGTCACAAACCGCTTGCGCAGGATGCGGGGGAACTCGCGATCAGTCGCCTCGATCGCCTGCGCAATGCGAAGGGCGGCCTGCGGACGGCGGAGATTCGCCTCAACATGCAGCGGGTGATGCAGGCGCACGCAGCAGTGTTTCGCACCGGCGAAACACTGGGCGAAGGCGTGCGCAAGCTCGCTGACGTGTTCAATTCATTCGCCGATGTAAACGTCACGGACCGCTCGCTCGTCTGGAATACGGACCTCATCGAGACGCTTGAACTCGACAATCTTCTCGGTCAGGCCGTCGCGACGATCAACTCCGCGTTGAACCGGCAGGAAAGCCGCGGCGCGCATGCGCGCGAGGACTTCCCCGACCGCAACGATCAGAACTGGATGAAGCACACGTTGGCGTGGATCGATGACCTCGGCCAGGTTCGGCTCGATTACCGCCCGGTGCATCTCAACACGCTCACCAGCGATGTCGAAGTGGTTCCACCGAAAGCGCGAGTGTATTGACACAGCCGCCAGCTACTAGCCGCTAGCATCTGGCCAGACGGGAGGGGGTTTCCTCCGAGTTCTGGCTAGCAGCTAGCAGCTAGTCGCCAAATCTTCTGGACTGAAATCATGGCCCAATTTCGCTTACCCGCCAACTCGAAAATCGTCGCTGGCAAGTCGTTCAAGGCGGCGTCCGGCGCGAAAGACGTGCGCAGTTTCCGGATTTATCGCTTCGATCCCGAGTCCGGCGAGAACCCGCGCGTCGATACGTACGAGATCGACATGACCGAGTGCGGTCCGATGGTTCTCGATGCATTGATCAAGATCAAGAATGAGATCGATCCGACGCTGACGTTCCGTCGCTCATGTCGGGAGGGCATCTGCGGCTCGTGCGCCATGAACATTGACGGCCTGAACACCCTGGCCTGCACCAGATCCTGCGATGACATCAAGGGCGCGGTAAAAATCTATCCGTTGCCGCACATGCCGGTGGTGAAGGACCTCGTACCGGACCTGACGAATTTTTACGCGCAATACGCCTCGGTCAAACCCTGGCTGCAGACGCGCACTCCGGCGCCGCCCGACCGCGAGCGTCTGCAATCGAAAGAAGATCAGGAGAAGATCGACCGACCGGCAGCCTGCATTCTGTGTGCGTGCTGCTCGACCGCCTGCCCGAGCTACTGGTGGAACAGCGACCGGTTTCTTGGCCCTGCAGCGCTACTGGCGGCATATCGCTGGATCGTCGACACGCGCGATGAAGCGACCGGCGAACGCCTCGATGAGCTGGAAGATCCGTTCCGTCTATATCGCTGTCACACGATCATGAACTGCACCGAGGCTTGCCCCAAGGACCTCAATCCGGCCAAGGCCATCGCTGAGATCAAGAAGAAGATTATCGAGCGAAGGCATTGAGGGGACGAGGCTCGGGGCGTGGGGCTCGGGCCAGAAATACCGAAGCGATTCCGCGCCTCTGACCCGAGCCC
>JBOHZJ010000129.1:0-9091 GCA_050738395.1 Steroidobacter sp.
GCTCTGCCTGGAGCCGGCGGCGTCACTTATATCTTCCGGATCTGCGGGGCTGGTGCAATCGCATCCAGCCCCGTCCCGTAGTAGCTCAGGCCAGCATCGGCTCAGCGGCCGAAGTTGACTCTGACGCCGGCGTAGTAGATCGGGCCATTGTCGTAGAAACGCGCCGGTCGAGCCTCGATGTCGTCATAGTACTGGAACAGTTCCTCATCGAGCAGGTTGATGGCGTCGAAGGTCAGCGCGATGCTGTCGGTCACGTTGACGTTGATGGACATGTCCAGGCTGTCGGTGGCGTCGGAGTACAACTCGCGGCCACGATCGATGTCGATGAAGTAGTCCGATCGATAGTTGTACGACAGGCGCACACTGAAGCGGTCGTTCTCGAAGTAGCCGCTGACGTTGGCTGTATCCTTCGAGTTGCCCGGAATCGGGTCGTCGCTGGCCGCTTCCGCTTCGGAGTAGGTGTAGTTGACGATCGCCCCGAAGCCGCCCCAGATCGGCTGCTGCCACGTCAGCTCGACACCCTGAATGCGGCCGCCGGCGCCGTTTACCGGGCGATCGATCTGGTACATGCAACCGAAGAGCGCCGTTCCGATTGATTGGCAGTCCGCGTCCGGATCCTGCAGTCGCGAATCGTTCGGATCGATGATTTCCGTCGGCAGACGCTCGGGCCCGGAGCCATTGACGATGTAGGACTGTATGTCCTTGTAGAAAATCGCCGCCGCGAGCAGCGATTCCGGCGCGAAATACCATTCTGCGCTCAGATCGAACTGATCGGCCCGGTACGGGTCGAGCGTCGGATTGCCGCCCGTGCCCGTGAGCAGCAGCGGCGTGAGCGCCGTGATCGTCGGCGCGATCCTGTTGTAATCCGGACGCGCCATCACGCGCGCCGCCCCGAAGCGCAACAGGACATCGTCGGTGAGATCGAAGGCCAGATTCACGCTTGGCAGGACGTCGGTATAGTCGTTGTCAATGCTCAGCGGTGCGATCAGCCCGAACGGATTATTGATGGCGCCAGGCGTTCCCACCGGCACGCCCACCGCCCACCCGTCAGAAGTCTGCTTCGTCTCGACGACGCGAACGCCGAAGTTGCCGCGGAATCCCTCGCCTTCGAAATTGGCCATCGCGAATCCGCCGATCGCCTCTTCGGCAACCGTAAAGCTCTCGAGCGGACCGAAATGATAGGTCGGGAAGTTGGGCCAGTTCGCGACGATGTTCGGATCGTTGGGATCGTAGGTGATGAAATCCAGCGCCCCGTAAATGCGTCGCAGCGCGGCTGCACTCGCCAGGCGGTAGTTGCTCACCGTCCCTGCCGCGCCAATGTCGTCCAGGAAATCGCCAGGCGTTACGCCGCCGGCGGCAGAGGCCAGGCCGCACGGTCCGCCGTTGCAACCCGTCGGGCCGAGCAGTCCGCGCGTCTGTCCGTAAGTAATATTCACGTTGCGCTCGTGATCCGTGTATTTCAGGCCGACCTTGAAGCTGGTAAACGCGCCCATGTCGACTTTGAACTCGGCGTCGCCGTACGCGTAGAATTCTTCGTCTTCATTGAGGAACTGATTGTGCGAAGCCCAGCCTAGCTGCGGCAGAGAATCCGGATCGTTCCGGTCGGCGATATCCACGAAATCGATTTCAGGCACGCCGCGGCTGAAGTCCCAGTTGAATCCTGTGCGCGCCTGGGTTTCCCAGAATGGCTGCGCACTGGTTTCGCCCTCCGCTTCCGTATAGCCGATCTTGCCGTGCAGGTTCAGCGTCTCGCTCGGCGCAAAGTTCACGTCGAGGTCGATCGAGCTGGTCTCGGTCTGCGCCTCACGCAGGATCGCGTCGTAAACCACGCCGAAGCCGTCCGCGCTCTGCGCGAAGCTGCCGCCGACGAGTGTGCCGTCCCTGACCGTGGTGTTCGTGGGCTGTTCGCCCGCGCCGAACATGTTGGCGAACCAGGCCATGTAGTTGTGATTGAAGTTGTCGGCCTCGAGCTTCGAGTACAGGCCGGTCAGGTTGAAATCGAGTTCGTCGGACGGCCGGAACTGGAGCCCGAAATTGCCGCCGGTGCGGATGCGTTCCTGCTCGAACAGCGCGGACCCGATGAGCTCCGGCACGGCCACCTCCGCACCGCCCTGATCGTCGATCTCGCGATCCGCGTAGCCCAGGAACTCGATGCCGTCGCGGCGCAGATTCCTCTCCTGATAAAGGCCGGCGAGCAGCAAGCCGAGCGTCTCACCCTCGTTCTTCCAGCTGAAGAGTGCGGTCGCCTGCGGATCGGTCTGGTCTGCAAGCTCCGTATAGGCGCCCTGGGCCGAAACGGACAGCGTCATCGCCGGCAGATCGAGCGGATTGCGCGTGCGCACGTTCACCGTGCCGCCAATGCCGCCTTCTTCGAGATCGGCCTGCGATCCCTTGTAAACCTCGGTTGCACCGATAACCTCGGTGGGCAGCATCAGGTAGTTGAAACTGCGCGTCGCTGCAAGCTGGTCCAGCACGAACCAGTCGGCCGTCGCAATGGCGTGACCGTTCAGCAATGTGCGATTGAGATTGGGCGCTGTGCCGCGAATGGAGACTCGCTCGCCTTCGCCGTAGTCGCGCGAAATGCTGATGCCGGGCACGCGCTGCAGAGCCTCGGCGACATTCTTGTCCGGAAACTTGCCGACGTCCTCGGAGGTAATCGCCTCGACGACCATGGCCGCTTCGCGCTTCGTCTCGATCGATTGGCGCAAGCTGCCGCGGATGCCGGTTACGATCACTTCTTCGATCTGGCTGGCGGAAGTGTCCTGCGAATATGCAGGGGCTGCTTGCCCGGACAATGCGAGTGCAACCGCCGCTCCGATCAGTGTCGAGTTTCTCTTGCTCATAAGGCGCCCTACCCCTGTGTGTTTTCTAAGCGGACCAATGTGATGCCAATATAGTACCAGTCAGCGGAAAATGACAAGCCCGTTGCATACCATTGTTTGAACGCGCCGATATTCCTCGTATTTACATAGATTTAGTGGGCAGACTAACGCGAGATCGGGCTATATTGGTATTGCATTGGTAATGCCGCGGTGGCATCTTGAATGTCATTCAGCGATTTATCGCTACGACCAGATCTCCAGGAGAGGCCTTTGGCGTTACTGTCTCAGCATCTGCGGCCGCTCGATGAATCAAACACTTTGCCGCTGTATCAACAGCTACAGCGCAGGCTTCGCGAGGCGATCGAGAGCCGCGTGCTCGGGCCGGATGACGCGTTGCCGCCTGAGCGCGAGCTCGCCGAAGAATTAGCGGTTTCGCGTATCACGGTGCGCAAGGCCATCGACGGTCTGGTCGAGGAAGGTCTGCTCGTCCGCAAGCAAGGCTCCGGCACGTTCGTCAGCAATCGAGTCGAGAAGAATTTCTCGAAGCTCACGTCGTTCTCGGAAGACATGCGGGCGCGCGGACGCAAGCCGCGCAGCGTATGGCTCAATCGCGCCGCCGGCACTGTCACGCCGGAAGAATCACTGACGCTGCGATCCAGCCCCGGCACGCCGGTATATCGCTTCAACAGAATCCGCTATGCCGACGAAGCGCCGATGGCGCTGGAGTACGCGACTGTTCTCGCCTCCTGTCTGGCTTCCGTCGAAGCTGTCGAAACATCTTTGTATGAAGCACTCGAACACGCAGGCAATCGGCCCGTGCGCGCACTGCAACGTCTGCGCGCCGTGCTGTTCACTGCCGAGCAGGCGAAATTGCTGAAGGCGCAGGAGAAGGATGCGGGGCTGCTCGTAGAGCGCGTCGGATTCCTGAAAGACGGGCGCGCGGTCGAATTCACGCAGTCCTTTTATCGCGGCGACATCTACGATTTCGTCGCTGAGCTCAGCGCATCCTCATGAACCTCGACACACAGATGTCGCTTGAAGCCGCGCAGGCGCCGAACGTGGTGCGCGGACAGATCGAGCACAACTCAATCAGCATGCGCAAGTTCGGCGCGCTGCTGCGCGACATGTCGCCGCGCGCTGTCGTGACTTGCGCACGCGGCAGCTCCGATCACGCCGCAACGTTTGCGAAGTATCTGATCGAGAGTCACACGAAGGTGTTGACCTCCTCCGCGGCGCCGTCGCTGAGCTCTCTGTACGACGCGAAGCCGGATCTGCGCGGCGTGGTGTTCCTCGGAATTTCGCAGTCGGGACGCAGCCCGGACCTGCTGGCGGCGGCGCAAACCGCGAAGTCGTGCGGCGCGTGTGTGATCGCACTGTGCAACTCGGAGAATTCGCCTCTCATGAATCTGGCGGATCACGCGATTTCCCTGCGTGCGGGGCCCGAGACGAGCATCGCTGCGACCAAGTCGTACATCGCTTCGCTGAGCGCGATCGTGCATCTGGTCGCCAGCTGGACAGAGGATCGTGAGCTGCGCTCCGCGCTGGCGCAGGCGCCCGATCAGCTGGAACTCGCCTCGGCGCTCGACTGGAGCGATGGGCTCGCCCCGCTCCAACGTGCGCAGAACCTGTTTGTCGTCGGCCGCGGCTTTGGACTGGGCGTCGCGCAGGAGGCCGCGCTCAAGTTGAAGGAGACCTGCGGGCTACATGCGGAAGCTTTCAGCTCGGCCGAAGTAAAGCACGGGCCGATGGCGCTGGTCGGCGCGGGGTTCCCGGTGCTGATGTTTTCCCAGTCCGATGAGACGCGCGACGGCGTCGCGCTGCTCGCACAGGAGTTCATCGATCGCAACGCAGATGTGCTGCTCGCGGGCGCACGTGCGGCCGGCGCTATACAGCTTGCGACAATCGAGGCGCATCCGGTGATCGAACCGCTGCTGATGATCCAGAGCTTTTATCGGATGGCCTCTGCCCTGTCGATCGCACGCGGCTTCAATCCCGACGCTCCGCCGCATCTGAACAAAGTCACCGAGACGCTCTGATGACGCTGGCGCTGGTGAATGGACGGATTCTGACCGACTCGGGTCTGGTCGATGACAAGGTTGTGATCATTGCAAACGGGAGGATCACAGAGGTCGTGAAACGCGGCGCGGTTCCGGGCGCAGCGCGCGAACACGATTTGCACGGTCACTGGCTGCTGCCGGGGTTTATCGATACGCAGGTCAACGGCGGCGGCGGGGTGTTGTTCAACGACGACCCGAGCGTCGAATCGATCATCGAGATCGGCCGAGCCCATCGGCGCTTCGGAGTAACCGGGTTTCTGCCCACGCTCATCAGCGATGATCTGCATGTCGTCTCGCGCGCCGTACACGCCGTGCAAGCTGCGATCGAGCGCCGGGTTCCTGGCGTGCTCGGCATTCACATCGAAGGCCCCTTCCTGAACGCCGAGCGCAAGGGCGTACACGATGCATCGAAACTGCGATGGCTCGATCAGGATGCAATTGGATTGCTGACCTCGCTCAAGGGCGGCAAGACGCTGGTGACGCTCGCACCCGAAAGAACCACGCCGGAGATGATTCGCACACTCGCGAAGGCCGGTGTGATCGTATCGGCCGGTCACACTAACGCGACCTACGGTCAGATCAAGGAAGCGCTCGCGTACGGCCTCACCGGTTTCACTCATCTGTTCAATGCAATGTCGCAACTCACCGGTCGCGAACCCGGCGTCGTCGGCGCCGCGCTCGACGATGCGAACAGTTGGTGCGGCATCATTCTCGATGGACGGCACGTCGATCCAGTCGTCCTGCGAATCGCGATGCGCAGCAAGCGCCGTGATCGCTTCATCCTTGTGAGCGATGCAATGCCAAGCGTCGGTGCGGCGAATAAATCGTTTACGTTGCAGGGCCGCCCGATCTCGGTCGCGGACAACATGTGCATCGATGAGGACGGCCGTCTCGCAGGCTCCGACATCGAGATGGCGACAGCAGTGCGCAACGCCCCCGAGATGCTGCAGATCGACATTGCGGAGGGAGCGAGAATGGCGAGCCAGTATCCGGCGGAATTCCTCGGTCTGGATCATGAGCTGGGACGAATTGCCCCGGGTCATCGCGCGAATCTGGTGCAGGTCGACCAGAACATCAATGTGATCGAGACGTGGATCGATGGGCGCGGGAGCCGGGAGCAAGAGGCGTAGTCGTGCGTTGTGCGTTGTGCGTTGTGCGTTGTGCGCAAAGAGTCGGGATCGGGCGCGTACGCGCAATCTGGTCTGCTGACAACGCAGAACGGTCAACGCAGAACGGGTCTGCGGTACTCACGGCTCACTGATCGGAAGCGTACGATGCCCACATCGTCGCCGCTTCCTCCCAGCCATGCGTCCCAAGGGCAAAGCCACTTCTTTTGATATCGCCTATCTCGCGGGCGTATCGCAGCCGACCGTCTCGCGCGCGCTGCGCGGCAGTCCGACGGTCAACGAGGAAACGCGCAAGCGCATCCTGCAGATCGCGCACGAGCTCAACTACAAGGTCGACAAGAACGCTTCGAATCTGCGATTCCAGCACTCCGAAACGCTTGCGTTGCTGTTCTTCGAAGACCCGACGCTCGATGACTCGTTGATCAATCCGTTCTTTCTCTCCATGCTCGGTTCGCTCACGCGTGCGTGCGCGCTGCAAGGCTATGACTTGCTGATCTCGTTTCAGCAACTCTCGAACAACTGGCATGCGGACTATCAGGACAGCAAGAAAGCCGACGGACTGATCCTGCTCGGCTACGGCGACTACGTCGAATACTGCACGCGGCTCGAACAGCTCGTGAAGCAGGGCACGCACTTCGTGCGCTGGGGGGCCTCTCTGCCGGATCAACCGGGGGTATCGGTTGGCTGCGACAATCTTCAGGGCGGTCGGGACATCACGCGCCATCTCATCGAGCGCGGTCGACGCAGCATCGCTTTCATCGGCGACGCCTCGGAGCACTGCCCGGAATTTCTACAGCGCTACCGCGGCTACGCACAATCGTTGAGTGAAGCGGGCTGCCAGGTGCAGCCCGCCTTGCGAGTCGCCGCGATCAGCACGGAGATGTCCGGCTACAACGCCATCACCGAGCTGCTGAGCCGCAATGTGCGCTTCGATGCGCTGTTCTGCGCCAGCGACCTGATTGCGATCGGCGCCATGCAGGCGCTGCACGAACGCGGTCTGCGCATCCCCGAAGACGTCGCAGTCGCCGGTTTCGACGACATTCCGATGGCGAGCTTCGCGAACCCGAGCCTCACGACCGTGCAGCAGGACACCAAGACCGCCGCCGCCCTGCTCATCGAAACGCTGCTCGCGCTGATCCACGGCGAAGCGGTGCAAAGCCAGACGATTCCGGCGTCGCTCGCAATCCGTGATTCGACGCGCAGTTGAGTCCGAACCTGAACGTGAAGGAAAAAAGAAGGAACCCTCACCCTGGCCCTCTCCCTGGAGGGAGAGGGATAAGATCACTGCGCACTCATTCCGGTCCCCTATGCCTGGAAGAAGAGGGAACAAGATCACTGCGCACTCATTCCGGTCCCCTCTCCCTGGAGGGAGAGGGCTAGGGTGAGGGTTTATTTCGGATCGCATCTCTGCTTGGGTCTGATGCCCGCGCCAGAATGAAGGCGTATCCTCCGATCTCTGGCTGAGGAACTGCACCATGCAAGGAAGCATTCGCGCCAACGAACTGCGACGCAATCAAACCGACGCAGAGAAACTCCTCTGGTATCGCCTGCGCGACCGCCGCCTGAACGGCTACAAATTTCGGCGGCAACTGCCGATTGGCCCTTACGTCGCCGACTTCGTCTGCATGTCGGCGCGGCTGGTGGTGGAACTCGATGGAGGACAGCATGCGGAGCATGCGAACTACGACCGTGAGCGCGAGCGCTATATCAGAAGCGAAAGATTTGAAATTCTGCGGTTCTGGAATAACGATGTGATGAGCAATCTGAATGGCGTGTTGGATGTTCTTCTTAGGGCGCTGATTGAGCGGAGCAGACCCTCACCCTAGCCCTCTCCCTGGAGGGAGAGGGGACCAGAAAAAACGCTTCCTCTAGTCTTACCCCTTCCCTTCCAGGAGAGCGACCGGAAAGCATCTTCCTCCGACGTTTCATCCTCTCCGTGAGGCAGAGGGTGGGCTGAGGGTCTCTTGATTGATCTGGCTATCACCACTCAGCTCTGGCGACTCGTGCACTAGTCATGCACCGGGGCTGGACGCCCGGCAACGTTCACCTCTGGCTCCTCCGCTCTGAGCACCGCGAGCCCCGCAATGAACAGACTCGCGCCCCCGATCACCAGCGCATACACCGGCTCGCCGTCAAAGAAAGTATTCAGCATGAAGCCGAGCACGCTGGCGGCGAGCAGCTGTGGGATCACGATGAAGAAGTTGAAGATGCCCATGTACACGCCCATCTTCTCCGCAGGCAGGCTGTCGGAAAGCAATGCATAGGGAAGCGAGAGTATTGACGACCACGCGAAGCCGACGCCGATCATGGAGACGATGAGCCACTGTGGATCGCGAATGAACAGAAACGACGCCAGTCCCGCACCGCCGAGCCACACGTTGACAAGGTGGCTCATACGAAGCCCGAGGCGCCGCACCATCCACGGGATCACGAGCGCGGCGAGCGCCGCGAAGCCGTTATATGTCGCGAACAACACGCCGACCCAGTTCGCGCCCTCGTTGTAGAGCGCGGATTGCGGATCGCTTGCACCGAAGTGCACCGCCGTCACCGTCGCCGTCGTGTAGATCCACATCGAGAACAGCGCGAACCAGGAGAAGAACTGCACCACTGCAAGGCGTCGCATCGCGCGCGGCATCTCGTGCAGATCGCACATGATCGTTGTGAACATCGAACGCGAGCGCGCGACGCTGACCACGAGCAGCGCGAGGCCGTACACGAATACGCCGCCTGCAAGGATGTACAACTGTGAATCGAGATTCGCGCCATAGATGACGATCAATCCTGCGACGCCTGCGGCCAGCCACATCAGTCCGTCGCGCCGGGTGATGACCCGATCGACCTGCGCCTCGCGTGCGTCTCCTGCGTCGTCGAAACTTCGGAGCACGTCGGGCGGATATTCACGCGTGCTGAACACTGTCCAGCCGACGGCGATGAACAACATCGCCCCGCCGAAATAGAACGCGTACTTCACGGTTTCCGGAACGGCGCCCGGGCCAGCCGTATTGTCGAAGCCGGCCTTCGTGAGCAGCCACGGCAGGAGACTTGCGACGACTGATCCCACGCCGATGAAAAAGCTCTGCATCGC
>JBOHZJ010000130.1:0-8807 GCA_050738395.1 Steroidobacter sp.
GAGGGGAAGCGGATCGAAAGAGAGGCTTACGATTTTAGCAATCTTCCTGCGATCTCAGCGCTCTCTGCTAGAGGCGAACGGATGGGCAGCTCTGTCTTCAAGCGTGGCTGACCAAGCGGCGCTATTACGGACGCAGGAAGTCTCCTGCGGGCTCGAGTGGAGCGATTCCATCAGTTCCTCCTGCACTGCGTTTGCGCCACAGCGTCGAATGCTTCGATCCATACAGCGCATAGATCACGACGCCGGCGACGACATACAGTCCGATGATCAGCGCCGGGATCACGTCGCCGCGGATTGCCTGCAGCACGATATCGATGACGACCGGAATGATCATCGCGATGCACAGCAGGATCGCCGCGACGGGTACGTATCCGACCCATACCTTTGCGATCCATACGCCGCCCAGCGGCACGCGAAACGGACGTTCGATATCGGCTTGTGTCGTGCGCAGCCACATCAGACTCAAGGATACGATGCAGAACGCTGTCGCGATGCCGAGGCTCGCCAGATCACCAAGAATGGAGATTGGCAGCACGGCGGCAGTCAACGCGGAAATCGCGCCAAGCAGGATCGTGCCGAGCCACGGCGTCCGGAACTTCCTGTGGAGCGTCGCGAACACCGGCGGCAGCAGGCCGTCGCGCGACATCGCGAAGCTGATGCGCGACTGTCCGTAAGCGTTCACGAGCAGCACCGATGCGAGCCCCATGAGAGCGCCGATTTTCACGAGGATCGCGATCTGCGGCCGGTTCATACGGTCGACGGCCACTGCGATCGGATCGGGCACACCGAGCTCCCGATAGGGCACGATGCCCGTCAGCACCGCACCGACGATCACATAGAGAATCAGGCAGACGGTGAGCGATCCGAGAATGCCTATCGGCATATCGCGTTGCGGATTGCGCGCTTCGGATGCGGCCGTGGAAACGGTCTCGAAGCCGATGTACGCGAAGAACAGCAGCGAAGAAGCGCGCATGACGCCCTGCCAGCCGAACGTGAAATCACCCTGGTTGGGAGGAATGAACGGCGTCCAGTTCTCCGGCTGGACTGCGCTCACGCCGACGGCGACGAAGACGACGAGCACCAGCACCTTGATCACGACCATGATGTTGTTGACGAAGGCGGATTCGGCGACTCCGATCGTGAGCACGATCGTCACTGCGACGATCGCAAGCACGGCGACCAGATTGAACGAGTCGCCGGAGATGAACGCCATGCCGCTCGCAGTCATTGTCGACTGGATCGTGGGTGTCGCAAACGCAGCAGGGATCACGACGCCGAAGTCGCCCAGCAGGCTGGTGAAGTAGCCCGAAAATCCGACCGCGAGCGTGCCGGCCGCGAGTCCGTACTCGAAGACGAGCAGCCAGCCGAGCACCCAGGCCGCGATTTCTCCGATTGCGGCGTAGCAGTACGTGTATGACGCGCCGGATACGGGCATCGCGGAGGCGAGCTCCGCGTAACACAGGCCCGTCAGTGCGCAGGCTGAGCCCGCGATGAGGAAGGACAAGATGACCGCCGGCCCTGCGAAGTTTGCCGCGGCTGTTCCGGTCATGACGTAGATGCCGGCCCCAAGGATGCAGCCGATGCCGAGAAACAGGAGATTCGCGGGGCCGAGCGTACGTTTCAATCCGTGCGATCCCGCTTCACGCTGCACGTCGGCGATCGACTTGCGAATGAACAGTCGGCCGGCGCCGTACGAGGAAGAGCGCATCACCATGGTTGTTCTCCGAAAGCGGTCGCCGGGCCTGAAGACGGCGGCGCCGGTGGGCGCGGGCCTGAGAATCAACGCTATTGAGAGCGCGCGCGTGCAGCGCGTTCGGTCGGGTCAATCTTCTGCGAGATCGGGCCAGCCGCGAATTCCGGGAACATCGTGACGGTATATTGAGCCCGCACCTCACGTTGCATTCACGAATGGTTTGTCAGTATCGAGTCAGGAATGGTTTGCCAGTATCGAGTCATGGCTCAGTTCGCCGCACCGACCAGGATTGCCTGCCTGACCGCACTGGTCGGCGGCGTTGTCCAGATCGAGTACGTCGCAGCGCAGAGCCGCGATGCCGATCTGCAGCCATATGAACTGGAAGCGACGTATACCGCCGACGTGTGGCGCAACATGCAGGGCGGAATTCGCACGGGCGGCGCGTATCTCGATAATCTCGATGTGACGCTGAGTGTGGACGGCGAGCGCGCTTGGGGCGTGCGCGGCCTGAGCGCATTTGCGTACGCGCTCTACAACAACGATGCGCGATTCAGCCAGCGCTATGTTGGCGATGCGATGACGGTCTCCAACATCGACGCTCCGGAAGCCGCGCGGCTTTATGAGGCATGGATTCAATGGGAGAGTGCGTCAACGCATTTGCTGTCCCTGCGCTTCGGTCTGTACGACCTCAATTCAGAATTCGACACGAGCGACAGTCGATCGCTGTTCATCCACAGTACGCATGGCGTCGGTCATGAGCTTGGACAGACCGGCGAGAATGGTCCATCGATCTTCCCTGTTACATCGCCCGGTCTGCGCGCCGCGTGGTCGCCTGCCGAGAACTGGCGCGTGCTCGTCGCCCTGCTGGATGCGGTTCCGGGCGATCCGGATCATCCGTCCGCCACGCGCGTTGATCTGAGCAGCGAAGAGGGCGCGCTGGGCGTCTCGGAAGTGCAGTGGTCGGGCGAGCGCATTACGAAACTTTCGCTCGGGCATTGGCGTTACACGGCGGACTTCGAAGATCTGCGCTCGACGCACGCGGAGCGGCGGCCAGAGCGCGATGACAATCACGGTGCGTATGCTGCAATCGAGTTCGCGATCGGCCCGGTTCGTGCGGCGACTGAGCCCGTTACGCTCGCGTTCGCTCGCTACGGCGTCGCGAACGGCCGCATCAACGAGTTCAGGAATTCCCTGGGCGTCGGCTTGCGCCGCCGCGGTCTCGTCGCAGGCCGGCCCGACGACGAATTGGGTCTCGCGTATTCGCGAACGGACGTCGGTTCGGCGACGCGCAGCATCGCCGCCGCGACAGGGCAGACGCGTGATCGCTATGAAGCGGCGCTCGAGCTCACGTATCGCGCAGCGCTCACCGACTGGCTGATAATCCAACCCGACATCCAGTACGTCTTCAATCCCGGCGCCGATCCCTCGCTCGATGACGCTCTTGCGATCGGATTGCGCCTGGAATTTTCAGCAGCTGTGTGGCGCTGATCGCCACGAACTGCATCTTCACGCCACCTGAAGGAGTCATGACGATGAAATTCTCACTCTGCACCGCCGCGCTGATTGGCGGCCTGATCGCCTCGCAATCGTTCGCTACCGGTCTTGCAACCTGTGACTCCGGTCCGCAGGAGACCTGGCAACCGCAGGCGAAGCTGGAAAAGCAGCTCACCGACAAGGGCTGGAAAGTAAACCGTATCAAAGTCGACGGCGGCTGCTACGAGGTCTATGCGATCAACGAAAAAGGCGAGCGCGTTGAGGCTTACTTCCATCCGAAGACGCTCACGTCCGTGCCGACGAAGGAATAATGAACAGGGTTCGTTCAGTCGCACGACCCATGGTGAAAGTGTGGGATCCGCTCGTGCGCATCGGTCACTGGCTGCTCGCGTTCAGCGTGCTCGTTGCATGGCTGACTCGTCACAGCCCCGGTCGATGGCATGAGTGGATCGGTTACGCCTCGCTCGTCATCGTCGGCGTGCGGTTGATCTGGGGTTGGCGGGGCTCGCGTCATGCGCGCTTCGCCGCTTTCCTGCGGAGCCCGCGCGACACGCTGGCCTATGCCGGCGCAATGCTTCGCCAGCGTGAGCCGCGCAGTCTCGGCCATAACCCGCTCGGCGGCTGGATGATTGTGGCACTGGTGATCAACGTGACGCTCGTCGGCGCGAGCGGCTGGCTCTACACGACCGATCGCTACTGGGGTGTCGAGTGGGTCGAAACACTGCACAGCACTCTGACGGATGTGTTGCTGGTTCTGATCGGGTTGCACGTCGCCGGCGTGATGTACGCGTCCTGGCGGCATCGCGAAAACCTGATCGCGGCGATGTTCCACGGGCGCAAGAAAGTGGATGACGCCGCGCCGCGCTGATCAATCGAGAGGCAGAAACATGTACAGAAGGAGCACGCTTCTGGGCGCGCTGCTGGCGGCGCAGTGCGTCGCCATGACGGGAGTCGCCGCTGCGGCAGCCGTCGATCCGGCCATGGAAGAGATCATGCGGCGGCTCGCCGCACTTGAACGCCAGAATCAGGAGCTGACGCTACAGGTTGAAGCGCTGCAGCAACAGAACGGGACGCTGCGCGGGCGGCAGGATGCACAGAGAGCGACGCTACAGGAAGCAACGCCGCCTATGCTCACGCACGAGAAATCCGACGATTGGACCTCGCGCATTCGAGTCAAGGGCGATATCCGGTTTCGTCACGAGAACATTGACGTCGAAGCGCTCCCGGAAGATCGCACGCGCGAAACGCTTCGTGCGCGCTTCGGCGCCGCCATCAAGTTGACCGACTCAATGAACGGCGAGATCGCGTTCGCCAGCGGCGGCAATGATCCGCGCGGCGGCAGCGCGACGCTCGGGGCCGCCTCATCGCGCAAGGACATCGGACTCGATCTCGCGTACATGAGTTGGCGACCGTTCGAGGGCGCTGTCGTGACCGCAGGCAAGATGCGCCAGCCGTTCGTTCGACCGGGTCTCAGCGCCTTCTTCGACAACGAGATACGGCCGGAGGGCGTCGCGATCGGTTACAAGAGCGCACGCGGCGTGTTCGGCTCAGCCTTCCGCTTCTGGCTCGAAGAGCGGTCCGTCCATGCCGATTCGATGCTGAGCGGCGTTCAAGCCGGCTGGGAGAGCACGTTCGCCGGTATGCAGATCAGGGCGGGCGCCGGCTACTACGATTACGGCAGCGTGCAGGGCCGTTTTCCCGGCTTTGGCGACGGCGTCGTCAATCAACTCGGCAACACGATCATCGGCGCCGGCGCCGACGTGCGCTACGCCTACGACTACAACATCGGTCAGTTGTTCGCCGAAGCAAGTTTTCCGTTCGGAGCGCTGCCGCTCAGCGTCTTCGCGGACTACGCGCGCAATTCGGAAGCCGACAGCGGCCTCGACACCGCCTGGAACCTGGGTGTGCTGGTCGGCAACGCTGATCAGCCCGGGCGCTGGGAGGCAGGAGTGCTCGCGCAGCATGTCGAGAAGGACGCGCTCTTCGGTCAGTGGGTCGATTCCGATTTTGCCGGCGGCGTCACCGACAACAGCGGCCAGGTGTATCGCGTCGCATGGATGGCGATGAAGAGCCTGCTCGTCAACGTGACGTACCTGGATACCGCGTTCAACGTCGATGTCGGCGCAGAGACGGATTACACGCGCTGGCAACTCGATTTCAATTTCATGTTCTAGCAGGCGTCCCAGAAAGAGCTTTCTTGGCTCCCGTTCGCGTTGACCCTGAGCCTGTCGAAGCGCGCTGTTTTCACCTGCAAGATCCCTTCGACAAACTCAGGGCGAACGGAATTTGTGTAAACCATTTGTGGGACAGCACGCCATTTCTCGATGAATCAGCCGATATGCAGCGGTTCAACCTGAATCACCTGTGTTTTGATCCGCCGCATCGATGCGTCATGGACGATGGTCATGCAGACCTTGCGCTTCTCAATTTTTCTCGCCTGCTTGCTTCTCGGTCCGGCAGCGGGAGCCGTTCATGCGGCGCCGCCAGTGTTGCTTGCGAACGTCTATGAACACGCCGACGTCGATCTCTCCGACTACTGGGTGAGCGAAAAGTACGACGGAATCCGGGCGTGGTGGGACGGAGAGAAGCTCCTGACGCGCGCCGGCAACGTCATCCACGCGCCGCCATGGTTCACCCAAGGCTGGCCGCTCACGCCGCTCGATGGCGAACTCTGGATTGGCCGTGGTCAATTCGAAGCCGTATCGGCGACGGTGCGCGACGCAACGCCCGACGATGCGGCGTGGCGCAAAGTAAAGTTCATGGTCTTCGATTCGCCGACGCATGCGGGTGTGTTTGATGATCGATTGACTGCGCTCACTGCACTGCTGTCGGAGGCCGCCATCGCCTCGTTGCAGCCTGTCAAACAATTCAAAGTGATCGATCAACCCGCCCTGGAAGCCAAGCTCGCGGAAATCATCGCCGGCGGAGGGGAAGGGTTGATGCTGCATCGAGGCGCGTCGCACTATCGCGGCGAGCGCAATGACGATCTGCTGAAGTTGAAACCCTACGACGACGCCGAAGCTCGCGTGATTGGCCACACGCCAGGCAAGGGCAAATACAGCGGAATGCTCGGGGCATTACTCGTGGAGCGCGCCGATGGCTTGCGATTCAAACTGGGAACCGGCTTCAGCGACGAGCAGCGCCGCCATCCGCCGCCAATCGGCGCCTGGGTTACCTTTACGCACCACGGCGTGACGGCGAAAGGCGTCCCGCGCTTCGCGCGATTCCTGCGAGTGCGCGAGGAGGTGGGCTCTCTGTAGGGGCGTGTCGGGTGCAGGGGAGAGGAGCCGCGAAAGACCGCATAAAAGAAATAGCAGTTGGGAACGGAACGGAGGAACCAGCAAATCAAGGCGCGAGGAATCAGGGCTTCGGATCCGTTCTGACTGCTCAGAACTCTTTTTGCGGTCTTTCGCGGCTCTCCTGCCCGTTCTTGCTGTCACCGCAATCGATGCGCCGCCAGCGCTTCGTAGTGCGGCCGTGCTTCGTCAGCGATGCGCTGCAACTCATCCGGCAATTCAACGGCGGTCTGCGCCAGCGGCGGTCCGAAGCCTGTCGATTGCTCCACGGCGTTGTACCAGGCCGGCGCCCACACGCCGTCGCTTGCTCGGCGTCCGGCAGGCCAGTTCAGCATCGCGTCTGTGTATTCAATGCTTAATGCCGCGCACAGCTGCGAAAGCGCGCCCGCCGGATCCTTCAAAACGTCCGCGCCCTCGACGACCGGCGGCGCGACGCCGAGTCGATCCGCTTCGAGTTCGAACAGTTCACGCTGCTGTACGATCCCAATGTCCGCGAGCGTGACCTCGCCGCGCTTCTGAACATACGACGCAAGCACCGCCGCCGGATCGCGGATCAGAAAAGCATTGCGCAGCAGGGCGATCCAGTCGCGACCGAACTCCTCCAGCATGTGATGCGTCATGTGCTTCTGATAGAAGATCGCCTTACCCGCAGGAGCGGGTCCGAGAAGCGAATCGACCACTTCGCGCCAGTCGTTCGGCTGCGAAGCGAGCACCTCGTCGGTCATCGGGTGGCGAAGGCCCGTGCGTGCAAGATACGCCGCGTAAAACGGCTCATCGACCACGGCAGTATCCGGGCGGGCGCCGAACGAACGCATCATTGCAGTCGATATGTTGCGTGGCCCAGACCACATCGCGATGCGGATCGTGGCCTCGTTCATCGCTGCTGTGCGCTCGCTTCGTAATCCTTCAGCGCGTCGTACAGCACTCGCAGCCGCTGCGTCAGCGGGCCGGGCAGCGTCGCGGAAAGGGTGCGTCCATCGATCTCACGCACGGGCGTCAAGCCGCCAAACGTGCCCGTCACGAATGCTTCGTCCGCCGCGCGGACCTCATCGAGTGTGAAGTCGCCGAGCGTGAGCGGCAGTTTATGTTCCTGGCAAAGTCGGATCACGTTGCCGCGGGTAACGCCGTTGAAACAGTACTCGCCGCGCGAGGTCATCACGACGCCGTCGCGCACGAAGAAAAAATTCGTGGCGTTGCAGCTCGAGACGAAGCCGTGCGGATCGAGCATCAGCGCCTCATCCGCGCCCGCCTCGATCGCCTCGAGCAGCGCCGTGATGAGATTGAGCCGACTGTGTGAGTTCAGCCGCATGTCGAACATTCCGGCCGGCGTGCACCGGATGGTCGACGTGAACAGGCTCAGCCCGCGCATAACGATGGCGGGATTCGGCAGCTTGTACTCAGCGACGATGACGACGGTCGCTCTTCCAATCGCGTTACGCGGATCCTGATTGGGGGTCGCTTTCTCGCCGCGTGTGACCATCACACGCAGATGCGCCCCGTCGCGCATGCCGTTCGCATCGAGCGTGCGCCAGATCTCCGCGGTCAGTGCAGCGCGATCAAAGCCGATGTCCAGAGCAATTTTCCCCGCGCCCCAGTAGAGACGATCGAGGTGCTGGTCCAGGAACAACAGCGCGCCCTTATGCAGGCGCAATCCCTCCCACACACCGTCGCCCACGACAAAGCCGCCGTCAAAAATTGACACCTTCGCCTGCTCGCGCGGGACGAGCGCCCCATTGAGGTAGATCAACGCGTTCGCGTTGCGCGGGTCGGCGGCGAAATCCTGACTGCCGGGCATATGGAAGAAGCGGTTGGCGGTTAACGGTTGGCGGTCAGTAAGAGCATCGCCGGGGGCATCATCCCCTCTCCCTTTGGGAGAGGGAAGCGGAGCGGGTGAGGGGTGTCTTGATCCGGCGTTTCCGGCCTGCGCTCCGCGCCCAGTAGTCGGAATCTGGAAAAGAGGCGAAGCCGGTCCGGCTAATCACCAGTCACTAGTCACCAGTCATTTCCGCCTACCGCTCATCTATTCTGCGGCAGGATATTCCTGATCGACGCCGCGAACAGGCGGTGTGCGTCTGCATCGACAGGTCGGTGTCTTGGCGTCGTGCTCGCGGGATACTTGCCGAGATAATTGTCCGCCTTCCGATTGTTCGCGGGCCGAATCGGCCGCGCCGCGAAACCGCCGCCGCAGTTCGGGCACACGTTGCCAAGAATGGTCGCGATGCAGTCCGTACAGAACGTGCACTCGAACGAGCAGATCATCGCCTCGGTCGAGTCGGGCGACAGCAGCTTGTTACAGTGTTCGCAGTTGGGGCGCAGTTCGAGCA
>JBOHZJ010000131.1:0-4133 GCA_050738395.1 Steroidobacter sp.
TGAGCATCGCCTGCACATAGCTCAGCGTGAAGATCGCTTTCAGGTGCGGAATGAGAATGTCGTTCAGCGACGTGATCAGACCCCACATGAAGAACAGTGAGGTGAGAACGATGAGCGCGGGCGTGTAGTTCGGCGCGGCGTTGGCGTTTGAATTCATCGCGTCGTTTCCCCTGATCGCACTGTTTATTTGAGCGGTTATGTCGCCCATCCTGCCCCCTGGGTTGTTCTTCTCGGCTATGACAACGTTGTCTGAAGCATGCCAGAGCAGGAGAGAAGTGACTAGTGACCGGTCAGAACGCTGACACGCCTTCTGACCTTGGGGTCGGCAGATGGGCGCCTTCCAGGTAAGGTCAGGTCCCCACGTCCGCCGCGAAACAAGTGGGGGCGGCGTGCGGCCCCCTCCGACTATTAACCAGTCACAACTCACCAGTCGCTCTTTTCAGCTCTCCATATATATGAGCAGCGCCGGGCCCGAGCACCAGATGCAGGGACTGCGCGGTTGGTCGGGCGACCCCGCGCAGACCCATTGTCGCCAAGGCTTGATGATTGATCTGATCGGCGTGCTTGAGAGCGACGCACAGGCGGCTGCTTACCAGCCGCAGTTCCTGCAGATTGCGCTTGCCGCCGAGCGCCGCCAGCAACTCGCTCACCGGGATTTCGCAGGTTTGCGGCGCGGCCGCAACTGTATCGGCTGGCATCGATGAAGGGGCCGTCGTGGGGATTGGCAACCTGAGCTGAGCTCGAATGTCTGAAGCCACCTGATCTGCGATCGGACCCACCACGACCTGCAGCATATTGTCGGAACGCAGGCACCCACGGGCGCCCAGCATCTTCAATGCACTCTCATCCACGAGCTTCTGATCGGCGATCACGAGGCGCAGACGCGTAGTGCAGGCATCCACCGTGCGCAGATTGGCGGCCCCGCCCAGTGCGCGCACCCATTGCTGTGCGGGCGCGTCCTTCGATGCCTCGGCATATGCAGTCGACGAAGCCGCCTCTTCCGCATCTCGCCCCGGCGTTTTCAGATTGAAGCGCACGATGAAGAAATGGAACAGCACGTAGTACAGACCGAAGTACACAAGGCCCGCTGGGATCAGGAGCAACGGTTTACTCGCCTGCGTGAAGTTCAGCGTGTAGTCGAACAGGCCGGCGGAAAAGCCGAACCCGAGCCGCACGTCGAGCAGGTCCATGCCCGCCATCGCAAGCCCCGTAAGCACGGCATGCAATGCGTAGAGAATTGGCGCAAGGAACATGAACGAAAATTCGATTGGCTCGGTGACGCCGGTCAGGAAGGACGTGAGCGCCATCGAGAACAACATGCCGCCCACGGCCTTGCGACGCTCTGGAAGCGCGGTGCGATACATCGCAAGACATGCGGCCGGCAGTCCGAACATCATCACGGGGAAGAATCCGGACATGAACGCGCCGGCAGCCGGATCGCCGGCGAAGAAGCGCTTCAGATCGCCGGTCACGCCGTTGTAGTCGCCGAGCAGAAACCAGGCGACGTTGTTCAGGATGTGATGCAGCCCGGTCACGATCAGCACCCGATTCAGCACGCCGTAGGCAAACAGACCAAACGAGTCCGAGGCGAGTACAGCCTCGCTCGCCGCATCCATACCGCGCTCCAGTACGGGCCAGCCGAAGCCAAAGCAGAGTGCGAGCAGAATCCCGACGAAGCCGCTCGCGATCGGCACGAAGCGGCGCCCGCCAAAGAAAGCGAGATAGGCCGGCAGACGTATGTCGCTGTAGCGGTTGTAGAGCGCACCGGCGATCAGGCCCGACAGCAAGCCTGCCGGGACACTCAGCTTCGAGAGCTCCTTCGCACGAAACGCGGCCGCCGCAAGATCGATGGCCGCGCCGGTCAGGTTCGCCGTAACTTCTGGAGGAACCGCGATCAGCACTTCGGCGCCTTTCGTCGTAACGAGGTAGCCGACCACGCTCGCAAGTCCAGCTGCGCCGTGATTCTCCCGCGCGAGGCCGACTGCGACGCCGATCGCGAACAGCAAGCCGAGGTTCGAGAATATCGCATCGCCCGCCGCAGCGATGGCCGGTACGTTGAGCAGATCGGGCTGGCCCAGGCGCAAGAGCAATGCGGCGACCGGCAATACGGCGATCGGCAGCATCAGCGCCCGGCCGATCGGCTGCAGCCCTGCGATCACTTTCTTCATGACGTCACTCGCGGTTCGGCGGCGGAGAACTCGTTGACCAATACGCGCACGGCCTCCGCCGTATCAAGCTCGAGCGCCTGCCGTGCGAGCGATCGACAGGCGTCGAGCGTCAGCGTGCGGATCAGACTCTTGATCTGCGGCGCGCACGTCGGAACGACGGAGAGTTCGCGCACCCCGAGCCCAATCAGCACTGGCGCCGCGGCAGGATCGGAGGCAAGTCCGCCGCAGACGGCGACCAGACGGGAATGCTTCTCGCCCGCCTCCACGGCCATCGCCATCAAACGCAGCACCGCCGGATGCAATCCATCTATGCGATGCGCAAGCTCCTGGTGGCCGCGATCCATGGCGAGCGTGTACTGCGTGAGATCGTTGGTGCCGATCGACAGAAAGTCCACTTCACGCGCGATGCGCTCTGCAATGACAGCCGACGCCGGCGTCTCGATCATCGCGCCGACCTGCAGCGGCAGCGTTGCTCCGAGCTCGCGACGCACTTCATCGAGCATACGGCGCACGGCCTTGATTTCCGCGGGATCCGTGATCATCGGCAGCAGGACGCGGCATTGTTCGGCGGGCTGCACGCGCAGAATTGCCCGCAACTGTACGCGCAGCAGATCCGGGCGCCACAGACTCGTGCGTACACCGCGCAGGCCGAGCGCCGGATTGTCCTCGGCCGGCAGCGGCAGGTATGGAATCGGTTTGTCGCCGCCAATATCGAGGGTGCGAATGATCAGCGGCCGACCGGCGAGCGCGTTCGCGATGCTCTGGTACTGACGCAGCTGCTCGTGCTCATCCGGCGGCGAGTCGCGATCGAGGAACAGGAACTCCGTGCGCAACAGCCCGCAGCCCTCCGCGCCGTGCGCCACGGCGACTTGCGCTTCAGCGACGGATCCGAGGTTCGCGAAGACTTCGATGCGCACGCCATCGGCGGTGCGACAGTCCGCATGCGCCGCGGCGCGCTCGATCTGCTTGCGTTGCTGGCGCGACGACAGAGTGTGCTCCGCCGCTTCTCGCGCAGCTTCGTCAGGCGCGATGGTCAGCGCGCCGTGTTCCGCATCGAGCACCAGCCAGACGCCTTCATCGACGTCGAGCAGCGACGGTCCCAGTGCAACCAGCGCGGGTACGCCCATCGCCGCCGCGAGAATCGCTACGTGCGACGTCGGTCCACCTGCGGCCATGCAAATTCCAGCCAGCCTGCTCGCATCCAGCGATACCAGTTGCGAGGGCTTCAGGTCCGCTGCGATCAGAATCGCGTGCTCGGGCAGATTGCACACCACGACCGGCGCTTCGCCGTTCAACGCCATTAACACCTGCGATTCGAGGTCGAGCAGATCGTCGACGCGCTCCGTCATGCGCTGATCGCCGAGCGAACGCAGGGTATCCGCGCTGTCGCGGACGGCGCGTCGCCAGGCGAACGCCGCGCTCTTGCCCTGAGAAATGGCGCGGCGCGCCGCCGCCACGAGTTCCCAGTCATCCAGGAACTCAAGATGCGCGGCAATCACCTCCCGGGCCGTTTGCGATGACTTGAGCGCGAGCTGCTCGAGTCGCATACGAACTTCGCTGCGCGCGCGATCGAACTCAGCGCTCTCGTGTGCAATCCCACGGCCGGCTTCGACGACCTGAATCTCAGCGCTGCGCAATGTGACCGCGCGTCCGACCGCCAGCCCGCGGCTCGCAATCACACCGCGCAGTCGATTGCCGTGCTGGCGCGAGGCTTGCGGCGCAGCCTGCGGCGCCGACGTATGCATGGGCGCTGGCGCTTCACTCATGCCGAGAATCAGCTGCTTGAGTTCGCGAACTGCATTGGCTGCGCCTTGGCCCACCGCACTCAGCGCCACTTCATCGCCGCGCCGCACGCCCAGCGACATCAGCGAGACCGCGCTCTTCGCATTCGCAGTGCGGCCGTGGGCCGCCATCGTGATCTCGGCGGCCGATGCCTTCGCAAAATTCGCGATCAGCGCTGCAGGT
>JBOHZJ010000132.1:0-6188 GCA_050738395.1 Steroidobacter sp.
GTGTGTCACTCACCTGCCGCAGGTGGCGAGCCAGGCGCACGCGCACGTGCGCGTAGCGAAACTGACCGACGGCAGGACGACGCGCACCGCGCTGCATACACTCGTGGTCGATGAGCGGATCGAAGAGATCGCCCGGATGCTGGGCGGCGTGGATGTGACGGACAAGGCGCGCGAACACGCCGCTGAAATGCTCAGCACGCCGATCCCCGCGAAGAAGAAGAGAGTCGCCGGAAAGAAATAGATGCTCAGCCGCGGCTGCGCAATTCGGCATCCCGGGATGGGCAGTTCGGACGCTTGCAATGTCCGTAGAGGATCATCGAATGGTCCTTGATCTCGAATTGCAGCTTGTGGGCGACCACGCGTTGACGCTCCTCGATGCCGACGTCCATGAACTCTTCGACTTTGCCGCAGTCCAGACAGACGATGTGATCGTGATGCTGACCTTCGTTCAGCTCGAATACGGCGGTCGTGCCCTCGAAGTGATGACGAGTCACGAGGCCCGCCGCCTCGAACTGAGTCAACACGCGGTACACAGTGGCCAGCCCGATGTCTTCATGGGATTCCAGCAGATGCTTGTAGATATCTTCCGCACTCATGTGGCGCGGGGTCGCGGTGCCGAGGATCTCAAGAATCTTGATGCGCGGCAGCGTGACCTTGAGTCCGGCTTTGCGCAGATCGCTGGTTTCGAGATGCTTCATCTTATCGCCGCCAGAAGTTAGCGCCACTGCGGACTCCAGCGGCTTTTGAGTATCATGCACGCCGCATTATCACGCAGCCCTCAACCCCGCTCCACCTTTATGACCCAACTCGTCCCTTCCCGGCTTCGCCGGATTGCGCTCCTCCTTTTGACTGCAGTGGCATTGTCCGGCGCAGCGGGATGCGTGCATCGCATTGATATTCAGCAAGGAAATTTCCTTGAAGCTGAGGACATCGAGCGGGTTGCGGTCGGTATGACGCGCGTACAGGTGCGCTCGCTCCTCGGTACACCGATGGTGGCGGATCCGTTCAAGCCCGAGCGCTGGGACTACGTCTACTACCTGAAGAAGGGTCGCCTCAAGAAAGTGGAGCGTCGGCATTTCATCGTTTTTTTCGATGAAGCAGACAAAGTGGCGCGCATCGCGCGCGACACGGAAGGGACCGCGTCCTCCTGACTCGCGCTCATCGGTCGGCCGATTTCGCACGCGCTTTCGCGCGCACCGCAGCCTGCCGCCGATTTTCCTTGGGGTCGATCAACAGCGGCCGCAAAATCTCAACGCGATCGCCGTCGCGAACCTCACGGGTGAGCGGCGCAATCTGACCGTAAATCGCACATGTGAGCGGCCGCTGCGCCAGTTCAGAGAAGCGGCCGCTCAGTCCCGATCGAGCTACTGCTTCAGCGACGCTCATCCCGGGGGTGATCTCAAGGTCGACAGTCTCCTGCCGCTGCGGCGCTGCATAGACGACGCGGACTCGCGCCGGACGGCGCCGCCCGGGATTACGCCCCGCCATATACGCTCCGGGCCCGCGCCACGAATGCATTGATCATGTCAGTGCAGTTCTTTTCGAATGAGCGCGTCAACAAGAGCGCCAGCATAGGATTTGTGAACTCGAATCGCACCGCGAGTGTGACGCGCGCGCCGCGATCAGCGATGTTGTCGAAGGTCCAGCGACCTTCGAGCGAGCGAAACGGTCCGCTCACCAGATGCAGCGTGATCTCGCGCGGCGGATTCAGCACATTGCGCGTCGTGATCCTTTCACGCACGCCGGCGCGATGCATTTCAAGCCGCCCAACGACCTGATTCGCACTACGCTCGAGCACTTGGGCCTTCGCCACCCACGGCAGAAATTCCGGGTAGCGCTCCATGTCTTCCACCAGCGCAAACATCTGTGCCGGCGTGTACGGCGTCAGCGCGCTTCGATTCACTTCGCGCATGCGCACAGCGTGTCGATATGCATGGTGAGAGTGTAACCGGCGCCGCTACAATTCGCGCCCAAGGCGTGAGTTCGCAAAGCCCCTTCCATGAGCAAGAAGAAATCCGGCGCTGATTCGCCGCTGATTGCGGAGAATCGCAAGGCGCGTCACGACTATGCGATCGAAGAGACCTATGAGGCAGGCATGTCGCTGCAGGGCTGGGAAGTCAAAAGCCTGCGAGCTGGTCGAGCGCAACTCAAGGAAGCGTACGTGTTCGTCAAGGACGGCGAGGCATTTCTGTTCGGCGCACACATTTCAGCGTTGCCGACGGCGTCGACGCACATCGTTCCGGATCCGATCCGTACGCGCAAACTGCTGCTCAATCGCTCGGAGCTGAATGGCCTCGGGAGCGCGGTCGATCGACGCGGCTACACCCTCGTGCCAATCGAGATGTACTGGAAGGCCGGCAAAGCGAAGCTTCGCATCGGCCTCGCAAAAGGCAAGAAAGAACACGACAAACGCGCCACGTCGAAGGATCGTGATTGGCAGCGCGAGAAATCGCGTGTGCTGAAACACTCGAAGCGTTGATCTGATCGCACATTGCCGCTCTCTGGCGAGAGCGGTATCTTGCCGCACATACCAAGACGACTGCGGCTACAGGCGCTTGAAGGGGGGACCACGTGTCGATACGAACCATCGCCAGCATCGTGGCGTTCGCTGTTGCGTGCACGGGATGTCAGAAGAAGGACGCGGAAGTCGCGCCGCGGCCGAAACCCGCACGGGTGAACGCCGCACGCATCATCAACGCCGACGCCGATCCGGCGAACTGGTTGACGCACGGTCGCACGTACTCGGAGCAGCGCTTTTCGCCGCTCGCTGCGATCACGAGCGACAACGTCGAGGATCTGAAGCTCGCGTGGTCGCTGGATCTCGACACCCATCGCGGTCAGGAAGCAACGCCGCTGATCATCGACGGTGTGATGTATTCGACCAGCGCGTGGAGCAAAGTGCAGGCGATCGACGCCGCGACTGGCGAATTGCTGTGGCAGTACGATCCACGAGTTCCGGGCGAAACCGGCGTGAAAGCCTGCTGCGACACCGTAAATCGCGGCGTTGCCGCCTACGACGGCCGCTTGTATCTCGGCACGCTTGACGGACGCCTGGTCGCTCTCGACGCCGCCAGCGGCGCGGAGATCTGGTCCGTCGTCACCGTCGATCAGTCGCAGGCATACACGATTACAGGCGCGCCGCGCGTCATCAAGGGCAAGGTCGTCATCGGCAATGGCGGCGCCGAGTTCGGCGTTCGCGGCTACGTGTCCGCATACGATGCCGACACTGGCAAGATGGCCTGGCGCTTCTATACCGTGCCCGGCGATCCATCCAGGCCATTCGAGGCGCCGATTCTCGAGGAGGCGGCGAAGACCTGGAGCGGGGAATGGTGGAAGCTCGGCGGGGGCGGTACGGTCTGGGATTCGATGGCTTACGACCCCGATCTTGACCTGCTCTACATCGGAACTGGCAATGGTTCGCCCTGGAATCAGCAGCATCGCAGCCCCACAGGGGGCGACAATCTCTTCATCAGCTCCATCGTCGCATTGAAGCCGGACACCGGTCAGTACGTCTGGCACTACCAGACGACGCCGGGTGAAACCTGGGACTTCACATCGACGCAGCACATCGTGCTGGCCGATCTGCAGATCGACGGACAGAAGCGTCAGGTGCTGATGCAGGCGCCGAAGAACGGCTTCTTCTATGTCATCGATCGGACCGACGGACAGCTGGTTTCAGCAGAGCCTTTTGTTGCGATCAACTGGGCGAGCGAAGTCGATCTGAAAACCGGGCGGCCGGTCGAGAATCCGACGGCGCGCTTCAAGGATCCGCGACAACCATTCCTGGCGATGCCCGGTCCCTACGGCGCTCACAACTGGCATCCGATGTCCTTCAGCCCGCAGACCGGGCTCGTCTACATCCCCGCTCAGGAACCCGGCTTCGCGTACCTGCACGATTCGAAATACAAGGCGCGGCCGATCGGTTTCAACCTGGGGATCGACTCAGTCGCCGTGATGATGCCGGAGGATCGGCAGGTTCGCGAAGCTGCGCTCGCGACGATCCGCGGATACCTCAAGGCATGGGATCCGGTCATGCAAAAGGAAAAGTGGTCCGTCGAACACTCGGGCGCCTGGAACGGCGGCATCCTGTCGACGGCCGGCAATCTCGTGTTCCAGGGAAATGTCGGCGGTGAGTTCGTGGCGTACGACGCCGCGGATGGAACGAAGCTCTGGTCGTTCCCGGCGCAGACCGGCATCGTCGCGGCGCCCGTCACGTACTCGGTCGGCGGCGAACAATATGTCGCGGTGGTTGCCGGTTGGGGCGGAACGTATGCGATCTCTGGAGGCTACGCTTCGCGCAAGGGCGGACCCGCTGTCAATCGAAGCCGGGTGCTCGCATTCAGGATTGGCGGGATGGCGATCTTGCCTGAACCGACACCCGAGACAGCACCTGCCGAGCCACCGGCTCTGGTTGGTGATTCAGAGCTCGTAGCGCGCGGGCAGGTTGCATTCCATACGTTCTGCTCTACATGCCACGGCGACTCCGCAGTCGGTGGGGGCGTCATTCCGGATTTGCGCTGGTCGCCTCTCAATCGAACCGCCGAGGCATGGAGAAGCGTCGTCATCGATGGAGCCAGAAAGGACGCCGGCATGGTGAGCTTCGCGCCAGTGATGGATGCTGCGGAGGCCGAAGCAATCCGCGCCTATGCGATCAAACGAGCGAACGAATCATATGCAGGGACTGAATGACGGATCGCTGCGCCGATCATGAGTCCGCCGATTCGCACTTGTTATTCGCAATCGCGCCCCTACACTAGTCCCGTTCCTGGGGGCGACCGGCTTCGACGTGGGTTGCGAAACTTCAGGTGCATGCCGAGTTGTAAGTAACTCGTAAAACTGCTTACAAACTTATAGTTGCAAACGACGACAACTACGCTCTGGCGGCTTAATCCCGCCTAACCTCCGCCTGGTATGTGCTTGTGCATCCAGAATCGGGGGACGCGCTCACAAGCTCGCGAGTCCGGTGTGCTCCAGGCCGGCTTGCTAAAACGCGCTGAAGCTGGCTTCGCGTCTTCCCTGCCTGTTGGGTAGCGCGCGGCGAGACACAAAGACATGGCTAAGCATGTAGATTCTGGAACGTAGTGCTTGCGGACGCGGGTTCGATTAAAAGGCAAAGGAAGGCACATGGTCGCCTTTGCCCGCAAGGGCAAAGTGATAACGGGGCTCATTCGGTGAACCCTGCGGTCATTCAGAAATGAATGACATGGCAACGCCGAGGGGTAGCGGAGGGCCAACCTCCCCTGCCCTGTAGAGACTCATAGATCGACTGATTCGGCAACGAAGGAGTCGACACTAGGATTCGGGAGGATCGCATTCCCGAATAACACGCCCCGCTCCCGGCTCCACTGGTGAGCCAGGATGAAGGCATAGTCCAGCCCGTCTCGAAAGAGATGGAATGCGCTGTCCCGCCGCCTCCACCAATGTCCCTCTGACCACCAGGTCAGAGGGACTCCTCTTCCGAGCGATTTCGTGCAGAATCCTGATGACGCTAGTCGCAGGAATTCAGCCGTGGCCATTTACAAGGAAGTGCGATCTCTGGTCGCAGTCGACGCAGCCTACATCGCAGGACTCGTCGATGGAGAAGGCACGATCACCTTGAGCCGTCGGCACGCGAAGGACCGCCGCCAATTAATCCTTTAGCATCGCGAACATAGAGTACGGACTGCTTGAGTTCGTCCTTGAGCGCGTCGGCGCCGGGAAGATCACGCGAAAGAGGATCTCTGCCGCACACCACACGCCTTCCTGCACGTATGCCGTCTCCAACCGCCAGGCGCTGTCGCTGATTGCACAGCTATACCCCTTTCTACGCTCGCACAAGCGCGAGCGGGCAGATCTGGTGCTCTCGCGCTACACAGCGATGGTTCCCCGCAATGGCAAGTGCAATCCAGCGCTTGAGCCACTTCGGGCCAATTTCGAAAAAGACTTCTTCGCGATCACGTCTCGCTCGAGCACTACCCGGCGTGATCCGTCAGCAACTCGAGCGGCTTTCTATTGGAAGTTGACGCCCTTCGCACGCCCTACTGAAACAATCCCTTCGACTTCCCATGTCGAAGCACGCCGACGACCACGCCTTCGATGATCATGTGTTCCTCCTTGAGATCGACGCGGACGGGTTCGAACTCCTCGTTCTCGGGCATCAGCCACACGACCGAGCCTTCCTGGCGATAGCGCTTCACGGTGACCTCGTT
>JBOHZJ010000133.1:0-1724 GCA_050738395.1 Steroidobacter sp.
GTCTTTAGCGGCTCTTCTCTTCCTGATCATTGCCCTCTAATTGCCGAAGCAGCGCTTCGACAACCTTCTCCAGGCCGATCCGATCTTCGTCGTCGAAGCGCGAGAATTTCGGGCTGTCGATATCAAGCACCCCGAGCAGTTCGCCATTGCGAATCATCGGGGTGACGATTTCCGAGTTCGAGGCGCTATCGCACGCAATGTGACCGGGAAACTCGTGCACGTTGGGCACGACGATCGATGTTCTGGCGGCCGCTGACGTTCCACACACCCCTTTGCCGAGTGCGATCCGTACGCAGGCAGGCATGCCCTGAAATGGGCCGACGACGAGTTCGCCGTCCTTGAGCAGATAGAATCCCGCCCAGTTGAGATCTTCCAGCGCGTAGAAGAGCAACGCGGAGGCATTCGCGAGATTTGCAATCAGATCGCGCTCCCCGGCGATGAGCGAAGTTATCTGAGCCGCCAGTTCGTTGTAGAGCTGAGGCTTGGGCAGTTTCGTATCGATCGTGATCGTTTCCATCGGGGCTCCGGTAATTGTGCGGCGATCATGCACGCTCAAAAGGAAATGCGAGAACGTCCTCGATTCGCTGCGCGCCCACTGCGCACATGACGAGCCGGTCGAAGCCAAGCGCCACACCGGAACATTCCGGAAGCCCGTGCACGAGCGCGGCGAGAAAACGTTCGTCGATTGGCGCACTCGGCAGGCCGCGCCGCGTGCGTTCGCGCTGATCGTGCTCGAAGCGTGCACGTTGCTCGGCGGCGTCTGCGAGTTCATGAAAGCCGTTCGCGAGCTCGACGCCGTCGAGGTAGGCCTCGAAACGCGAAGCGACTTCGCCGTGTACTTTAGCGAGCGCCGCCTGGCTTGCCGGGTAGTCGTAAATGAAGCACAGCCGATCGTGGCCGAGTTGCGGACCCACGAGCGTGCTCATGATGAGATCGAGACATGCGTCCTTGTCCTCGTGCAGATCGCGCGGGACATCGACGCCGGCGCTCTGCAGGCGCGCGATCAGCACCGGTGAGGAATCGCGAAATGCATCGACGCCCGCATGCAGTTGCACCGCTTCGCGATAACTCAGACGTTCGGCGCGATCAAAGGATCGCGACGGCGGCAGCACGGCCCCGAGCAGTCGCTCGACGTCCGACATGAGAGCGTGGTGATCGATGCCCAGTCGATACCACTCGATCAGGGTGAATTCAGGATTGTGTTGCCGGCCGCGTTCGCCGTCGCGGTAGACCCGACTGATCTGCCATAGATCGCCGCAGCCGGCGGCCAGGAGCCGCTTCATCGCGTACTCGGGCGATGTATGCAGGAAACGACGTTGACCAAGGACCGTCGCTTCGACGCTGGCCAGATGAACATCGGTGACCGCGGCGGAGTTCAGCGTCGGGGTTTCGACTTCCAGCGCACGCGTGGCGGCGAAGTATTCTCTTGCCGCGCGCAGCATCGAGGCGCGCACCTCGAGCGTCGCGATCGAGGCGGTTGGACGCCAGTCGCTCATCGCGTGCGCCCGATGGCTCGCCCCAGTCGCACCGTCGCCTCAGGCAGCAGCGAGTCGGCCCAGCGGATACGGTTCCTCTGGAATAGCAGCACGACGGTTGAACCCATGTTGAAACGGCCGAGCTCCTCGGCTTTGGCGAACTGGCGACCAACGCCGGTTGCGATCGCCTGCGGCGCCTTGCGGCGCCGCGGCGGCGGATTCACTTCACCGCAATGCACCGTCTGGATG
>JBOHZJ010000134.1:0-7901 GCA_050738395.1 Steroidobacter sp.
GAGGGCCTTTTTCTTTTTGCCGGTGTCGAGGGTGGGTGGAGAACCCGTGGGACGAGGGTTCGACAAGAATCTTCGGGAACGATTTTTGGATGCCGCGAACCGGCGCAGTGCGCGCCGCGCAGGGCTAAAGCGGTGCATATCCCACCCTCAGAAACACAACCCAGCTCGATGCCCGTTATGCCTTTCTCCTGACACCCTGAAAGCGCAGTTTCCACTGGGTTCCGGACGTTCCGAACCCGGAACGGTAGACTCGCCGCTTCAGCCTCGGTCCGGAGCTTCATGAATCCATTTCGCCAGTTCTGCGACCGTCGCGGGGCGCCGGCTTGAAAGCCGCCCTCGCCATCATCGCCACGCTGCTCCTTGGCACGTGCTCCCAGCCGCCCACGGTGCTCGAGCAGATCATTCGCTCCGGCGAGTTGCGCGTCGTGACCCGGAATCTTCCGAGCGCGTACTACCTGGGCGCCGCAGGCCCGCAGGGGCCCGAGTTCGATCTTGCGAGCCGATTCGCCGCCGAGTTGGGGGTGAAGCTATTCGTGTACTCCGTACCGAACGTCGCGGATGCGATGCGGGAACTGGAGTCGCGCCGTGCGCACATCGCCGCGGCCGGACTCACGCGCGGGATTCGCCTGCCGCCTGAAACAGGCTTTGGGCCGCCTTATCAACAGGTGCGGGAGCACCTCATCTTTCGGCAGAGTGATTCGCGCCCGCGCAATATCCGGCAGGCTAACGAGGGGCATATTGAAGTCGTCGAGGGCAGTTCTCACGCAGCCACGCTCGAGCAGCTGCGCGCGCTGCATCCCAACCTGTCGTGGGTGGAGAATCCCGTCGCCGAGACCGAAGAGTTGCTGTACCGGCTCTCGCGCCGTGAATTCGACTACACCGTCGCCGATTCGACCGAGTTCGCGATCGGGCGGGCGTTCCACCCGGAGATCCGTATCGCCTTCGACCTGTCGGGGGGCAAAGCGATCGCCTGGGCCGTCGATACACGCGACGCCAGCCTGCTCAAACGGGTCACTTCGTTCTTCTCGTCCGCGAAAGCCGAGGGGCGGCTCGATTCGATTCTGACCGCATACTACGGAGATACCGACCGCTTCGACTACATCCAGGCGCGCGTCTTCATCGACCACATCGAGTCGCGCCTGCCGCAGTACCGCCACTGGTTCCGAGAGGCCGCAGCCGAAGTGGGCGTCGATTGGCGCTTGCTGGCCGCCGTGGGCTACCAGGAATCGCACTGGAGTCCTACTGCCACGTCGCCCACCGGCGTCCGCGGTCTCATGATGCTGACCGAGGAGACTGCGCGCTCTCTGGACATCAGCGATCGGCTGGATCCACGCGCGAGTATCTTTGGCGGCGCACGCTACTTCGTCTGGATACGTAATCAGATTCCGCAGCGGATTCTGGAACCCGATCGCACCTGGTTCACGCTGGCCGCGTACAACGTCGGCGTCGGACATCTGGAGGACGCTCGCATCCTCACGCAGATGCACGGTAAAAATCCCGACTCATGGAACGACGTGCGCGAGCACTTACCACTACTGACGCAATCGAAGTGGTACACACGCGTCAAGCGCGGCTATGCAAGAGGCTGGGAGCCGGTGCGGTTCGTCGAGAACATCCGCAGCTACATGGACATTCTGGATTGGGTAGCGACTGACTCGGGTCCGCCGGCGCACCGGGAAATCAGCGCAGACGCTTCAGCGCCTGGGGCGCGGGACTTGGGGCGCGGGCAAGAGTTGAAGGGCGGACGATAGGGCGCGGCACACGGAAGCAGCCCGTTCCGATCCGACCCCGGCCCTACGCTCCAACCCGTCTCACTTCTTCTTCTGCGCCGCGCGCTCGGCGTAAGTACGCGCGAGTTCTTCGGCGAACAGCGTCGGCAGACCCTGTTCATTGCGCTGATTGAGCGCCTGATAGAACTCGACGTATAGGTCCCAGTATTTCATCTTGTTGGCGGCGCCAAGCAATGCACCACGCTTCAGGCCGCGATCGAAGCGCTCCTGAAGTTCGCCTGGCTCAATGCGATTCATCAGCTCGTCGATCCCCCCCTGGATCGCGGCGGCGAGCGCCGTTTGATGCATGCGCAGGTCGCCAAAGGATTCGCGAATCGCTTCGATCGGGCCGAGGTAGCGGCTACTGTGCGGGTCGAGAAGCTTGCGGACGGCTTCCTCGACGCTCGCCGAGAATTTCAACGGGTTGTTTTCGCCGGGTTGAATCGTCGTCTGACTCAACCGCAGCCGGTTCTTTAGATCCGCGCGGCCCTTCAACGCCTCCATGAGGCCGAGAACGACTTCACGCAGCATTTGACCGGCCTGCGTCAGCAGTGCGTTCTGTGCATCGCTCGGCAATGAACCGGGATCGATGCCCGCGCCGCGGCAGAACGCTTCGACTCCGGCAGCTACATCGCCGCTGGTGCTCAGTTCAGGGGCGCGTCGCGCGCGCTCCGGCTCTGACTTTTCGGCTTTGACCGCGAGCGCGCCAGGAGCAGTGAGCGCAGTCATGGTCTTGCGGTCATACGGACGCGTCTGCATCTGCCAGTCGTCCGGATTCTTCCGCGGCGGATGAGTGACTGTGCGTTGCTCGCCCTCATCCTGCGTATTTTCGAGGAGCGAGGCGAAGCCGCTGCGCGCGGGCTTCGCAGCAGCCGGGCGTGCTTGCGGTGTCGCGGGCTGGAGATCGAAGCCAAGCGCCTTGTTCACGTCGAACGGTTCGCTGCTGGCCCGGAGCGGGACGGGCGCGGCGGTCTGGGGTCCTTGAGTGATCAGGGAATCACTCAGCAGATCCGTGAGATCGAGTTCCTCCCCGAGATCCTCGACGACCCTCGACGGCGCTCTGGAAGACGCGCTGCGCACGCGCGCGGGCGCCGGAATCTGTCCGCTCGCGTCGGGCGAGAAGTCGTTGCGATCATCGATACTGACGATGATCTCGTAATCGCCGAGCCGCAGCCGATCGCCATCCTGCAGCGAGTAGACCCCTTCGATCGAAGCCGGTGTGTCGGCGCCATTGATGAAGACGCCGTTGGTGCTCGTGTCCTCCAACACCCACTTGCCTGCACGAAAGTTGACCTTGCAGTGGTGGCTGGATACGTAGCGATCCGGGTCAGGCAGTATCCAGTCGTTATCCTGGGCGCGGCCTATCCGCCCGCCAGTCACGCCAAATAGCTGCGAACTGCGCTTGCCTAGCGCTTTGTAGTGATCGCTGATGACGCGGAGTTTCAGTGCCATTGCGGGAAGAACGTGCGGGAAAGGCTCAAGATCTGACGCTTCGAGTCTGCGCTATGTAATATGCGCGCAGCGTACCAATCCCGCTGAGCAGCAAGATGGCAGCCAGTCACATTTTCAAGGTCGTTTTCGTTAACCAGGGCAAGGTCTATGAGATCTATGCCCGCAAGGTCAGTCATGGCTCGTTGTTCGGCTTCGTCGAGGTCGAAGAGCTGGTGTTCGGCGAGCGCTCGACTGTCGTAGTCGACCCGTCCGAGGAGAAGGTCAAAGCTGAGTTCGAGGGCGTCAAACGCACCTACCTGCCGCTGCATTCGGTCCTGCGGGTCGATGAAGTGCGTAAGCAGGGCGTCAGTAAGGTCAGCGCCGCGGAAGGCGGATCAAATGTCGCGCAGTTCCCGATGCCGGTGTATACGCCGGGGGACAAGAAGTAGAGCCATCCCCGGCTAACTTACCGACTGGTTAACTGGTCTACCGTGAATGGGCTCCTGGCCAGAGCCCAGTTTGCCAGCGGCCAGTACGCCAATTCCGGTATCATTCCGCGCCCGTCATTTCGCTCCACGATTCGTGCATCGCGCGCGGATCGACTGGCTCAAAGATGCTGACACTGCCCGGCGCACCCGCACTTTCCGATTTCCGGATCAACAAACTTCTTATCGCCCTTCGATCGCGTCATGCCGCGATCGAGTCAGTCACAGCCCGCTTCGTTCATTTCGTTCAAACCCGACGCGAGTTGAGCGGCGCGGAGCGGCGCGTGCTCGACGCGCTGCTGACCTATGGTCCGCGGACAGACGCCTCCGGCGCACTGTCGCAAGCCACAACGTGCACGCCGTCTGTGGTGGTCGTCATCCCGCGTCCCGGTACGATCTCGCCCTGGTCGAGCAAGGCGACCGACATCGCGCACGTATGCGGCCTCGACGCAGTCGAACGGATAGAGCGTGGCGTCGCTTATGAGGTGAGCGCCGAAACAGCGCTTTCGGGCAAGGTATTGAACGCAATCTCGCCCGCGCTCTACGACCGGATGACGCAATGCGCGGTGCTGTCCCACGAAGATGCGGCGCAGCTCTTTACTCACGAGACACCGCGGCCTCTCAGGACCGTGCCGCTGCGGGCGCGCGGACGAGTCGCGCTGGTTGAAGCCAACTTGAGTCTTGGGTTGGCGCTCTCTGACGATGAAATCGACTATCTCGTCGCTAACTTCGATCGGCTCGGCCGCGATCCCACGGATGTTGAACTGATGATGTTCGCGCAGGCGAACTCAGAGCATTGCCGCCACAAGATATTCAACGCGCAGTGGGTGATCGACGGCGAGCCGCAACCGAAGTCGCTGTTCGCAATGATCAAGAACACCTACGCGAAGAATTCGCGCGGCGTGCTGTCTGCATATCGGGATAACGCCGCGGTGATCGAAGGCTCGCGCGGGCAACGCTGGTTCGCCGACGTTGATTCGCATCGTTACGCCTACAGCGACGAGCCCATCGACATCCTGATGAAAGTCGAGACACACAATCATCCGACTGCGATATCGCCGTTCCCCGGTGCAGCCACGGGCTCGGGCGGAGAGATCCGCGATGAAGGGGCGACTGGTCGCGGCGGCAAACCGAAAGCCGGACTGGCCGGGTTCTCCGTGTCAAACCTGCAGATCCCTGGCTTTCTCCAGCCCTGGGAGCGTGACCATGGCCGCCCAGGACGCATCGCCTCGGCGCTCGACATCATGATCGAAGGGCCGCTCGGCGCCGCCGCATTCAACAATGAATTCGGCCGACCGAACATTCTCGGCTATTTCCGCACCTTCGAGACCGAAGCGATATCGGCCTCGCGCGCGACGCTGCGCGGCTATCACAAGCCGATCATGATTGCGGGCGGCGTCGGCAATGTGCGGCGGATGCATGTCGAGAAGTCCGTGGTGCCGGCCGGCGCAAAAATCATCGTGCTCGGCGGACCGGCGATGTTGATCGGCCTCGGCGGCGGTGCGGCATCGTCGGTCGGCAGCGGCGCCAGCGCGGAGGATCTCGACTTTGCGTCGGTGCAGCGCGGCAATCCCGAGATGCAACGTCGCGCCCAGGAGGTCATCGATCAATGCTGGGCGCAGGGAAAGGCGAATCCGATCCTGCTGATTCACGATGTCGGCGCTGGCGGCTTGTCGAACGCCATTCCGGAATCTGTGGCGCACAGCGATCGCGGCGGACGCATCGATCTGCGCGCAGTGCCTTCGGATGAGCCGGGGATGTCGCCGGTCGAGCTATGGTGCAACGAGGCGCAGGAGCGTTATGTACTCGCTATCGCTGCGGCGGATCTCGATCGATTCGCTGCGTTGTGCGAACGGGAACGTTGTCCGTACGCGGTCGTCGGCGATACGACGGATGACGGCTGGCTGAAAGTCAGCGACAGCTTGCTCGAAGCCGCGCCCGTCGATCTGCCGCTCGACGTCATTCTCGGCAAGCCGCCGAAGATGACCCGCGACGTGCAACGCGCGCCTGCGCTCGGCGATGATTTCGACGCATCCTCGATCGACATTCGCGAAGCCGCGTATCGTCTGTTGCGCTTGCCCGCCATCGCCGACAAGACCTTTCTGATCACCATCGGCGATCGCACGGTTGGCGGCATGATCAGCCGCGATCCGATGGTCGGGCCTTGGCAGGTTCCGGTCAGCGATGTTGCAGTCACTGTAAGCGACTACAGCTCGATCACGGGCGAGGCGATGTCGATGGGGGAGCGCACGCCGCTCGCATTGCTCGATGGACCTGCATCCGGTCGGATGGCTGTCGCCGAAGCGATCACGAACATTGCCGCAGCGGATGTCGCGGCGATCAGCGATGTGCGCCTTTCGGCAAACTGGATGGCTGCGTGCGGTGAGCCGGGGGAGGACGCCGATCTGTATGCAACCGTCAAAGCGGTCGGTGAGGAATTCTGCCCGGCGCTCGGAATCACCATCCCCACGGGCAAGGACTCTTTCTCGATGCGGACGAGTTGGAGCGAAGCCGGCGCGCCGCGAAAAATGGTCGCGCCGTTGTCGCTGATCATCTCGGGATTTGCGCCAGTGCGCGACGTGCGCCGCACGCTGACGCCGCAGTTGCGCACCGATCGCGGCGAAACTTCGCTTCTGCTGATCGACCTGGGCGCTGGACGCAACCGGATTGGCGGATCGTGCCTCGCACAGGTGTACGGGAAGCTCGGCCGCGACGCGCCGGACTGTAACGATCCGCAGGTGCTTGCAAACTTCTTTGCAGCCATTTCGGAGTTGCGCGCCGCCGATCTACTGCTCGCCTATCACGACCGTTCCGACGGCGGCGTCTTCGTGACGCTCGTCGAAATGGCGTTCGCTGGGCGCTGCGGCGTCGATGTAAATCTCGGCGACGTGAGCAATGCGGCTACCGCGTTGTTCAGCGAAGAGCTCGGCGCTGTGGTGCAGATCCGGTCCGTTGATGCGATCGTCGTGAACGGCGTGCTTGCCCGCCACGGGCTCGTCGACCTGAGTCGCGCGATCGGTTCAGTGACGCAAGCCGATCGTGTGGTGATTCGTGCTTCGAATGCAGTCCTGCTCGAGGAATCGCGCACCGAGCTGCGGCGTGCGTGGTCCGAGACGAGCTATCGGATGACGGAGTTGCGCGACAACCCGCAGTGCGCACACGAGCAGTTCGCGACGGCCGTGGACGCGCAGGATCCGGGTCTGCACGTCCACTTGAGCTTCGATCTGAACGCAGACGTCGCCGCTCCGTACGTCGCAAAGGGAGCGCGGCCGAAAGTCGCGATCCTGCGCGAGCAGGGCGTGAACAGCCATGTCGAGATGGCGGCCGCGTTCCATCGCGCCGGGTTCGAGCCCTATGACGTGCATATGACGGATCTGATGGCCGCGCGTATGCGTCTTGATGAGTTCCGCGGTCTGGTCGTGTGCGGCGGCTTCTCGTACGGCGATGTGTTGGGCGCGGGCGAGGGGTGGGCCAAGTCGATCCTGTTTCATTCGCAACTACGCGAGGCGTTCACGGCTTTCTTCCACAGCAACGACACATTCGCACTCGGTGTGTGCAACGGCTGTCAGATGATGTCCGCGCTGCACGAACTCATCCCGGGCGCGGAACACTGGCCCCGATTCGTGCGCAACCGATCCGAGCAGTTCGAAGGCCGCCTTAGCCTGGTGGAAGTGGTGAAATCGCCGTCGCTGTTTTTCGCCGGCATGGAGGGCTCGCGGATGCCGATTGCAGTTGCGCATGGTGAAGGACGCGCGGAGTTCGCCGATGAAGGCGCGCTGAGTTCGTTGGTAAACGAGAATTTGCTGTCGCTGCGCTTCGTCGACAATCGCGGCCAGCCGACGTAAATCTATCCAGCCAATCCAAACGGCTCACCGCGCGGTCTGAGCGGCGTGACGACGCCCGATGGTCGCGTGACATTACTGATGCCGCATCCAGAACGCGTCTATCGCGCAGTCCAGAATTCGTGGCGGCCGGATGACTGGCGTGAGGACAGTCCATGGATGCGGATCTATCGGAACGCTCGGGTCTGGGTCGGGTAGCGAGTCGCGTGCGTTTAAAAGCCGAGAGCACATAGATCGGAATATGAAAATCATCCGAACTTGATGTTCTTACTTTGTCCCGCGGAATTTCCGTTGGTCATGTTCCATGTGATCTTTGTGGTTGTTCCAACTATTTCCAGCTTCCGGCCGCCGATTCCGCCGCTTCATTGATCGGC
>JBOHZJ010000135.1:0-9584 GCA_050738395.1 Steroidobacter sp.
GCCTTACAGGCCCCGAGCTTCTCGTTCGTCTGATCGCCGCATTCGCAGGATCACTCCCTCATCGGGGCGCAACGGGACGACGCCGCGGCGGGCATCGAATTTCACTCGTTCGCCTGTGAGCAGATCCTCAAGAACGCTGGATCCTTCAGGCTGCGGAAGCAAATCCTCTTCCATCAACCTGACTTGACGGTGGTGCGAACCGAAGTTCAGCAGCACGATCAGATTCTCGGCGGGCGTCGCGCCCGTGTGCTTGTACGCGAGCACATCCGCTTCCGGGCCTTCATCGTACGGCTCGAATTCAGCGCCCACTTCATCGCCGTTATAGATGAGCGGTATGCCAGGCAGGTGAATAGCAGGATCGCGGCGAGGCGAGTGCGAGCTACGCCGTGCCAGGTAATGAAGCTCGGGCCGGTGTCGTTGTTGTTGATGAATCGAAACGTCATCGTGTCTGCCGGAAAGCCCGCGCCGTGGTTGGTGAGCGCCGCGCGCAGTCGCTTCAGGTCCACACCCGATCCCTCGCCATCGAATGCATTGCGCCACGCCCACTCGCCGAGATTGTCGGTCCAGTCGTAGGCGGCGTCGAAGCCGTTCGCGACATAGTAGGAATCGCGCGCCGACGCCTCGGCGAGCAACAGCAGATCGGGATCGATGCGCTTCAACTCTGAAGCCGTTCGCGACATTCCCAATCGAAATAATTCGTCGCCTCGCCCTCCTCATCGTGCTCGAACCAGCGATGGTAGGCGGAGCGGGCTCCGTCGCGTTGCGAGTCGAGATAGTAGCGATGGCGCTCGGAAGCATGGTTCGGCACGAAGTCCATCAGCACCTTGAGGCCGAGCGCATGCGCAGCGTCGATCAGTGCATGGATGCATGGCCCGCGATGGAAGCAACGACCATAACGCCCGTCGTCGGGCGCGAGCTGTAGTCGATCACCCTTCACATGGGGCGTGTTGGGAGCCGATCACTGTGCGAGGGCTCCCACACAACGTCGCCGGAACTCTCGCGCGTCGAGTCCGTTGTTAATTGACGCCGGTCGGGTTCCGCAACGGCGGCGCCGATCGCAGGGGATCGTGACGAGATGAGAATTGCCGGTCGAATCGACGCCATCGACGCTGCTCGCGGGTGTGCGATGGTGCTGGTCTGCCTGAGCCACATCAGGCAGCACTTCGATGTCAGTTCACCGACGATCTCCTACCTGCTGGGCGTGATCACTCGGATCGCAACGCCGACATTTCTGCTCCTGAGCGGCTTCATTGCCGGGTACCTCTTGCGTGGGGACAAGCCCAGAATCGGGATCACACTGATCGATCGCGGGCTGTTTCTGCTGGTCGTCGCTCACTTGTTGCTCGGATTGGCGCATCTGCCCGAGGTCTCGCTCTTCGAATGGCTGTTCGCGCGTGTAACGATTACCGATGCGATCGGCGTTGCGTTGTGCATGGCCGTGCTGTTTCGCAAGTTTTCCGGCGGGGCCTTGCTCGCGCTGGGAGTGTCTGTGTGCGTGCTCTCCTGGGTGATTGGCTTCACCGGCGCTGCGCAAAGCGCATGGGCCAATCACCTCGGAGGGCTGCTCTTCAACCTGAGCAGTGCGCCGAATCCGCTCGTCAATGTCGCTCTCGCGCCCTATCTGGCGGTATTCATGCTTGGCATGGCGCTCAGCGCTCACCTGCATGGAGCGTTGACGAGCAACAACCAACGCTTCCTCGCGCGTCGATTGCTCACGATCGGCGCGTGCGGCGTCACGGCGGCGCTGATCGGCGTTCTCGCCTGGCACGCCTCGAAGAATTCGCTTCCGGACGCCTTGCGCGAACCCTATATCACCGACCTGCTGCGCGCGACGCTCGACCCGCGGCGCAAATGGCCGCCCAGTCCAGCGTACCTGCTGTTCTATAGCGGCATTGGCCTGTTGCTCGCAGGCGTATTTTTCCATCGCCGGCCCGCCCTTTTTTTGGAGCCTGTGATCCGCACCGCCTCGACGATCGGACGAGCGTCGCTGATGTGCTTTGTGGTCCAGGATTGGCTGCTGTTCGTCGTGCCCGCGGCGTTCGGATTCAAGGACGTGGTTTCAACGTCATTCTGGTTCGCATACTTCGCGGCGACAGTGCTTACGCTGTACGTGCTGGCCAGGCTCTGGGGTGAAGCTCGCGGCAATCGCTTCCTGACTCTCGGACTGAAGCGGCTCGCGGGCCGGCGCGAGAAGCGTCAGCGCACGCTCATTCCCGATCATGGGAACGATGCCGCGCCCGTGAGACATTGACGGTGAATCGTGACTAGTGACTAGAGACTAGTGACTGGTGAATAGCCAGAGCGCCTGTCGCCTCGCTTCCGTTTCTCTCTTTCACCAATCACTTCCATCCGGCAGGCGCTCGCTGCGCCGACGCCATGTAAAAAGTGGATCCGGTAGTCCGTCATCCTCGTCCCGCGGGATTCCCATTGATCACGTGCGCGCGGGCCCATCCGAAATCTTCTCCGCTAGTCGCGCACACCGAGATAGCGCACCACCTTTCCATCGCGCTCCACCGACGCGTCGATCTGATCCTGAACTACGTCGCCTTTCAACGCGAGCGGCTCATCGCCATGACCCAACAGCGTCAGTTCGATATGGGCGCCGTGCAGGCGTGCATCGCGGATCGAGGAGCTGCGTGCGGCGCCCAGCACACCGCCTTCGATCTCCTGATAGTGTTGATTGAGGCTCACGCGAAAACTGTCCGAACCGTCCGCTGCGCGAAACCTCCATGTTCCCTCGACGCGCGCGGGAACGATCCAGAGATACGCACGCGTATTCCCCATTTCCGATTCGATGAACTGATCCGGACTCCAGTCGCCCATCTTGAACGTGTTCGAAACGACGCGAGTCCCCGGCTTCATCATCAATATCGTCGGCCGCAACTTCGTATTGAGATCCGACAGCAAGTACAGCGTGAGCACGGTCGCTTCGCTGAAGTCGGTCGCGAAGATATCGCCCTGCCGGATCTGTACTTTGTCCTCGAGACGCTCCGCCCGTACATTACATTGTGCAAGCTTGACGAGCTGCGGGTTGTATTCGATCCCCAGGGATCGGGCGCCAAACTCCTTCGCCGCCGCAATCGGGATCTTGCCATCTCCGGCGCCCAGATCGACGACGTAGTCATCTCGAGTGGTGTTGGCGGCCTTGAGCATCGCCATCGCAAGGTCGTCTTGCGTCGGCGCCCAGATCACGTCCTTGCCCTGTTCGCCGATACGTGGCGCAAATTGCTTTTCGCACTGCTCGCGCGTCTCGACGTGGGCTGCGGCGACGCTCAGCAGCAGCGCCGCGGCGAGAATCATGAGAGGAGGAAGAGCCGCGAAAGACCGCATAAAAGAGATAGTAAAGTTCGGATCCGAGGCTGACAAAATTACTCCAGGCGAGTTCGAAATGCTCGCACAGGACACGAGTGGCGCTACGTAAATTCGTAGATTCTTCCTTCGGCGCTCCATCATTTTGATTCCTTTATGCGGTCTTTCGCGGCTCCTGATTCCTGATCTCCGCGATGACCTCTGTAAACTGCTCGCCATGAGCACTCTCTATCACTGCGTCAGCGCCCGTTCGTTTCGTCCGCTGTGGATGCTCGAGGAACTCGGCATTCCCTATGACTTGAAGGTTCTTCCGTTCCCGCCGCGCGTCGTGGCCCGCGATTACCTGGCGCTCAATCCGCTGGGCACAGTGCCCGCGTTCTTCGATGGCGACGTGCGCATGACCGAGTCCGCGGCCATCTGCCAGTACCTCGCTGTGCGTCACGCACCCGCGACGCTGAACGTCCAGTCGGATGAACCTGAGTTCGGCGCCTATCTCAACTGGCTGCACTTTGGCGAAGCCACGCTGACCTTTCCGCAGACCATCGTTTTGCGGTACTCGCGCTTCGAGTCTCCTGAGCGGCGCCTGCCGCAGGTCGCGGAGGACTACACACGATGGTTTCTCGCCCGCCTGCGTGGAATCGATGCAGTCGTGTCCCGCGCGGAATTCATGTGTGCGCGTCGATTCACCGCAGCGGATATCAGCGTTGGCTACGCGCTGATGCTCGCAGACGCCCTGAACCTGCAGCCGCAATTCCCGGCAGCGATTCGCGGGTACTGGGCTCGGCTGCGAAGCCGCGCCGGATTCCAGCGGGCGTTGTCCGCCCAGGACAGAGCGGCCCGGGAACAAGGCGTCTCGACGGCGCCCGCTGCCGAGCCGAACTCCAATCCGTCGCAAGTCTGATTCGGTCCGTCGGATCGGGACTTGTCGAGATTGCTCCTGAACGCCGCACCACTAGAATGCATGCGAGGCTTTGCCCGTAAGTCGAACGCCAACGGAGACCAGGAAATGATGAGAACGCCATTCATGATTGCGTGCACCGCGCTTCTGCTCTCCGCTTGCAGCGGAGCTGATTCGGCGGATGAAGACGCCGATGCGAATACTGGAGGCGCGACCACGTCCAATGCGTCGTTCACGGCCACTGCAATGGCCAAATTCAACGAGCCCTGGGCCATGACGTTCCTGCCTGACGGCCGGCTGCTGGTCACCGAGAAAAAAGGGGCGCTCAAGGTGTATGCGATCAATGGCCCAACCGCAGATATCCGCGGGACGCCCGAGGTCGACTACGGCGGTCAGGGTGGATTCGGCGACGTCGTGCTGCACCCGGATTTCGCAAACAATCAACTGGTGTATCTGAGCTATGCGGAAGCGGGCCAGGGCGACGCACGGGGCGCCGCGGTCGCTCGCGGCAAACTGACGCTCAAGGACAAAGGCGGCGAGATCTCCAATCTCGACGTGATCTGGCGGCAGGCGCCGAAGGTCGCCGGCCGCGGTCACTACGGTCATCGAATCGCATTCGGACCGGACGGTCATCTCTGGATCAGCTCGGGCGAGCGACAGAAATTCGATCCTGCGCAGGACATGCGCTCGAACCTCGGCAAGATCGTACGCCTCAATGAGGACGGCTCGACGCCCTCTGACAATCCGTTCGCAAAGCGCGGCGGCGTGACGGCGCAGATCTGGTCGCTCGGACATCGCAATCCGCTCGGCATCGCTTTCGATGCGCAGGGACGGCTCTGGATTCAGGAAATGGGACCGAGGGGCGGCGATGAACTGAACCTCGTGGAGCGCGGCGCAAACTATGGCTATCCCCTCGTCTCGAACGGCGATCACTACGACGGGCGGAATATTCCGAATCACGAAACACAGCCGGACAAGTACCGGGCGCCAAAGATCATCTGGAACCCGGTGATCTCACCCGGCGGACTCATTATCTATACGGGAAGCGAATTCCCGGACTGGCAAGGCGATGCATTCATCGGCGGCATGTCGGCGAAGGCGCTCATCCGCGTCGAGTTCGATGGTGAAAATGCACGCGAAGCCGAACGCTTCGATATGGGGCGACCCATCCGCGAAGTCGAACAAGGTCCGGACGGCGCTCTGTGGGTGCTCGAAGACGAGCGCGGCGGCAGCGGCGGTCGCTTGTTGAAACTCACGCGACCGCGCTGACGATCACCTCTCATCCGAAGAAGGCAGGAAGAAGGAGAGCCACAAAGACCGCATAAGGGATGAAGGTACATAGGCGATCAGAATGGACTGCATTCTGTCGACCAATTTTTATCTCCTTTATGCGGTCTTTTGCGGCTCCTCCCGGTTTCTTACAAGGTCATGAACCGCCGCAGGCGCGGGACCATGAACTTGTCGAGTTGCGCGCCGTGCTTCTGCATCGCGCTGCGTGCACTTTGCGCGGCCAGTGCAGTTGCCGCATTTGAGCGCCCCTGACTCGCGGCATCCTCGTTGAAGGTGCGCAGGAATCTGGGACGACGCCGCACGTCGGCTGCAGCCTCGAACCCTGATGCGATCCTGATCAGTGTGGGTTCGCTCCACGCAGACGCCATGAATGTGATTCCAACCGGAAGGTCGAACATATATCCGCCGGTCACAGTCACGAGCGGATAACCGGCCACCGCTGCGAAACCCGAGCTGCCGAATAGAAACGCATCGCCGTTGATGAGGTCGGTGGGCCATGCCGGTGAATTCGTCGGCGCGACCAGTGCATCGAGATTGTTCGCAGCGAGCGCCGCATCGATGCCCTGCTCGGCCGCCAGCATCGGACCGCGGATGAGCGCATCCATGTACTCCGCTTCGCTGAATACGCCTGCTTCGGCGAGCTCCATCAATTCCTGTCCGAAGAACTTCAACTCTTCTTCGGCATGATCGAGATTGAACTGGATCACGTCCGCCAGCGAGCTGACCGGAACGCCGGAGCGCGTTGCGAGATAAGCGTTCAAATCGCGCTTGAACTCAAAGATCAACACGATGATCTCCGACTGATCCGCGTTGAAGGCGTCGAAGCTTGGAATTTCCACTGGATCGACGACGACCGCGCCGGCGTCATGCATGACCTGCACCGCCTGTTCAAACACCTCGTCGGTCTCGGTCGTCGCGCCGGTGAACTGGCGCGCCACACCGATCCGCGCGCCTGCCAGTCCATCGCGATTCAGGAACTGGCGGTAGTTGTGGAAGAAGTGGCCGGCGCTCGCCGCGGTCTTCGCATCGCGCGGATCGACTCCGGTCAGCGCGCCGAGCACTGTTGCCGCGTCGGCCATGCTTCTGCCGTGCACGCCGACGGTATCCTGCGTAAACGAAATCGGTACGACGCCGGCGCGGCTCGTGAGCCCCACCGTAGGTTTGATTCCCGCCACTCCGCATTGACCGGACGGGCACACAACCGATCCGTCGGTCTCAGTCCCGAGCGCAACCGAAGTCAGCGCGGCGGCGACGGCTGCAGCCGAACCGGAACTCGACCCGCATGGATTGCGATCGAGGATGTGCGGATTGCGGCATTGGCCTTTCACGCCGCTCCAGCCGCTGGAACTACCGAAGCCGCGAAAGTTCGCCCATTCGCTCAAGTTGGCTTTGCCGAGAATGACGGCGCCGGCATTGCGCAGCCGGCGAGCAACGGTCGAGTCCTGCAGCGCCGGCGCTCCCGCCAGTGCAAGCGAGCCCGCCGTCGTCCGCATCGAGTCGGCGGTATCAATGTTGTCTTTCAGGAGAACCGGAATGCCATGCAGAGGTCCGCGCCGCCCGCTACGCCGACGCTCCTGGTCGAGCTGCGTTGCGATACGTCGCGCATCCGGATTCAACTGCAGGACGCTGCTGAGGTCGAGACCTCGGTCGATGAAATGAATTCTGCGCAGATAGATTTCGACGAGTTCCCGGGAGCTCAATCGCCCGGAGGACATCCGCCGCTGCAATTCGGCGATCGACGCCCCCGCGAGGTCGTGTTCACCGAATCGATCCGCGTCTGCAATGGCGCTCTCGACGTCCTGTGCGTGACCTGTCGACCACGCGGCCAGTGCAGCGCCGGTTCCTGCGAGCGCGCCAGCTTGCAGAAACGATCGGCGCGAGACGCCATCTGAGCGATGTTCCTCGTCGCTGCGCGACCCCTGGCGAGGCTGCCGTGAATCCTGTTCGCGTTCGTGCATTGCCGTCTCCCTGTCTGAAGGAGCAGCGGCGAACGCGACAGATCCGGCTTACGACTGACCGGATGAGCGGCCGCCGACAGTTCCATGAGCGAAGTGGTTGGATTTCAGGTTCGACAACACGGCAGGGCCGTGTTCGAACGGGTTATATCCCCAGGATGCGGCGGCCGGTATCCGCAATTCGCGAGCGCCAGGATCTCCACCGGGCCTCACGGGGGACACGGGGTAAAGAGGTACCGAAGAGTTGCCGGCTCGGTTCTCGCGATCTCCGGGTGAGTCGCCTTGTCTTCGCCTTACCCGTGTTCGCGTGATCCCCGTGTAAGTTCTTCCTTCACTTCCTTCCTTCACTTCTGGACGGCCGCCCTGTTACGCGAGCTTGGGCGCCAGCCGGCAGATCACTGCCTGACGCGGACGATCAGGAAGGTAACTTACCGTCACAACCGAGCCGGCGGCCGGCAGCGACGAGCGTAGTTCATCAACAGCACGACGATCGATATGACACCCACGCAGCGGCTGCTCGACCCCGGCCGGGAGGAAATCGAAATACAGACGCGTGCACGAGTCGAGCATGAAGGGTCGCTGGATCGCGACAATCTTTCCCTGGCAGGTCGCGCCGCGGCGCGCAATTTCCGATTGGCGGCTCGTTTGATGAGCGACGAAGGCGTGCCTGAGCGCCATCCACAGCGTGATCGCGATCAGCGCTCCGATAGGAAGAATAAATTCACCAATCATGTGCACACACTCCATCGTTCCCGTAACGAAATGTGCGTCGTGCGCCCGCGAGTCGCTATGAGGCAAACCCTAGCCTGCGCATGAGACGCGGACTAGAAGAGATGAGGTCAGCACGAGCGCAGGGCCGCGCATAGCTTGCGGTGGGGTCGTCGGCCTCGCGCTACAATCGCGCTGCGCTGCATCGCAGCCAAGCAACAGGAACGCACGTGTCTGCAAATCTCGAACGGAAAATTCCCCGTCGTGCGCTGATCGTCGATGGGGACGCGAGCGTGCGCGATGCGGCCGCCAGGCTGCTGAAAGCCGCGGGCATCGACGTAGCGGGCGCCGCCGACGGCGAAGAAGGGCTCACGCTGATTGCGCGACAGTGGTTCCCCGTTCTGGTCGTCGGCCGAGAGACGCCGGTGATCGATGGCGTCGAATTCGTCCATCGTGTTCGCGCATTCGCCGTCGCTCCGGTCTACGTCATCATGCTGACGCTCGGCAGCGACTCTCAGGAGTATGAGAGCGGGTACTGCGCCGGCGTGGATCATTTTCTGTTGAAGCAGAGCTATGAGACAGAGCTGGTCGCGCGCGTCACGACCGGTCTCTTCGCGATCCGGCGCCGTCAGACGACCGCTTCGTCACGCAGCGACGGGCCCGTCATCGTCGATCTGAAAAGCGGCGCGCATACGGCGCGACATCTCGTGGGCCGGCTGCACGCGGAGATCGCGCTGGCCGCGCGCCAGGGCAGACCTCTCAATGTACTGAGCGTGTGCATCGCGTCCGTCGCGTCCGCCGCGGCCAGAATCGCAGAAGCAAACTTCGAGGCCGCGTGTGAAGCACTGTTGGACGCCGTGCAGGACTCGGTTCGACCCGGACTCGACTGGATTGCGCGCCTGCCCTCTGCTCCCGGCGCCTATCGGCTTGCGGTGGTGATGCCTGATTCGCCGGCCGTCGATGTCAGCGCAGTCGAACAGGGTATTCGCAATGTCTTCGTTCGCGTCCACGAAGCGCGCGCGCTGCAGCTGAGCATGGGAACGGCTGCCTTGACGGATAGCGAGCGCAAGCCCACCGCGCTCGAATTGTTGGGCGAGTCCGAACGACGCCGGCGCGGGCTGAGCGCGAAGGCGCAGAGCGATATCAAGGACGTGCAGGGAGACGCGGATGCCGCGGCCGATGACGCCGGGTAACGGCTACTTCGGCGCCTGATGAAACGCATTTCTGATGAGACCTTCGATGGATTCATCGAAGTACTGTTGACTATCAGGATCATCCCCGGCGAAGTGCTTGCGGTACTTCGACGTGTCGACCGCCTTTCTGACGTCTTCGAGCCGCGCTGAGAGACTGCCGATGCGGCCGATGGCCGCGTTGACATCGGCGATGACCACTTCGATGAGTTGCAGCACGTCTCGCATGTACGT
>JBOHZJ010000136.1:0-17884 GCA_050738395.1 Steroidobacter sp.
ATATAGCGCAGGCTGCCGCCGCGGACTTTCAGCGCGGACGGCAGCCGCGCGGCGAACGACGCCAGCTTGTGATCCATGAACGGACTGCGCGCCTCGAGACCATGCGCCATGCAGATTCGATCCGTGATCATGACGGGATGATTCGGCAGTCGCACCTTGGCGTCGGCGTAAAGCATTTGATCCAGGGCGTCGCCGCTCGAGCGCTCGTAGGAATTCCGAATCGCCGCCTCCGCATCAAGTGCAAGCCGGGCCTGCTGCGTCTCGGTTGCGAACAACGCTTCGCGTCGCTCACGGTCGAAGTAGAAGTAGCTGAGACTGGCCGCATAACGTGCGCCGCCGGAATGAAACGAGAGGTGATGCAGCCAGCGCAGTTGATGGCCCACGCTCTTGTACCAGCCGGATTCGGGGATGAGCGCGACCGCAGGCGCCAGCACCCGCCGGCGCAGCGCCGCGGGCACACGGCCATAGTGCGAAGCGTACAGATTGCCGTAGTAGCGATCGTAGCCGCCGAACAACTCATCGCCGCCGTCGCCGCCAATCACGACTTTTACATGCCTGCTTGCGAACTGCGCGAGCAGCCAGGTGCACGCCGACAGCGGATCGGAAGGTTCATCGAGCGCCCAGACCAGATCCGGCAGAAGCGCGGTGATCTCGGGAGTCGCGCGCGTCTCGTGATGATCGGCGCCGAACAGGTTTGCGACTGCACGCGCCGCAGGCGCCTCGTCGTATTGCTGATAATCGAGGCCGACCGTGAATGTCGGCAGTCGCTCTACTTTCAATTTGCGGCTGAGCATGGCGACGAGCAGGCTCGAATCCATGCCGCCGCTCAGGAACGCGCCAACCGGCACGTCGCTGACCAGATGCAGACGCAACGATTCTTCGACCTGTGCTTCAAGTTGATCGAGCAGGGATTCCTCGGAGCCCTGCAGCTTGGGCGTCTGCGCGAGATCCCAGTACGGCCGAACCCGGGGCGGCTCGTCGGCGTCGAGTCTCAGCAGACATCCGGGCGGCAACTTGTGTACGCCTTCGAACATCGACAAAGGTGCATCGATGAGTCGCAGCGCCAGATATTGATCGAGCGCCGCGAGATTCATCCTTGGCGGTTCCAGATTCGCGGCGAGCAGCGCCTTGATTTCCGAGGCGAACGCGAAGCCGCGTTCATTGAAGCTGTAGTAGAACGGTTTCTGGCCCAGATGATCGCGCGCCGCGATGAGCCGCCGGCGCGGAGCGTCCCACAGCGCGAACGCGAACATGCCGCGCAGCCGGTCGAGCAATTTCTCGCCGTACTGTTCGTATAACGCGATGATTACTTCGCAATCGCTGTTGGTCAGAAACTCATAGCCGTCGCGCGTCAGATCGCGGCGCAGTTCCTGATAGTTGTAGATCTCGCCATTGCAGATGAGCTGGATAGATCCGTCGGCGTTCCTGAGCGGTTGCCGGCCGCCCGCCAGATCAATGATCGAGAGACGTCGATGCCCGAGCGCAGCATAGGCGTCCTCGTAGACGCCTTCGCCGTCGGGACCGCGATGCGCGAGTGCACGCAACATTCTCGCGAGCGCTGCCTCGCGCGATGGTTCGCAACTGATGATCCCGGCGATGCCGCACATGGGAAGTGATTAGTGACTGGTAACTGGTGAGTGGTGACTCAGGGGCGCACTCGGGGTTCGGGACTCGGGACTCGGGACTCGGCGGAGTGCGAGCCCGATCGGGCGGAAGGAGAGCGCCGTGGAGTCGTTGTTCGTTGCGCGATGACGGACTCGAAAATCGACTCGTAACGCGCGGCGCAGGCGTCAATGAAATAGTTCTCCACCAGTTCGAGATTGCGGCGTGCGATACGTGCGCGCGTGTTGGCGTCTGCATGCAGCGTCGCAAGTGCGCGTGCGAAGGACTCGGAGTCATTGAGTTTGATGACAGCGCCGGTGTCGCCGGTGGTCAGGAAATCCGTTTGTCCGCCGCGGTCATAGCAAACGACTGGCAAGCCGAACGCCATTGCTTCGAGGAAGACAAGACCGAACCCCTCGTGCTGACTGGCGGAGACGAACACGTCCGAGATCGTGAGTGCGGCGTATTTGCGTTCGTCGGTGATCTGGCCGAGCAGATGAACCCGATCGCTCACGCCTCGCATCGCCGCACGTTGCTGTATCGCAGGCGAGTCCGGACCATCCCCGACGATCAGCAGATGCGCGTCGGGAATCCTGCTGCTGGCGAGAATGTCGATGAGTTGCGCCGTCGCCTTGCGTGCAACGAGACGACCTATGGTGATCATGACGAACGCGTTCTGCGGCACGCCGAAGTCGGCGCGCGATGCGCTCCTTACCGGCGGCGGCCGCTCGATGCCGAGAGGGATCAGCTCCACCCGTCGATGCACGCCATAGATGTCGCTGACATGCCGCACGGTGTCGCGGGACTGACCGACCACCGCATCCGCCTGTTTGACGAGCGAACGCACTGCCGCGCGCAATAGCGCATGGCGATGCGGCGAACTTCGCTTGCTAGGATCGAACAGGTCGCCGCCGTGCACTGACAGCACGTTTGGGAGCCGATGCCAGCGGGCGAGCGCGGCGCCGAGCGGTCCGGTCGGCACGACGAAATGGGTATTGATCACGTCGAAAGCGCCGCGCAGCGACGCTGCGCGAACAAAGCCAGTCGGCAGATAAGCGAGCATCGATGGAAAGTTGGCGACCGCGAGTTCCCGACGAAAGAACACTGGCGCGCGCAACACCCGCACCCCGTGGTCGTCGCTGCAGGAGGGTAGATCTGCGGCGCGCGAGGTAAGCGCGGTGACCTCGTGCCGTTTCGCAAGCTGGCGGGCCAGCGCCGCCATAACGACGCCGCCGCCGCCGCCGAGCGGCGGATATTCGTAGTTGCAGAAGAGGATTCTCATCAATGGATAGAGAGCAAGTTTTGTGCCGCTCCGACAAAAGGCGACAGGCTACTGGCTACTCGCCACAGTCAGAAGCGGAAACTCAAGTTGCCTGCGGATCCGGGATAGCAGTCGGGTTCTGGCTGTCGCCCGTTGCCTGTCGCCTGTCGCCTATAGCGCGCTCAGGTGTGGAACCCTCTCGCCGCCTGCGCGTATTTACATGGACTGTTGGTTCGACGCCTCCTGGGGATTACTCATGAACGTTCAGCCGCTCAAGCCCGAGCACGGTGCGCTGCGCCGCAAACTTGCCGCGCGCCTCGAACCTTTCGACTCCTACTGGCAGGCGCCGAAGGACGTCGAAAGCGGCTTCAGTTCGTTCGCGGCTTACTACCGTGCGAACTACCTTGCACATCTGCCGGAGGATCGCAGCGCACGCATTCTCGTCATCAGCTGCGGGCCGGGTTATCTCGTCAACGTCCTCGCGCAGGCGGGCTACACCGCGGTCGTCGGAATCGACTCCGATCCGATAAAGGTCGAGTTCGGGCGCCGGCGCGCTCTGCCGTGCGAAGTCGCGGAAGCGTTTCCCTATCTGGAGCGCACGCGCGGGCAGTTCGACATCATCATCCCCGAGCAGGAGCTCAATCATCTCACGCATGAAGAGACGATCGAGTTTTTGCAGTTGTGTCACGCGGCGCTCAAACCGGGCGGCCGCATCGTCGTCTACGCAATGAACGGCGCCAATCCGCTGGTCGGCGCTGAAAATCTTGCGCACAACATCGACCATTTCTACATCGTGACGGAATACAGCCTGACGCAACTGCTCGAACTCGGCGGCTTCCGGGACGTTCGCCCATTCGCGCTCAAGCTGTATGTGTTCTGGAAAAATCCCCTGAACTACGTCGGGCTCGCGGCGACTACGGTGCTGGAGTTCGCGATGCGAATCATCTTCATGCTGTACGGCAAGAAAGTCCGCGTGCTGAGCAAGAAGGTCGCGGCAGTGGCGACAAGAAGCGGTTAGCGGTTAGCGGTTCGCGGTTGCTGAAGACACACGGAACGCACGCGCTGCCTTTCATGACCCCGCCTCGAGCGCGTGGGAAACTCCGCGCCGGCGTGGCGCCCGCATGCCACGCGCTCTGACCAACCGCCAACCGCCAACCGCCAACCGCCGACCGCTTCTCGCCTCAATCATCATCCCGGATGGTCGCCTCGATGCTGTTCGCTTTGCCGACGCGTGCGTTGTGCGGGGACTGCAGGCGGATCGTGAAGGTCTCGTCTTCCTCTTTCAAAAGATCGTTGCGCAAGGGCACATAGATCGCGCGCTGCGCCTGACCATCGGCAAACTCGACTGAACCGGATGCATTCGAGGCGAAATCGATGCCCGCATCTGCGCTGCCGCTGACGGCGTTCCATTGAATGCGTATGCGGCCCCTGAGCGGTTGCGAACGCTTGATCAGGAATACAGCCGCGACCGATCCCTCGCTCGTCACGATGCGATCGGATTCGAACGAGATTTCGCTCAGCGCCGCTGGTCGCGGTTTGCTCGTCTCTGCGGGTGCGGGCGTCTCTATCGCCGAACCGGCGCCAGACCTGTACGCATCGTTGGGATGGGTCGGTGCGGCCTCGGGTCGCCCCAACGGCGATTGAGGAAGCGACGCGCCTGTCGAAGACGCATCGCGGACCACGGCGGCGAGGATTCCCGCGGGGGCCATGGGTCCACCGAGAGATTGCGGAATCGAAGCGGGCGCAAGCGCGATTTCGGGAAGCTCCTGTTCGCTTTGACGTTGACTCGTAACGTACGTGACCGCGAGCGCGCAGGCGATGAAAACGAAGAATCCCCAACTCCGTTGCCGCGGGACGAGGTCCTCTGGCAAATCCACCGCCGTCAGATTTCGATGATCAGGATCCGTTGAGTACAGGTTGGCGCTCTGCTGCTGCGGCTCCGGCGCCAGCGAGACAACGAGCGCCTCGATATCGCGGGGGCGTTGTTCGCGACTCCACGACAAGGCGGACAGCAGCGACAGCCATTGAGACGCCGACAAAGTCCACGCCCGGGGCGGTGTTCTTCCTTCTTCGCGCGCCTGCAACGACGAGCGTCGATCGAACGGGTGCTGCCCCGTCAGCAATTCGTACGCGACGCACGCGAAACTGAACACATCGTCGCGCGCTTCCGGGGTTTCCCCGCTCAGCACTTCGGGGCTTGCGTACGCGGGCGTGCCAGCGGCAATGCGCGATTCCGCCGTGGCTGGCGTGGCGGCGGCTCCAAAATCTATGACCTTCACACTCCTGCTGCGGGTGACGAATACATTGCCTGGCTTGAAGTCGCCATGAACGACATTACGCCCATGTGCATGCGCCAACGCCTGCGCACAGCCCTGCAGAATTGTGTGGGCCAGCGGCGCGGGCAGTGGATTGCGGTCACGCAATAGCGTCGATAACACCTTTCCTTCGATGAACTCCATGGTCATGAAGCTGGGCTGGCGTTCCGTGTACAAGTCGAACACACGCACGATGTTCGGATGGGACAGCGCGCGCGTGTGCTGATATTCGTGCGTGATGCGCGCGCTTGCGCGTGCGTGGTCGTGCAGTTCCGGACGCGGAGTCTTGATTGCGATGTGCGCGTTGCACTTCGCTCCCTGGCCCGAGTGCATATCACGTGCGCGGTAGACGATCGCGGCTCCGCCGCAACCAATCACTGCTTCGAGCAAATACCGGTCATTCAGAACTGTGCCGGGCGCTATTGCCCCTTCACGTGCGGCTCCGCCCGCGTGGGTTGTCTGCCCCGGAGTCATGCGCGATTCACCCGGTTCAAGATCCGCTTCATTGTCGCGCGTTTCGAACAACGACTCCCCGACGAGGCACTCCGGCATGTCGACATCGGCGCCGGGGACCAGATCGCTGGTGCTTTCCTCCTGCAAATCCGCGGTGGAATCCAGATCCGCCGTCGGCGGCGTCCACTCGGGCGGACGCTCCTCGGGCGGAAAGGTTGAGTCAAGAATTGTGGCGGCCATGGTCAGACCGACTCCGTACGTGCGATTTCGGCGCGCGGACTGGACGTCAGCAAGCCGTGGGCGCGATACCAGCGAACGGTGTCCGCAGCGCCTGCGCGAAAATCAATTTCTGGCTGGAATCCGAGCAGCGTTTGCGCCTTCGCGATCGAGAAGCTGAACGACTTGCGGAAGAAGTCGAGCCGGCGGCTGTGCAGCGGGGGCTGAATTCTCAGCGGCGGCAGAATCGCTTCCATGATTCGCGAGGCGATTGCGAACGGCCACAGAGGCAGTCGTACCAATGGCGGTGCGCGGTCTAGCGCCGCCGCGATACCCTGCACCATCTCGTTCGTGGTCATCGCTTTCTGGCCCGCAAGTACGAACGTTTGTCCGGCGGCTTCAGGATGTCGCGCGACCAGCAACAGACCGCGAATCAGATCGTGCACATGAATGCACTGCCGAAGGTTCTCTCCGCGCCCGATCATCAGGAAGCGGCCGCGGTCGAGGCCGCGGAACAGCTTCAGCAGGCGCTGATCGCCTGGCCCGTAGGTTTCAGCGATGCGGGCCACGCAAACCTCGAAATCATCCGCGCAGGAACGCACGAGCGCTTCGGCTTCGAGCTTCGTGCACGTATAAATGTTATCTGGAGCGGGAGGCGTGTCTTCGTCGAGTACGCCCGCGCGCGCCGATCCATAGACGCCCATCGTGCTGCCGTACACAAAACGTCGTACGCCGCTGTCCTTGCAGGCGGCGAGAAGCAGCCGCACAGCGTCGACGTTCACCGATCGGAAATACGAGTCGGGCATTTCAGATTCGTGCTGCGCCGCTGCGAGATGAATGACGGCGCTGCGTCCACTGACGATGCGTCGAACAAAATCGACGTCCTGCAACATCCCGATCTCGACCGGCACCTTGGCGGCGCGCAACTCCTTCAGCCGATCCTGTTCAGCCTCCATGTCCGCCCGCCCGGTCGCGAGTACGTCGAGTCCCAGGCGATGGGCATGCAGCGCGAGCCGCGAGCCGATAAACCCGCTCGCGCCCGTAACTAGAAGTCGAGTGTCTGCGCTGAAATCGCCCAGCTCTGAATCGAATGTCGTCATGCGCGTATCTGCACCGAACGTCTCTCCGCAAGATCTACAACGCTGTGTTCACTCTTGCCGCCAGTACTATTTGCAGGCCCATTTGCAAGCATCGCGCCATCGCTTCTTGCTGCGCCCGGTCGCGCCAGATGCCGTGCAAGCGTGCGTTCCGTCGCGACGATCTCGTCTCTGATCCGCCGAGTCGACCACGCCAGGCGCTCGCCCATCAGCGTCGCAGCTTCCTCCAGCGCTGGGCGCCCGGGATGCGCACCAGCCGCGAGGTCTGTTCGCCGCATCACCACGTCTTCGAGATGCATCGCCATTTCACGATCTACTGCGTGCCACAACTCGGCGCACAGAGTCGTAGTTCCGGCGATGCGCGAAGCGCGAGCGCCGTTCGCGCAGTCGAGCACCTGCCAGTACTCTGCGCCGTGATTGCGCAGCAGCGCGTCGAGCGCGTGCGAATCGATTGCAATTTCAGCGCAGTGCGCGCGAATCTGAAACGCCTGGAAATCATCGATGTCGCCGCCCGGCAACGGCAGGCGATCGGTCGCGACGCTCGCGGCTCGCAGCGGAGACTGCTGCAGCAGAAGATCGAGCGCACGACCCGCATCGGCGCGCGCCGTGGTGAAGCGGATGCCGACGAGACTCACCAGTCCGTGCACGCCATGGACGCTGCGATGGTCGATCAGCCGCGACTCCTTGCCGAAACTCAGTTCAGACTCGGTCGCGGTATCCCCGAAAGGTACGAGGCCGAAGTTCGCAAAGGTTACTTCGGACGAGGACAGGCTCAATTCCGGGTACACCGCATTCAGTTCGAACAGCCATTGCTCGATTTCATCGGGTTCGATGCAGGCCGCGTCGGGCGAATCCGGGAATAGTCGATGCCATACCCCCAGCAGCGTCTTGTCTCGCCACGGCGCTGCAAACAGATGACGCGTTGCGCGACCGAGCAACGCGTCCTTGTCGCGACTCAGCCCTTGTACGGCGACGCCGTACGGGGAGGTCGGCGGTCGGTCGACGATGAAGTACGCGTCACGTGAAAAAGGCGCGCGCTGCTGCGTGCCGAAGCGTTCCGGGTCCTGCTGCAGGTAGTCTGCCCACGGACCTGCGGCGTTCAGCGTCAGTCGCGCGCGTACGTCGAAACACTCGCCATTCAGTTGATCGCGAACCCGTACGCCGCGCACCGCGTCGCCTTCCCACAGGAAGCTCTGCGCTTCCAGGTAGTTACACGCTGTCGCGCCCGCGGCGACTGCGCCTTTCACGAACGCGAGCACCAGCCGTGCGGGGTTGTACATCTGCCCGTCTTCAAACACGACCGCGCCGGTCAAAGCGCGCGCGCGCAAATGAGGAAACAGCGCGAGCACCTCGGCGCGCGACAGAAACCGTGTACGTCCCACGCGGCGCTCCGGATCGCTGATGCCGGCGTTCCGTCCCATTGTCAGGAGGTCGTATGCGCAAGCTCCGGCGCCGAGAAATGCCTTTCCGCTTTGTCCGTAGCCGTATGTCGGAATCGCGATCGGGAGCGGATGAACCAGATGCGGGGCGATGCGCAGCAGCGCAGAGCGTTCGTGGCACGACGCGCGCAGACGCGGAATGTCCGCATGCTGCAGATAACGAATGCCGCCGTGGACCATCTTGAAGCACTCAGCGGAGGTTCCGCCGCCGAAATCGGCGCGCTCGATCAGCGCCGTACGCAAACCGCGCAACGCGGCGTCACGCGCAGCCGCGGCGCCGAATGCGCCGGCTCCGATGATCAAAATATCGAATTCGCCTTCAGACAGCGCTTTGGTGTTGCGGTGCATGGTTCTCAAAGAAATGACTGGTGACCGGCGACTGGCGACTCTCAGCACCACGCCGCGGCGCTGCCTGCTTCCGGCTACTCACCAGCTACTTGCTCACTGTTCATTTCTTCAAGATGCACATTCGATGCCCACCGCCGACGTCCCGAATGTTCGCAGATGAGCCGATAACTCAATTGATGGGCGAACAGCGCGTCAAGGCGCGCTGTTTCGATGTAACCGTTGCAACATCGCTTGTAACGGTTTCCCGGTTCTGAAAAATTGGCGTCAGCTCGCTTCGCGAGCGCGTGCGCGACGCATTCACTGAACTATAGCTGCGACTTCGCACGGCGACGCAGGTGGAGGCGCCGCCTGCTGAAAGTCGCCATGTCGACGCTGACGCAACTGCAAAGCGGAGCCCCTGATCACGGGTTCGGCCTTCGCGTATGAGAGTAAGTTCTACACCGCGTGGTTGTAATTCCGGGCGGCTCGTCCACGTGTGCGGGCCGCTTGCATGCGTGGGACGCAGCATCCCCGGTGGACCCCGGAGAGTCGCCGCACATTTCTGCCCATAAAACCGCGCGCTCTGGCGGCACGCATTTTGCTCCATTCAGCTGGTTGAAGTACGGGTGAACGAGTGAATGAACGATTGTCGTCAAAGCGGTCAGCGGCCGCATCCGCTTGAATGCGCCCTCATTGCGGGGCACGCCACGTGCTCGAAGAGGTGAGTTGAATGCTCTTCAACAACGCCGCGAATGCTATTGCGCAATCGCCCATCGGCGCGCCGCGGCGGGCGTTCTCCGATATCGTTCACGCCGTCGCGAATCTCTTCGAAACGACGCGCCCTCTCGCTCGTGAACAAGTCGCACATTTCCTGTGGCTCGCCACCCTCCTGATCGCCGGAACCGTAGTGCGCTTCTGGGGACTGGACGCAGTCGGCCTGCATGGCGACGAAGAAACGATGGCGATGGCCGTGCGACACATCGTCATCGACGGTCGCCCCATCCTGCCGAGCGGCATGTTCTATCCGCGTGGCATGACCCAGCTCTATTTCATGGCGTTATCGGTTTCCTTCTTTGGTGAGTCGGAATGGTCATTGCGACTGCCGTCGGCGATCTGCGGCGTCGCGCTCATCGGTCTGTCGTATATCGTCGGTCGGCGATTCCTTCGTCCGCAATGGAATCTCGCCCTGGCGGCGACGGTGGCGTTTCTGCCGGAGCTCATCATCTATTCGCAGACGGCCAGGATGTACATCTTCATGGTGACCTGCGTCATGGCGAGCATGGCTTGCCTGTTCGAATGGGAGCGCACCGATCGAACTGGCTGGCTCGTAGGCGCAGCCGCAGCGTTGATTGCGGGCATCGACCTGCACGCTCTGACGGTGGCCGTGATCCTCATGTTTCTTTTACCCGGCTTGCTGCAGGGCGATGCGCGCAAGTTCGTCCTCGGCGCAGCCGCCGCGCTCGCGGTCGGCGTCGGCTTTGTCCTGATCGATGGTTGGGTGAACTCGAAGTATCCCGTGCCGCCCCCTGAGTTCGCAGCGGAACTTGGCGCGCCGCCGTGGGAGCGCTCGTGGGCGCCGCCGGAGTTTGCACTGACCTTCGACATCGCGTTGTGGATCTCAGGCCTCGCGATCGGGTTCCTTGCTCTGCATGTCGCGCGCGCAGCAACCGCTCGGCCCGCGGCATTCGGCGTCGCCGTCCTGCTGCTCGCCGGAGTCGTGCTGCAGCTTGCGTTGTTCTATCACCTTGCCGCGCTGGCCTATCTCGCCGGCGTGGTCCTCGCCCGCAGATATGGCTCGCCCCAGGTGGTTTCCCGCCTGATTCTTTTCGTGATAGCGGCGGCCGTGATGGCGCTGATCCATGCGAGCCTGCTTGCATCGACGCCGGGTTCGATCATCAAGCTCGTCGGCGCGATGGTAGGACAGCCGAGCGTCTGGCCGTATGTGCGCGTCGCTGACCTGAGCGAAGCCGCCGGTGTTCTGACTGCCGCACTGCTCCTGTGGGGTTTGTATCAATTCGCCAGCACGCGGCGAATGACGGACTACTGGCTCCTCGCTTTCCTGGGCGTGTTCGCGCCCTTGTTTGCACTTGGGCTGTTCGCATGGAACGTGCCGCCGCGCTACACGTCGATGTCCCTGCTTCCCATGCTTCTGTCTGCGTACGCTTTTGCACAGCGTGGGACAGACTGGCTGCTTGCAAACATGCCCCGCATGCGCGCCCGCGCGAAGACCCATGCGGTCGCCGCCGCGCTCACCGCTGTATGCGCGATCAATCCGACGGCTGCAGGTGCGGTGGTCAACGCCGGCTACAGGCTTCATCCGGATCACAAGGGCGCGGCGGATTTCATGCATACCCAGCAACTGACCGACGAGGACATCGTGCTGGCGGAAGATGTGCTGCAGCAGACCTACTATCTGGGCAGCGTGGACTACTGGCTCATCGGCCCGCAAGTTGCGCGGCGGTTCGTCAAGGGTACGAAAGCAGGCGTCGTCGACTTCTACACCGGCACGCCTGTCATCGTGACTACTGCGATGCTTGATGAGCTGCTGCAGGAGAATCACGACAAGCGGATCTTCGTCATCGGCACCGGGGAGGGTTGGTCTGGCGGAGAGCGCCGCGTGCGAGGCGAGATGCATGCGGCAATAGAATCGAAGCGATTCAGCCCACTCTATACAGGGCGGGACGGCCTTACGCGCGTTCTGCGCGCTGTACCCGGCGCAGTGTCGCCGTCCGCTACAACGGCGACCGAAGCGGAGGCGGATGAAGCGGCGCTGGCGGAAGACGTCGCCGCGGCGGCGCGGGGCGAAGAAGTGCAGGAAGCGGAACCCGCTTCTGCACCAGCGACCGCGGAGTAGGGCCGTTCGTGGATTAAGCGGCCGCGCCGCAGCCATTTCAGCCACGCGGCTGATGAACTACGGGCTGGTGCTCATCAGTCCGGTGATCCTCGTGCGCCTCCTGTCCGTGGAGGATTTTGGCCGGTATCGCGAGTTCCTCGTGTATGTGGGGCTGCTAGGGGGCATCGCCGCATTCGGCATCAATTCCAGCCTGCTGCGTTTCGTTCCGAACAACCCGCAAGCGGGCTGGCGTTTCGTCAATCAGGCAGTGCTGATGACGGTGGCAAGCAGCGTCGTCGTCATCGGCGGCATGCTGGCGCTGAACGCGCTCGTCGGCGGCAAACTCGTCGGAGACTATGCGGTTCCCGTCGCTCTCTACGTTCTTCTTTTCGTCAACATGGACTTCTGGGAGTTTCTCTGGCTGGCGGAGAAGCGAAGCTCGGCGGTGCTTCGCTACACGACCGCGCGACTGGTCGCACGCATCGTCGTCGTTACCACGACCGCAGCGCTGACGAGAGACGTTGCGACGATCATCTGGTCGCTGATCTGTCTGGAGGCGCTGCGTCTGACTCTTTCGGCGATCGGGTGGCGGGTGCGTGCGCGTGCAGTCCAGAGAGGAGAGCCGCCGAGGTGGCGCGAACAACTGCAGTATTGCCTGCCATTCGGCGCGGCGCTGGTCGTCGTCACGCTCAACAAATCGTTGGGCGCGCTGTTCGTGGCGAAGATGATGGGCCCCGTCGCTCTCGCGCACTATGCGATTGGCACTTATATGCAGCCGGTAATCAGCGTCATCCGTAATTCGTTGTCGGACGTCGTGCTTCCGGAGATGGCGTCGCAGACTTCACGATCGCCAGCGGATCGTTTGAAGCTCTGGCGCCGCACCACCGTAGTGACGGCGATATTTCTCTTCCCGGCAAGCGTCTTGCTGGCGCGGTTCGCCGACGTTCTGGTGGTCACGCTGTTCTCCGAGACGTATCGACCGGCGGTCGTGATTTTCCAGATTTACCTGCTTACGTTCTTGCGCGAAACCCTGGATTTCGGCATTCCCCTGCGCGCCATAAATCGCAACGTCCCGATCCTCCATAGCAATCTGATTGCATTCGCCCTCAGAGCCGGTCTGATGATCATTCTGATCCCGCTGTGGGGGCTGATCGGCGCCGTGACCGCCATGGTAATTTCGAGATTCGTCGAAGGAGCCTATCTTGGGGTGCAGACCGCACGAGCCTTCGAGATCCCGTTGCGCTCATTTGCGCCCTGGAAGGATCTGCTGAAGACCCTGGGCGCCGCGATGCTGGCTGCTGTCGTGTTGTATGGGCAGTTCTGGACAGAACGCCTCGGCATTCTTGGCGTCATCCCGGCGGGCGCGGCCTACATCGTTATATTCACCGTACTGCTCGGACGCTTGCGTGTTCCGGAAATAGGGTTGCTCCTAGAGAAGCTGCGCTCGGCGCCCGCGCTCATTCTGCGGCGGCCGCACTAGATAACGAAATCCGGAACTACAGTTGCCCGCAGAGCGGCTGCGCTGGCGCGTCGGCCGCGGCCGTAATTTCCAAACCCCCTGTCCGCACGTTCTGACTTGCTGCGCCTCTTCAGGGCAGCGCGGCTCGCTGCTTACTTTGTGGCGACCAAACGGACATGCCGCAACGCTCGCAGCGCTCTGCTGGTGAGCAAGCGTCGCCTCATCGTGGGGTGGACACGCTCGAGCGCTCGTTCCGTCGCAATCGAGAACAAATTAGGAACAGCAATATAGCCGCCTGGTCTTCTCAGCCACTGCCGCACGGTCCTGAAGTCCGCGGCGCGGAAAATAGCGATGAGTTCAGTCGCCGTGTACTCCTTCAGATGAAAGCCGGTTGCAACATTGTCGAAGTAGGCGGAGATGTCGCATGGTCCGCTCAGCCGATTCGGCGTGACGCAAACGTAGACTCCTCCTGGCGCAAGCGCGTGATAGATGTTCGTGAGCTGCTGCAGAGCGTCCTCGGGATGCAGGTGCTCCATCAGCTGATTACTGTAGGCCAGCGTCACCTGCCCCTGCGGCGTCGGGATGCTCGTCCCGTCCGACAGCATCAGGGTGAAATTCCCCGGTCGAGTCACGGCGCTCGTGATCGATTCGGACACGTCGATCGCGTACACATGAGCGACTTTTTCGGCGACTGCGAAGGACAGCGCGCAGTCGCCGGCGCCGATCTCGAGGAAGACTGTCTGCGGCTGAAGCCAGGAACTCAGAAAACGCATCTGCTGTTCGACACGACGCACCTGTTCCTCCGGCGACGCCTTGTGGCGCAGCTGCGGATGGTGCGGAATGCGCCGAAAGAGTTCCTCATAAGCCCACGAGTACAGGCGCCCGCGCTCCGCCTTCGGGGCGTTCAGCAATATCGCCGCGAGCTCCTTCTCGAGCACGTACTGTTCCCAGAGTTGCTCAGGGCTCCTGGTCTCGCTGGAAGGAGGCGTGCGGACGAGCGGAATCGACATGTCAGCGGCCTCGGGCGTTCGTGTGCTGCTCAACTGCAATAGGCTGCTTGACATGCAACGCGCATGCCCGCAGTCAGCGATCCGCCGTCGCAACTGCAGCCATGCGGAGCACCGCGGCCTTCGATGACTAAACAACCGCCCTGAGGATCCGGTTCGACTCCGACATTCGACCGCCGGGCCTGCCGTAGGGCAATGACCTACGTGAATCGTCGCATCTCGGAGACATGTCTTGCGATGGTTGAATGAACGTGCGCGTGCGGGTTCAGGGCTTGTCCGATGTAAAGGTGTCGCTCCCCGGCGTAACTTTTTCGCCGCCGTAAGACGTTCTAAGGTTGCGGACCTGCCGCCCGCGTGGCGAAGAGTTATTCTAGAGATCGAGGAGCAGCTGATGTTTGATACTCCACAGGCTATTCGCGGAGGTGGCGCCGGTCGCCGCCGTGCGCAGCGAGCGCGAGCGAAGATCGGGGCTGTCCTCGCATGCGCCCTGGGCGCTGCGCCGTTCGCCGCGAGCGCGCTGCCGGTGATCCCGCAAGGCAGTGGTTTTGGCATCGACACGCCAGCTGGACGAGGCGGCCAGGTCTACCGCGTGACGAATCTGAATGAGTCAGGCCCAGGCTCATTGCACGCGTGCGTGGCCGCATCCGGGCCTCGCGTCTGTGTGTTCGAAGTGTCCGGCGCCATCCGCCTGACCAAAGACCTTCACATCTGGAATCCCAATATCACCATCGCAGGTCAGACCGCGCCATCGCCTGGCATCATGCTCAGAGGCGCAGCGTTGAACATCAACGCTTCCAACGTACTGGTGCAACACATAAGTATTCGCGTGGGTGACGATCCCGTAGGCCCGGCGTTCGTCAATCGGGACGCGCTGAAGATCGAATCCGCGACGCCGATCAAGAACATTGTCGTGGATCACTGCTCGCTCACCTGGGCTCTGGATGAAACGGTGGCGGTCTGGGATGCCTGGGACAACGTTACGCTGAGCAACAATATCATCGCGGAAGGCCTGTATGAGAAGGCCGACGGAAAGCAGTCCGGGTACGGCTTATTGCTGGGGCAAGACGGCGGTGGTCGTGCAACGGTCGTCGGCAACCTGCTGGCTCACAACCGGGCCCGCAATCCGCTCAACCGCTCGCATAGTTCAGTCTTCGTCAACAACATCGTGTACAACGCCGGGGGGCAGAGCGCCACTTTTCAAAGCATGAATGGAGTGGTGACTCAGAACACGATCGTCGGAAACGTATTCATTCGCGGCGCGGACACAATCCATGACACGCCTGTGAACGTCAGCACTGGGGCCGAGGAGTACCCGTTGCCGCTCACGAGCAAGCTGTATCTGGCTGACAATGTGGGGTTCGACTCTGCGTCTGGCGGCGACTGGTCGATCGCAACCAGCGGCTTGCCGGCTTCCATCAAGGCGGCGCTGCCTCCGATCTGGCCCGCCGGCCTTACGCGACTGTCGACGGACGACAACGTAGCTTTCAACCAGGTGTTGAAGTTCACCGGTTCGCGACCCGCCGCCCGTGATCCTGTCGATGCCCGAATCGTCAAGAGCGTCCGTGATCGCACTGGCCGCATCATCAATTGCGTTTCGGCGAATGGCACAGCGCGCTGCAACAGGAACGCGGGCGGCTGGCCGGCGATGGCCCAGAATCGCCGCGCACTGTCCTTGCCGGAAGGCCACAACGACGTTACCCCGAGCGGTTACACCAAGCTGGAGATCTGGCTGCATCAGATGGCTGCGCAAGTGGAGGGACGCTCCGCTCCGATTCCAGAGCCTCCGGTCCTCGCCATCCGGCGGTGATCGCGTCTGTGAGCCATCGCAAGGTTTGCTTTGTGCAGCACGCTGTCGTGAGCGGCGCTGTGCTGCGGTCCCTGAACTGAGAACTCGTACCTGCCGCTCGTCGCATGACGGGCGGCATCTCTTCCTGGATAGACGCATTCGACCGCGTTAGTTTCGCTCTCGCGGCGCGTGATTCGACGCAATGCTTTACCGATTGAGCCGAAGCGCGCCTCGTCGACGCCCAACCCTAAGTCGCCTCCCGGCGCCGGACTCGTCCTGGCCTGGTCCAGTAAGTGACGAGCGACCACCAGACCCCTTCCGCTGCTCGCCGAAGGGCGATTCACTTCCACCTGCGTAGCTTCTGAAGAAGCTACAGATGCGCGGCGCAAAATTTACAAGCGTCTGCGGCGCAGCCATTGGTCGGCGACGGCGGCGCGCACTCGGCAGTGGGTATGCATCTTGCCTGCACTGGTGCGACCGTGGCGAAAGCACGAAACCGACTTCCCCAGGTGTATGGCCATAAAAAAGATCTGCATCATTGGGCTCGAAGACTACGCAATGCTTACGGGCGACGCTTCGTACGGCTACATCGGAGGCGAGTCGGTACAGCATGTGCTGCTGGCCAGAGCGTGGCGAGATCTGGGTCTCGACGTTTCCATCATCGTCCGTGATCACGGCCAGCCGCGCGTCACTACAGTCGACGGCATCCGCGCCGTTGCTGCATATCGGCAGCATGCGGGAATTCGCGGGCTGCGATTCATGCATCCGAGGCTGACGGGCGTCATGCGTGCGATGAGGGAGATAGACGCCGACGTCTACTACCAGTCGCCTGCTGCTCACTGGTCCGGAGTAGCCGTCGGATTCGCGAAACACCTCCGGAGGCGCTCGATCCTTCGCATTGCATCCGACAGCGATTGTGTGCCGGGTCGGCAGCCGCTGCGATACAGCCGCGATCGCTGGCTGTTTGGCTATGGCGTACGGAACGCGTCGCTGATCGCAGCTCAGACCGAGCAACAACGCCAACTCCTCGCCCGCCACTATGGAGTACGCAGCGAAATTCTGAACATCGCAGTCGAGCCTCCCCGGGCGACATCGGCGCGGAGCAAGGATGTCGATGTGTTGTGGGTAGGCAACCTGCGTCCTGTGAAGCGACCGGACATTGCGCTCGAGCTCGCGCGCCGTCTTCCTCAGTATCGATTCGCGCTCGTCGGCGGCAGCGTTCCTCGAGCGGCGGCATATTTCGAGCGCATCGCGAGCCAGGCGCAGGGGGCGCCCAATGTCGTCATGACGGGGGGAGTTTCCTACCAGGATGTCGGCGACTGGTTCGACCGCTCGCGTGTACATCTGAACACGTCGGATTACGAGGGATTTCCGAACACCTTTCTGCAGGCGTGGATCAGAGGGGTGCCCGTGGCGTCCTTCTTCGATCCGGATCGCCTGATCGAACGGCGCGGCCTGGGCCGACGCTGCGAAGACGTTGACGGGATGTGCGCTGCAATCGATGAGCTGCTGCGCGACCCGGCTGGTTGTGGGGCGATAGGCGCGCGCGCCCAGGCCTTTGTCAGCAATCAGTACTCCGCTCGCCAGGTCGCCCTGAAATATCTCGAGCTACTGGACCAGAAGAAAGAGTCGCCTCTGCGACCGCGTGTGGAGGATCAGTCGATCACCGCCGTTCGCGATCTTTAATGCCCTCGGCCCACCAACGCCGTTGGGCGATTCGACGCACGGGAACACGATGTGCAGCCGCGGCGTTGCAGACCTGTGTAAAACAAACAACGCTGGTCTTTTCAGATTATGGTTGTAACCGGAAAGAGAGATGGCTGAATGCATCGGGGTCAACACCGTCGATCGTACGGCGGAGCATGAAGTCGCCGCGGCTTCTGTCGGACCCATATTCATCGTGGGCATGCCGCGCTCAGGTACGAAGCTGGTGCGCGGCTTGCTCAACCAGAGTCCGTACATCGCGATCCCGGACATCGAGACGGACTTCTTCCCGTTTCTGGTCAAGTGGGTGCGCAGCCATGGACAACCACGAAGTCGCGTCGATTTCGAGCGCCTCCTCGAAGAGCTGCGCAAAACGACTTACTTC